>LJUC01000022.1 GCA_001303695.1 Phycisphaerae bacterium SM23_30
CAACTGGATTATGGAAAAGCCCTTTCCCTGGCGGCATGGATAACCAACCAGGCAAAAGAATTCGGACGATCATGGTGCAACGATCATCCGGATGATACCACAACTGCTGCTGAGCGCCGGGGGTATATATGCTGGTTAGAGATAATCGCTCATGTGTATAGCTGTGCCTTGCGATTCGCGACGGCGGCGGATATGGGCCGACCAAACGGTTTTGATCAGCCTGAGGAAATAGGGATAATTGCCCAAAAATGGGATTTTTGGGGCTGTGCCGAGGTGATTCGGGCGACAAATCGGGCCCGGGGACGTTTGGAAGCTAATGTAAATCAGGCTTTGCTTTTAGAGTCGCTGTTGCTAGAATACATAAAATATGAGTGAAAAAGGACAAGAAGATGCAAATGAATCCGCATCCAAAGCGGCGGTGAAACCCGAAACCCCCGGATCCGGGCGGGGGCGTCATCGGACCATGCTGGTGCGGTACGGCAAGATGAATCTTTTGGGCCAGTTTCGTCATCACGAGCGTGAGATCTCCCCGACAACCAAATATGTGGTGGTGCAGACGGAACGGGGGATGGAGATCGGCGAGATTATCTCGACGTTTTGCCATCATCGAGGCAATTGTACTTTGTCGAATGAGATGATCGACGCCTATTGCCAGGCGAGCGGTCCAAATTATCCCTTTAACCGCCAGGGCAGGTTTGTGCGATTCGCCAACGAGCAGGACCTCAACGAACAGCGACATCTGGATATGGATGTTCGGGAAAAGGTGCGCTTTTGTGAGCAATTGATCCAGGAAAGCCAGTTATTGATGCGGTTGGTGACGGCGGAGCACCTGTTTGGGGGGGATCGGATAATCTATTACTTTACGGCGGATGGCCGGGTGGATTTTCGGGAACTGGTTAAGAAATTGGCCCATGAGTACCAGACGCGGATTGAGATGCGGCAGATCGGGGCTCGAGACGAGGCCCGGCTGATCGCCGATTTTGAGACATGCGGTCGGCAGTGCTGTTGTAAGAGCTTTCTAAAGGTGCTTTTACCGGTCAACATGCGGATGGCCAAGTTGCAAAAGGCGACCTTGGATCCGTCCAAGATTTCCGGCCGTTGCGGGCGACTTAAATGCTGTCTTCGTTATGAAGATCAGGTATATAACGAGTTAAACAAGAATATGCCGCCCAGCAATAGTTGGGTGCGGACGGAACATGGCCTGGGTCAGGTGATCGAAAAACAGGTATTAACGCAACTGGTTAAGTTGCGATTAGATACGGGTCGGATTATTGCGTTAAATGTGGAGGAGATATTAGAGCGTAATTGCCCGGCGCCGGAGGGGCTGCCGATAGAACCCGACCAGGACGTCCCGGAGGAAATGGAGCTGAAAACCGGTTTCAAACCGCAACCGACATCCGAGCCGACCGGTGACGAGGTTGAACAGGAAACGCCGAAGAAAAGGCGTCGGCGTAAAAAGAGGCGGAAGAAAGAATCGGGCGGTTCCTCCAATGCGGCCGGCGCCGGTCAAGAAGGGCAGCAGCAGAATAAATCAGTGAACGATGCCGGTGCGTCGTCCGATTAAAGACAAGATTATGAGATGTTAGACCGAGTGACAAATCTGTCACCCTGAGTCTTTCACCGCGCTCAAGGGAAAGGCTCAGCGAGGGGTCGCGTAGAGACTGGAACGCCGAGATTCTTCGCGACGCTCAGAATGACAACCGTATGACAATATAGGGTAGAGATCAATGCCAAGACGGATTCTGGTGACCGCCGCCCTGCCTTATGCCAATGGCCCCATCCATATCGGACACCTGGTGGAATATATACAAACGGATATCTGGGCGCGCTTTCAAAAGATGCGCGGGCACGACTGTGTTTATTGTTGCGCCGATGACACCCACGGCACGCCCATCATGCTGCGGGCCCGTCAGGAACAGATAAGCCCCAAAGAGCTGATTGAAAGAATGTATGCCGAGCACGTCCGCGACTTTTTAGGTTTCGATATCGCCTTTGACAGTTATTACTCGACGCACTCCAAAGAGAACCGAATTTGCAGTGAGATGATATACGAGCGTCTCAAGCAGGGCGGCCATATAGCGGTGCGGGAGGTGGAGCAGGCGTTTTGCGAACACGACCGGATGTTTTTGCCGGATCGTTTTATTCGGGGGACGTGTCCCAAGTGTGGGGCGGCGGATCAGTACGGCGATTCCTGCGAGGTTTGTCATGCGACGTACTCACCCTTGGATTTAAGAGACGCCCGCTGCAGCACCTGCGGGCAGCCGCCCCAGCAGCGGCGGTCGAAACATTATTTTTTTCAACTGGGTGATTTCACCGACCGACTTAAAGATTGGATAACCGGCGGGCGCGTGCATGCGCAGGTGCAGAACAAGCTGGGCGAGTGGTTCGATCAGGGGCTGCGGGATTGGGATATTTCTCGCGATGCGCCTTATTTTGGATTTTTGATTCCCGGTGAAAAAGACAAGTATTTTTACGTGTGGCTGGATGCCCCGATAGGTTATATCGCCAGCACCATGAATTATTGTAAGCAGGCGGGGCGGAACTATCAGGAGTACTGGTGCGATCCGGCGACGGAGATCCATCATTTTATTGGCAAGGATATTACTTATTTTCATGCCTTGTTTTGGCCGGCCATGCTGATGGGGGCAAGATTGAATACGCCCGACCGCTTGACCATTCACGGTTTTCTGACGGTCAACGGCGAGAAGATGAGCAAGTCGCGGGGCACGTTTGTCATGGCGGCGACATATTTAAAGTATCTGGATATTAATTACCTGAGATATTACTACGCCAGCAAGCTGGGGCCCGGCACCGAGGATATCGATCTTAATTTGGAAGACTTTGTCCGGCGGATCAACAGCGATCTGGTGGGCAATTTCGCCAATCTGGCCTCGCGTTCGATAACTATGTTGCGAAAGAGCCTCAAAGGTCGATTGGGTAAGCTCACGGAAGAGGCCCGCGCGATGCTCAAGGGCATACAGGGGGAATCGGAGGCGATAGCGGGGGATTTTGAATCATGCCGGTACGCGGCGGCGGTGCGGCGGATGGTTGGTTTGGCCGATGAGGTTAACCGTTATATTGATCGGCGCAAACCCTGGGCCGCCATCAAGACCGACCCGGAACATGCCCGCCAGACTCTCACCGCCTCGATCAATGCGGTGCGGCTGTTGACCATATTTTTGAAACCGATATTGCCGGGATTTGCCGGCCGGATGGAGAAAATAATGCAGATTGAACCCTTGCAATGGTCCGATACTTTAGTTTTACTAGAAGATCGTGAAGTGGGTGAATTTGAGAGATTGATAGAGCGGGTAGATCCGAGAAAGGTAGAAATGATGATCGAAGAAAGCAAAGAAACCCAGCCCCAGGCAGCATCCGGGCCGACGGAACTGGAAAAAGAGCCGCTGGCAGAAGAAATCGATTTCGAGCAGTTTATGAAGGTTGATTTACGGGTGGGTAAGGTGTTAAAAGCCGAGATTGTGGAGGGGGCGGATAAATTACTTCGTTTTGAGGTGGATCTGGGAGGCCGGACGCGGAATATCTTGGGCGCTTTCCGGCAGGCCTATCAACCGGAGGAAATGGAAGGTAAACTGGTGGTGGTGGCGGCTAATCTGGCCTCGCGCAAGATGCGGTTTGGTTTGTCGGAAGGTATGATAATGGCCTCGGGCACCGGAGATAAAGATGTATTTGCCCTCTGGGTGGATGAAGGCGCCAAGCCGGGTCAACGAATACATTGAATTGAGGATATGAGTAATTTTCTTAAGCGTTTCAAGGTGTTTATTAACGCACCCCTAAATCCCCTCTCCAGAGGGGACTTGATGACATGGTGGTACCAGGAGGATGGTTAAAAAGCCGCAAAGAAGCATCGAGGAGATTTTTCGAGAGGATAATCGCTATCCGCTGGAGGCGGTGCAGTTTGTCCGCGAGGGGCTCAACCATGCGGTGGCAAAGTTTCATCGGCAAGGGGCGCAGACCGGGACGGTGCGCCACGTCAGCGGGGCTCAGCTTTGCGCAGGCTTGCGCGAGTTGGCTTTGAAGCGGTGGGGGCTGATGGCCCGGTCGGTGCTGGCCAAATGGAATATCAAAAGGACCCGCGATTTCGGCGAGATAGTCTTTCTTCTCGTCGAAAACGGCTGGATGCAAAAGGAACCGCAAGATCGTATCGAAGATTTCGAGGATGTATATGATTTTCAGAAGGCTTTTCAACGGGGCTTCGAGATGTCGCCGGATAGTTGAAATTTCCGTGCCGGCAGGGCTGTTTTTTCCGTCAAACAGAAATTTTACCAGGATCTTGTTAAACTAATCAGGATAAAAACCGTCAAGGTAGTATTTCTAACCCCTCTTTCTATTCGGGTGCGGGATAAAAAGGTTCGATAATTTTTATCCTTTTGGGGCAGTCGTATGGGGCTGGGGCAATAATTGCGTAATCTAAGTTTAATAAGCGCATTTTTTGCGCGGCGACGATGTGATCCTCATTTGGAAATAATTGATAATAGAGGGGGCTCGCGTCAAAATTCCAATTTTGTAACTATTTATTATATATATGATTACGTTCAATTTTATCGGACGGCTTAAATTATTTTCGGTGGTTATTGGACTCTTTTGGCATGGTCTTTGCGGTTTTGTGGGGCCGTAAGGACTGACATTGAGTTAAACGTCGCACCGCCAGGAGGGCGGTAAGCGGCTTGTATGAGGAGCCGGAAAGCTACATGGTTGCTATGGCCAAAGAAAACAAAATAACCAGTGACAATGCCCCGCCGGTAAGGGATGACCCGCAGGGTGTTGCTATTTTACTGGATACTTTGGCGAGTTGTCGGCTGGGTGAGCGGATCGCGGAGGCGGCCCGACTAGCTATGGCAGAGCACCTGCGGCAATCGGCTCAAAAGATGCGGTCTGCTGTCGAGGCGGAGAACTCGATCGAATAGGCTTAAGGATGAGCTATGTTGTATGGTTTATACGTATCAGCAGCGGGTGCGCTGGCTAATTCGTATCGACAGGACGTTGTAGCGAATAATCTGGCCAACGTGGACACGGTGGCGTTCAAACGCGACCTGGCGCTGGCCCGGGCCCGCCCTACGGAGACCGAGACAAACGGTCAAAGGCAATTTACCAATGCCCTGCTGGAAGGTATGGGCGGCGGTATTTTTGCGCTGCCGACTCATACGGATTTTTCCCCCGCCAGCCTCGAGGTAACCGGTCGAGATTTTGATCTGGCGTTGGAGGGGAGAGGATTCTTTCAGGTCCGCCGGGGTAATGAAATCTGTTTTACCCGCGACGGACGCTTTACGCTCAACAATCAAGACCAACTAGTTACCTATACGGATCATCTGCCGGTTTTAGATGAATCAGGCCAGGTGATTGAATTAGATCGCGGGCTGGATTTTTCCGTGAATGAGACCGGTCATATCAGCCAGAGCGGAGAAGTCGTAACCCGGTTGGGAGTAGTTGATTTTGATGATACCGCCGGATTACGTAAACAGGGGAATAACCTTTATGTCGATCAGGCCGACAGCCCCTCCCGAGCGGCGCCCGCGCCGGTCAAACAGGGCGTGCTGGAAAACTCGGGCGTCAACGCCATTCAAGAGATGGTCCAGATGATTGAGGCCCAGCGCATGTTTCAGATGAATCTCAGCATGCTGCAGTTACAGGATCAGACGCTGGGCTTGGCGGTTACGCGCCTGGGCAGCATAAGCGGATAATTATGAGAATACGGAAATAAGTTATGGCAATCACCGCATTACAATCAGCAGCAACGGGCATGAGGGTGATGGACACCCAGTTGGATGTCATCGCCCACAATCTGGCTAATTCCCACACCAAAGGTTTCAAGGCCTCGCGGGTAAATTTTGAGGATTTGTTTTACGAGGAACGCCAGCAACCCGGGGCCATCAACAGCCTGGGTCAGCGGACCAGTACGGGTCTCTTTGTGGGGCTGGGGGCGCGGGTGTCCAATACTCAGATGGATCTGCGGACCGGTTCTTTGGAAGAAACAGGCAACCCTCTGGATATCGCAATTCAGGGAGATGGGTTCTTTAAGGTAAGAACTTTTGAAGGGATCGGTAACGGAGAGGCTTATACGCGGGCCGGTAACTTTTTCACCAACAATAATGGGGAACTGGTGCTGGGTACTCTGGACGGGCCCTTGCTGGAGCCGAGCATTACGGTTCCGGAAGGAACGGATCTGCATAGTATCACCATTACCAGTGACGGGGTGATTACCGTGGAGGTGGCCGGCATCCAGCAGGAGTTAGGTCAGATCGAGCTGTATAAATTTCCCAATGCGCAGGGTCTGCGATTAGTGGGCGGTAATCTCCTGGTGCGAACCGAGGCCAGCGGAACCCCTACCTCGGGCCGGCCTGCCGATCCCGGCTATGGAATCCTGGCCCAGCGTTATCTGGAAAGCAGCAACGTGGATCCGGTAAGGGAGCTTATCAGTATGATACGCACGCAGCGGAATTTTGAGCTGAATTCGCAGACCATCAGGGCCGCCGACGAGAACCTGCAGGTGGTCAGTCGGCTGCGGCGTTAGGATAGAGGGAATAGGAAACGGTTAAATGTATAGAGAGCGTAATATTTTTATAGGCCTGGTCTTTTGGGCGGTGATCGCCGCAGTTACATCGGCGGTGGCGGCAGAGTCAAAGGATGAGATTTTCCTGCGGAAAAGCGTGGCGTTGGATGCCGGGCCGATCCGCCTGGCTGATGTCGCACTGGTAAAGTCCCAGGAACAACAAAAAGCACGGCTGGATAATCTGATTGTGGGGCGGTTTACCGTGAACGACAAGGATATTTTGGTGGGGAATTTTGAGATATGTCGGGCTCTGGCCCAGGCTCAGATCAACCCGGCCACCGTGGACATCTTTGGCGCCAGTTATTGTCGGGTGATGGTCAAAAACGCCCAGCAAGTCAAAAAGGTTGAGGTTGATCCGGAGAATGAAGTTGCCCAGTCGGCCGTGAACCGAAAAACGGAGCAGCAGCAGACTCTGGCAGATGAATTGACGCGAACAGTGGCGCAGTTGACCGGATTTGATATGGCCCGGCTGAAGATTGATTGGCGTTGTAATCAAAAAGGCTTTTTGCAACGGCCGACCGAGAAGAATCGTTTTAAGATTGTCCCGCGTACGGTTATTACTCTGGGAAATATTTGCTTTGATGTGGTTGATAATCAACAGAAAGGATCCCGGCTGGATACCAAAAAATCATCTCCGGTCGAAGGCGGATCGGCAGCGGTTGCCGTGTATGGTTATGTGCAGTTGCTTTGTGAATCGGTGACGACGATCCGTCGGTTGCAAATGGGTGAGGTGATTACCGCGGCGGATGTAAAATTTATGCCTCGGCGCATCAGCAATTATCGTGATTTGGGCATAACGAATATGGATGCGGTAATCGGTCAGGAAGCGGCCCGGGCCATACCGCCTCGAACGGTCGTTTTTCCGAATATGATCAGGAAACTGCAGCTGGTCAAGCGCGATCAGGACATAAAGGTGCATAGCAAAGCGGGACAGGTGCAGGTGACATTACGCGGCAAAGCGTTGGCCGGCGGCGGTTTCGGTGATGAGATTATGGTGCGCTGTGGAAAAAATAAAGTAATGGTACGGGGAGTAGTTACGGGTTTGGGCGAAGTTACCATTGGCGGCGCGTCAAATATCCCATCCCAAGCCATAGGCACGACAAGTAATAAGTATTAGTTTTTTGGGAGGACTGAGGTTTATGTTTATACGAACAGCAGCGACGATACTGGCGGGAATACTTCTGACGGTTGCCTCAGCGGCCGGTCAGCCTACGAATAGTCTTTTTCTGCGTGCGGCACAGGATGTTCAGGCGCGTAATGTACGCGGCTTAACCACCACGGCCGCCGCCACGCCCGTCGGCGGCGCATACGGGGCCAATATATTCGGCCGGCCGGCGGGGGTCGGCGCCCCAACTCGGTTGTCGGTGCGGAGCGCCTCGTGGATTACGGTTTCCAAGCCCCGGCAGAATGATTTTCGCGTGCATGATCTGGTCACTATCGTGGTTAATGAAGTAAGTAAACACAAGACCAATACCAAGACCGATTCGGAACGTGAGTATTCCCTCAGCGCTCAACTTACGGACTGGATTCGTCTGACCGGGGGCAACCTGCGGCCGGATAATCAAAGCCGCGGCGACCCCACAGTTGGGTTGGACTTTGAAAAGGATCTAAAAAGCAAGGCCAAGGTTGAACGCGAGGATACCGTCACGGCCCGGATACACGCCGAGGTGATCGACGTGCTGCCCAACGGAAATTTGGTCTTGGAGGCTTCCCATCGCGTGGTCACCGACGAAGAGGAAATGACGATTACCTTGACGGGCATTTGCCGCAGCAAAGATATCGGGATCGATAATTCGATCCTTTCGACGCAACTGGCCGGGCTCAATCTGGAAAAACACCACAAAGGAATAGCACGAGACACCGGCAAGCGAGGGCTGATTTCCGGTTTGATTGATTTTATTTTGCCGTTTTGATAAGGATTTTTAGCTTCAAGATAACGACTCGGAAGAGTTAATCATGAATACTCAAAGTAAAAGTAAAATGGGACGCGGCGAATTAGTAGTATTATTGGCGGCGGCGACGGTTTTAGCCGGGACGTTGCCGGCCGCGGGATTGACGCGCATTCGTGACATTACTCGGCTGTTAGGCGAACGGACCAATATGCTCATCGGGCATGGCCTGGTGGTGGGTCTTAACGGCACGGGGGACGGCGATTCGTTGGTGACAAAAAGGCCTTTAGCCGAAATGCTCAGTAAATTGGGCAACGCCGTCGATCCGAGCGAATTGAAGCCCAAAAACGTCGCTTATGTGGCGGTAACGGCGCAACTGGGCCGCAACGGAATGCGGGAAGGCGACAAAATTGATGTACAGGTCCATAGCATCAATGATGCCAAGAGCCTGGAAGGCGGATACCTGCTGGTGACGTATTTGAGCGGGTCGTTTTATGAAGATGACCGGATTTATGGGGTGGCCCAGGGACCCATCATCGTTCCGGACGACAATATTCCCACCAGCGGTTACGTGGCGGCCGGGGCCGATGTCGAAGAGAATATATTTCACTTGTATGTGGACTACGAGACTTATCCCGGTAAGGCGGTATTTACTTTAGTGCTGGATGACTATCATGCCAATTACCTGACGGCCAAAACCGTGGCCAATACTATTAATGAAGAAGTTACCCTCACGGATCTTATTCCCGGCGCCGCGGGAAATGTCCAAAGTGAGTTTACCAACGAATTGTCGGCGATCGTGCTGGGACCGAAAAACATTCAGGTGACTATCCCCGATAAACAGGCGACTTATCCGGCCCCCTTTATCGCCCGCATTATGTCGTTGCCGGTGGATCTGCCGGATCCGGAGGCCAGCGTATTTATAAATAGAAAGGACAAGGTAATTACCTGGACCGGCAACGTGGAGATTGCCTCGGTGGGCGTGACGGTGAACGGTTTGGAAATTCAGATCGGCCAGGAACCTGCTCAGGCCAATCAACCGGGGGCTGATCAGGCGGCGCCGGCGGTGCGGAATAGGGCAAACGCAAAGCTGGAAGAGCTGATGAATGCGATGAATCAGCTTAACGTGCCCATCGATGATAAGATAAACGTTATTTATGCCATTCATCGGTTGGGCGTCTTACGAGCTAATGTCAGAACGGTGAATTAGATGATAACAGCCGCGGCTACCTACAATTATGACCCACAACTGGTGCGTCACGCCAATGAAGTTGTCAACCAGTTTTTCTACGGGACCCTGCTGCGGGAGTTTCGTGAGGCGCAGGAGCCGACCATCTTTGATAGAGGTCCCGGCGGCCGGACGTTTATTCGGCAGTTGGATATGGAACTGATCAAACGTATCAGCCAAGGAGGCGGTTCGCCATTGACAGAGGCTTTGTTGCAGCAATTGACTCGGCGGGGAGCGAAGGGATTAGGTACGGCTCAGGTGGAGACGCAAAATTTTGCACCTCTACCGGCAAAGAAAACATCAGTGTTTCCGGAGAACAGAGGATTTTGGAATGGCTGACGCCGTCGAACAACTGATCGAAGCGATGCAGGACGAACTGCAGTGCCACAGGAAGCTTGCGGCAGTTCTGGATGGCAAACTGGATGCGATGCGGCATTTTGATGTTTCGCGGCTGGAAGCGCTGCGTCATAACGAACAGCGTCTGCTGAACGTCGTTCGGATGAACGGCCAGCGACGAGCTGAAGCTACGCAGCAGGCAACCTGGCGGTTGTTTCCGCAACGCCGTATCGGTTCCTCGGTGACGGCGAAAGAATTGGCCCAGGCAGCGCCGGAACCGGCCCGCAGCAAAATATTGGCCCTGGCGGCCATGCTCAGGGAGATGGCGCAAAATATTCAAAGGCTCAATCGTGTCAACGCGGTCGCCACCAGGAAGGTCCTGGGCCACTTTGATCAGATATTTCGCATTATTGCCCAGTCGGGCCGGGACGTCGGGCTTTATGGTCGGGCGGGTAAAAAATCAATGGCCGAACAAAATCGACTGGTGGACGCGATAGCGTAGAAATTAAACGAGGTAAACAATTGGCACTGATAAATGGTTCATTACAGATTGGTCGCAGCGCTATTACCGCTTCGCAGGCGGCTTTAACGGTGACCGGCAATAACATGGCCAATGCCGCCACCCCCGGTTATTCGCGGCAGGAAGTTTATCTGGCGCCGACCCAGTACACCGAAGTAATACCGGGTAAATATACCGGCACGGGAGTGGCCCTGACCGAGATTCGCCGTCAGGTTGATGACGCCCTTAACGGCCGCATTCGTACGGCGGTGGGCGATTCCGCCTCTTATCTGATACAACAGCAAGCCATGGCCCGGGTGGAGGCGACCTTTAATGAACTGACCGAATCAGACCTTTCCACCCGATTGAATGCCTTTTTCCAGGCCTGGTCGGCCCTGCAGAATCAGCCCCAGGACATCGCCACGCGCAGCGTGGTCATTCAGGAAGGGACCAGTCTGACCAACTTTATTCGACAAATGCGGTCGGAACTGAAAGATATTCAATCCGATTTGGATGCCCAGGTGCGCTTCCAGGTGGCCCGGGCCGATGCCCTGGCCGAACAGATCGCGGATCTGAATCGGCAGGTGGTGACGGCGGAATCCGGCCACGCCGGCTCGGCGGCCGCCCTGCGGGATCAGCGCGATGAACTGCTTAAGCAATTAAGCGAACTTATTAACATAACCACCCGAGAAGTCGATGGCGGGGCGGTTCAGGTTTTTATCGGCAACGATCCCTTGGTGCAGTATTCAGAAAGCTGCGGCCTGACCTATGTCGAAACCGAAGATCCCAACGGCAATCAACTGGCCCGGGTGGTCTTTAGCCACAACAATCAAGCCGTTGATCTATCAGGCGGCAAGATACATGGCCTGATCGCCGCCCGCGACGATCAGTTGGGCGATATCATGGGGCAGGTTGATGATTGGGCGGCGGCGCTGATATTCGAAGTTAATAAATTGCACAGTCTGGGGCAGGGGCTGGACGGTCTTACGTCCCTGACCAGCCACTTCAGCCTGGACGCCACAGATGTATCACTGGCTGATATGCAACAGACGGACCTTAAGTGGCAGGTTAATAATGGTGTTTTCAATATCCATGTCACCGATGCCGCCGGCAACACGGTCACCACCCGGATCAAGGTGGAGATCGGCATCGACGCCACGGACACCACCCTGGATGATCTGGCGACGGCCTTGAACGCGGTGGCAAACATAACGGCCTCGGTCAATGCGGATAATCGATTGGTGATCCAGGCGGATTCCGGTTTTACCTTCGGATTTTCAGCGCCGTCCAATGCTAATGATGCCACCAATGTATTAGCAGCCTTGGGCGTCAATACTTTCTTTGGTGGTTACGATGGCAAGACCATCGCCGTCCGGGACGATCTGACCGGCAATCCCCGCGGCCTGGCGGCCAGCGCCAATGGCTTGGCGGGCAACGGGTCAGTAGCCGGGGCCATCGCCCAATTGGCCACCGAGGGCGTCGATTCGCTTAATGGCTTGAACCTGGCGGATAACTTCAATTCCATGATCGGCCGAATCGCCGCCGACGCCCGGGCATCCCAGGATAATTACCTCGCCGCCGACGTCGTGGTGCAGACCCTGCAAGCGGAAAGACAGAGCATCAGCGGCGTTTCCGTGGATGAAGAGGCGATTAAAATGATTATCTTTCAGCGCGCCTTTCAAGGGGCGGCCCGCTACGTGGCCCTGATTGATGAAATGCTGCAAGAGGTGATTGCCCTGGGAAGATAGAAATTGATTAAAAGTTAAAATCAAAAATTAAAAATCGAAATTGGATATGGGAAAGTACAAATTTTAGAAGATAAAGGTGGAAAATAATGCCTTCGGCGGTAAGACCGACAAATGTGGCGCGGGTTTCGATGCTGATGCAGACCGATCTGCTGATGAACAGTATCCGCACTAATTCCGTGGATTTACTAAAGGTGCAAAATCAACTGGCCACCGGCCTGAAACTGGCCCGGCCCAGCGATTCGCCCGGAGAAGCCACCACCATTATGCACCTGGATAGCTCTTTGGAGCGTCATGAGCAATATCTGAGAAATACCGAATTTGCCGATGGTTTTCTGGCGGCCACCGACTCGGCCCTGGGGCAGGCGGTAGCCTTGGTGCAGGAGGCGTATTCGCTGGCTTTGGAAAGTATCGGTATGGGTGCTGATGATGCCGGTCGGGCCTCCAATGCTCAAATGGTCGATCAAATTATCAAGCAATTGGTGACCATCAGTAATACCGAGTATAGGGGAAGTTATATCTTCGCCGGGCACAACGGCACCGAGATGCCCTTTACTTTGTCCGACGGCGGTGTGCTCTTCAGCGGCAGCCTCACCGAGATGCAAACCCGCGTCGCCGACGATAGTCAGGTTGATTTTAGTGTTGATGCCGATGAAACGTTCGGCGCCTTAAGCCAAAGAATCGTCGGCATTGAGGATCTGAATCCTGATGTTACCGCCGATACGCTGCTTTCTGATCTGAACGGATATCTCGATCAGGGAATTCGTCGGGGCGGCATCACCATCAGCGACGGCATCAATTCTGATACTATCGATCTTAGTGATTGCGTAACCCTCGGCGATGTTATTAATAAGATAAATAATGTTACACCCGCTACTACCACCGCCGCCTTGAACGCGGCCGCCGACGGGCTGCAAATAACCAGCACCCTCGGAGGCGCCAATGTAACCGTGGTGGAGGTAGGCAGTGGAACTATGGCCCGCGATCTGGGTATTTTTGATAATACCGGAAGCGGCGCCACCCTTACAGGCCAGGACGTCGATGCTCGCCTTACGCCGGCCACGCCGGTAACGGCTCTGGCAGGCGGGGCGGGCATCGACAATATTTCCGGCTTGAGAATCACCAACAGCCTGGTAGGCGACGTGGGAGTGATAAATATTGCGGCCGCCCGGACCATGGAGGATATCCTCAACGCTGTAAATAACGCCGGGATCGGGGTGCGGGCCGTAATTAATGCCGGCGGGACCGGTATTAATGTCTATAACTTGCTGAGCGGCTCGGAGATGCGTATTGGCGAGAACGGCGGCACCACCGCTACCGATCTGGGGATTCGTTCCCTGCACGACGCTACGCCGTTGTCTCAACTAAACTACGGTAGAGGCGTTCATACCGAACCGGGGCAAAACGATATCGAAGTTTATGTCGATGGGGCTTCTGCCTTTTCCGTTAATCTTGACTCAGCCACGACCATTCAAGACGTCATTAATTTGATCAATGCGGCGGCCGTCGCCGCCGGCGTGCCGAATATTCAGGCGGACCTGGCCTCGGTGGGCAACGGCATAGAAATCACCGATTCCCTCTCGGCCGCGACCGGTCTGCAGATTATAACGCACCCGGACAACCAGAGCGGCTACTTTACCGCCCGGGAGTTGGGGTTAGACAAATCGGTTGGCGGACCAACGCTGACCGGCGATGACGTCAATGCGGTCAAACCGCAGGGATTGTTTACCAACCTGCTCACCTTACGCGACGCGATGCTCAGTAACGATAACTCGGCTATTTCCAACGCCGCCGGGGTGGTGGAGCAGGATCGTCAAGAATTAAGCAACATGCGCGGCAGGGTAGGCTCTCAGATGCGGGCCCTGCAGGATCGCAGAAACCAGATCGAAGACCATATGATAGCCATGAGAACGTTGCGTTCGGACATTCAGGATATCGACTTCACCGAAGCCATTACCCGGTATCAGAACCTTTATACCGCTTTACAGGGTAATTTGATCACCGGCAGTCAACTGACCAACGTTTCGTTACTGGATTTTTTAAGTTAAATATAGGGTGGGCTCTCAAGCCCGCCTGTAGGATTATAATAAAGGTAACTATTTCGGTGGGCTCCAAGCCCGCCTTAACGGATGAAAAATTGAGCATCGGCTTGATGTCGATGCGACCTGAAAAACCAACGAAAAAGTGATTCGCTCCGGGGATGGAGTTGCCGGAGGATTCGGCACGCCGGTCTCTGACGGGGAGCCGGTGGAGTCTTGAGGATGGCGTCCCGTCGCCGCCGACGGGACTAAGGAGGTTTTAGACCATGAAGGTCATGAGTACACGCTTTGGCAAGATCGAGGTCGATCAGCAGCGCCTGCTGAATTTTCCCAAAGGTCTATTGGGATTCCCCGATGCCCGCGACTATGCCCTGCTGCAGACCAACGACGAAGCCAATTTCTTTTGGTTGCAGTCGGTGGATCGGCCCGAAGTAGCATTTGTTGTCTGTGATCCTTTGTTGTTTGTTCCGGATTATCAAGTTGCGGCCAAACCGGAGGATTATGAGCTGTTGGACCTCAAGAACATGAACCAGACGCAAATTCTGGTGATCGTCAACAAGGTCGAGCGGACCCTCACCGCCAATTTGCAGGGCCCCTTGCTTATTAACGCCCTGAATCGCCGGGGCCGGCAGTTGGTGCTTTCCGAGAAGAAGTACAGCACCCGGCATCGGCTGATGGACCTTAATGCCGTGCCAAAACAGGTTTCTAAAACGGCCTAGTCGGTTCGGCAGGACATGTTCTCTATAAAGAGAACCTGTTTTAGCAGTTTTATAACGGGCTATTGAGGTGCAAGAAGTGCGGCGTAAACGGCGACCCAGCTACTTAAAAAAAGATTACCGCTCGCAGGGAAGCGGGTCGGTTCAACTGCCCAAGCGGGCATAGGAGCCAGGGATGTTGGTTCTAAGCAGACAGAAAGATCAGACAATCATGATCGGTGATAATATCGAGATCACCGTGGTGGATATTCGAGGCGACAAGGTGCGGTTGGGGATAACGGCGCCGCCCAAAATACCGGTTCATCGCAAAGAGGTTTATGAATCCATCAAGCAGGAAAACCAGGCAGCGGCCGGAGTGAAATTGGAAGATATTACCGATCTGCCTCCGGATATTCCACCAGCCTCAAAAAATGATAAAAAAGATAAAAAATAATTCGTTATTCAAACGCGGCCCCGGAGACTTATGGAAGCTCTCCGGCAGCCCTGAAGGATCAGGCGGGCTGCGGAAAATGGCCGCAATAAGATGGCGACAAGCCAACCGAGAGATGACTACGCATAGTCATGGAGGATTTAGCGATGGCGCGAATTAACACGAACATACCGGCAATAACGGGTCAAGTCCATTTGGCACGCTCCACCCGGGATATGAACCAGACTCTGCAGCGGCTCAGCAGCGGCTTGCGCATAACCAGAGGGGCTGATGACCCGGCAGGACTGATAGCCTCGGAATCCCTGCGCGCCGAAATGGCCAGCATCGCCCAGGCCATCGACAACTCGCAGCGGGCCTCCAATGTTATCGCCACCGCGGAGGGATCCTTGGCCGAGGTGGCGGCCCTGTTGATCAATATTAAGGAACTCACCGTCGAAGCGGCTAATCGCGGCGCCCTCAGTGATGAGGAAATCCGCGCCAATCAGCTTCAGGTGGATTCCGCCATCGACAGTATCACGCGCATCTCCAATGCCACCACTTTTGCCGGGCTTCAGTTGTTGAACGGCAATCTCGCTTACGTCACCAGCGGCGTCTCCACGACCTATGTTAAAGCCCTGGATGTTTACAGCACCATGCTGGGCGACGCCTCCTATATGGCCGTTAAGGTCTCCGGCGTGCTCTCGGCGCAGCGCGGCCAGCTGCAGTTTAGAACCAGTCAGGTCGATCAATCGGTGACGCTGGAGGTCGCCTCCAATCGAGGGGTGGAGGTGTTCAACTTTGTTTCCGGATTCCGGGCCTCCAGTATGGTCTCGGCCATAAACGCGGTCACCGGCGCCATCGGCGTTTCGGCTGCCTTTATCAGCGCTACGCATCCCCAGTCGGGAGTGATTTTCCGTAGTGTCGATTACGGCTCCGACGCCTTTGTCTCTGTCAGGGCGCTGCCCAGCAGCACCGGCGCCTTTACCACGGTGGACTCCGCCGCCGTCACCCGCCAACGCGACGCCGGCCGCGACGTGATCGCCACCATCAACGGCGCCACTACCGTGGGCACCGGTCAGGAAATCACTTTGAACACCGGTTCGCTGGATTTGCGCATGAAACTGGCCCCCCAGTTCGGCGCCGGCAACAACACCTCCTTTGCCGTCACCGGCGGCGGCGCCATGTTCCAGTTGGGGCCCCATATTAACTCTACCGAGCAAACTAGTATCGGCATCAACTCCATGACTGCCAGTCGGTTGGGATCGGTGGATGTCGGCTTTTTAAATGAAGTCAGTACCGGCGGCGCTTATTCCCTGGTGGCCGGCCAGTGCTCCCAGGCCTCGAAAATCATCGAAGAGGCTATTCAACAGGTTGCCGTGTTGCGCGGTCGTTTGGGCGCCTTTGAACGCAATACCCTCGATACCAATATGAACTCCCTGCGGATCACCATGGAAAATGTAACCGCCTCGGAATCGGCGATCCGCGATGCCGACTTCGCGGTCGAGACGGCCGCCCTGACGCGCAGTCAGATCCTGGTGAATGCCGGAACCTCAATATTGGCTCTGGCCAATCAAACCCCCCAGTCGGTCTTGGCTCTCCTGCAATAATAGCTAAAATGAAATTATCGGACACAAAGTTGCCGCGCTAAAATGACGCCCCTTAGCGTAAAATAAAAATTTGATTTCTCCGCGGCGCATTACTTCTTTGAAAAGAGGAACTGTCGTCCTGCGTTCCGCAGTGCCCGCTGGAAATTTCTTATTCTTCGTGACAAGGCACAACCCCGTCCTGTTGTGCCTTATTTTTTTTAAGTAGGCGCGCAAATACGTCTTCACCTGAACATCCCCTCCTTCACGCATCCTTATTTTTCTTCTTTGCGCCGCCGGGATTTGCCTTTTTTTTATAGGACCCGTCTTGTTGTAAAATTTATCCGGATTTAAACGAATATAGGCTTTTTAAGGTGATAAGGGGCGAATAAGGAGTAATTGGTGTCCGATAAGAAATTACCATTTTAATTGCTAAAGTCGGGTATTTATCCTGGACGATGACAGGCCTGCCGGAACATAAAATAAAAGTGCGGTTGACTAATTAGCAATTATAAAGCGACGTAAAGTAAAACCGCTTTGGTTAAAACATTGGGGAGGAGAGCTTTTGAAGTTATAGATCAAAAGGCTTTCTTCCGGCGACAACTACCTTTGGAGGTTGTAAGATGAGCAGAATAAACACTAACGTAACGGCATTAATCAGTGCCCGAATCTTAAATGCCAATAACTATGATTTAAACAAATCGCTGGAAAGGCTGAGCACCGGCCTGAGAATCAATCGGGGTGCGGACGACCCGGCAGGTTTGATCACCTCGGAGAATCTGCGCAAACAGATACGCGGCACCGAAGCGGCCGTCAAAAATGCCGAAAGAGCCGTCAACATTGTCAGCACCGCCGAGGGGGCCCTCAACGAAGTAAACGCCATGTTGCTCGATATGCAGGCCCTCTTGTCCGAAGCTGCCAACACCGGCGGCATGAGCACCGAGGAAATCGACGCCAACCAGACTCAGGTCGATTCCATTATCAATAGTATCGACCGTATTTCCAATAGCACCGAGTTTGAAGGCATCAAGCTGCTCAATGGTACTCTGGCCTACACCACCACCGGCGTGGACACCACTAAAATCGCTGATAAAACCATTAAGGCCGCCAAGTTAATTGATGGCGCCAGCATGACCGTGGATCTGGCGGTGACCACCTCGGCCCAGACCGGAATATCATACCTTTCCGGCGCCACCGTCTCCACGCAGGCCATCACCCTCAAGGTCGGCTCTAATCGCGGCAGCTCCGAACTTACCTTCGCCGCCGGCACTACCCGCGCCAACGTGGTCGCCGGTATTAACGCGGTCAAGGAAATTACCGGGGTCTCGGCCGCGGCTTCATCCAACGCCACCACCGCCGTACTGCGCAGCGTTGATTTCGGCACCGACGCCTATGTCAGTGTGGAAGTCGTCGGCACCAAGAACGAGACCATGTTTGGCATCACCGATCTTACTTCCGCCACTCTGGACAGTCATACCGATTATGGTATCGATGTGGTGGCCACCGTCAACGGTTCGTCAGCTACCGGCAAGGGCAAAAAGCTCACCATTAGCACCAGTATGCTTAGTGCCGAGATTGAACTGACCAATTCCGCTGCCTTATCTCAAGCTACCGAGTCATTTACCATCAGCTCCGGCGGCGGCGATTTTGCCATTGGCGCCCTCGTGGATGCCATTGGCCTGGAAGCTATCGGTATCCAGACCGTCTCCAGCTCCACGCTCGGTAATGCTACCGATGGCCGAATCAGCACCCTGAAAAGCGGCGGCACCAACTCCCTGAGCAGCGCCAACCTCTACACCGCCCAGCGCATTGTAACAGAGGCCATTAAGGATGTTTCAAATTTACGCGGCCGGTTGGGTTCTTTCCAGAAGAACACGCTCGAAACCACTATCCGTTCCCTTAATGTGACCAAAGAAAACCTCTATGCCGCCGAATCTGCCATCCGCGATACCGACTTCGCCACCGAAACCAGCCGACTGACACGTTCCCAGATCCTGGTCCAGTCCGCCACCATGGTCCTGTCCACCGCCAACGTCGCCCCCCAGAATGTCTTGAGTCTGCTGAGTTAATATTGCCTAAGGCGAAGTCTCTGGCCTTTGCCGGGCTGTTATGTTTGACAAATACCTCCTGGCCGGCCGGGTTCTTGGCAGAGCATGTTTATCCCAATCTGCTCTCAAGAACCCGACCGGCCCGTTTCTTTTAAACCCCCAATAGATAACCGGTTAACATATCTTTTATACCCCTCATTTAATCACCTGCCCCTAACAGCCGCCCGGCGTCCGAAAAAATCATAACACGTCCTATAAACAGTATTTACGTCCCATAAAGCAAAATTTAAAATTATTATCGCTCTTACTAAAGTTTTTCCCGTGAGGCGGTCGAAAATCTCAAAGCAACAGGCGAGGTCAACAGTCGCCGGCAAGACCGGGTTGTCGGGCGATTGGAAGACCCGATGGATGCGGGTCTCAAAGGCACCCGCCCAAGAGACCTTAGACTCAAGGATGAGCACCGACGGAGGTGTAAACAACCAGGACGTGATTAACTCGCCTCCGCGGATGTGAAAGGGAGTTTGCAACGGAGTTGCTGCTCATTTCTTTCCACCACTGTCGTCAAGACAGATTGACCGGGCCTTTTCGGTCATGGATGCAACCGTGAGGTGGAACCCCACCGGCATTCCTGAACACGGTTTTTTAACCACGTAAAATTGAATAAATAGTGCAAAATTGAATCAAATTTGAGGTTGGCTTCTCAAATTGATTCAAAAGGGCAGCTTGATTTGTTTTGGAACCAGGACGACGAAGACATAAGAGCTCTGCAGGGATGTTTACCCCTTTCTCTTGTGTGATTTCGTTCCGGAACAAAATCAGCGTAGTTCGCCAAAGCGATACTACGTAGGCTGTTTGGTTCCGTCAGGCCGGACCAGGACGAATATGGGTTAGGGCCTGTTACTTGCGGGCGAGGTTTCTCGCTTGTCTTGTCACGGAGGATAAGCCATGTCACGTATCAATACGAACATCGCATCGATGAATGCCATCACTAAGTTGATTGGCAACTATCAGGATCTTAATGCCCGGTTGCGGCGATTATCATCGGGGCTCCGTATTAACGATGGTAAGGACGACCCCGCCGGCTTGATCGCCTCAGAGAATCTGCGCTCCGAGATGGCCGGCATCAGAGCGGGAATCAGTAATTCCATTCGTGCTAACAGTGTCATCGCGACGGCAGAAGGCGCCTTGAATGAAATCTCCGCCTTGCTCATCGATATCAAGGGGCTGCTGGTGAATACGGCCAGCAAAGGCGGCATGTCCACCGAAGAGATCGATGCCAATCAGCTCCAGGTGGATTCGGCCATCAACAGCATCCAGCGCATTGCCAACTCTACCGAGTTCGAGGGCATGAAGCTGCTCAACGGCAACAAGGCCTACACCACCACCGGCTTGGACACTACTAAAATTGCCGATTCCAGCATTAATGCCGCCAAGCTTATTGACGGCGCCGCTATGACCGTCGATCTGGCGGTGACCACCTCGGCCCAGACCGGAATATCATACCTTTCCGGCGCCACCGTCTCCACCCAGGCCATTACCCTCAAGGTCGGCTCTAATCGCGGCAACACCGAACTTACCTTTGCCGCCGGCGCCACCCGCGCCGACGTGGTCACGGGTATTAACGCGGTCAAGGAGATTACCGGGGTCTCGGCCGCGGCTTCATCCAACGCCACCACCGCCGTACTGCGCAGCGTTGATTTCGGCACCGACGCCTATGTCAGCGTGGAAGTCGTCGGCACCAAGAACGAGACCATGTTCGGCATCACCGATCTTACCACCGCCACCCTGGACAGCCATACCGATTATGGTATCGATGTGGTGGCCTCCGTCAACGGTACCTCCACCACGGGCGCAGGTAAGAAGATCACCGTACGCACCAGTATGCTTGATATCGAGATCCTTTTGACCAATTCCGCCGCCATGGCCAATACTACTGAGACCTTTACCATCTCCGCCGGCGGCGCCGATTTCGCCATCGGCTCTCGCGTCGATGCCATCGGCATGGAATCCATAGCTATAAAAAATGTCGCCCCCAGTTCCTTGGGCAACAACACGGACGGGTATCTTAATACGCTTAAAAGCGGCCAGGCTAACCAGCTCAACGGCAACAATCTCTATACCGCTCAAAGGATCGTTGACGACGCCATTAAAGATATCAGCACTTTACGCGGCCGCTTGGGCGCCTTCCAGAAAAACATCCTGGAAACCAATATTAATAGCCTCCGCGTAACCTTGGAAAATGTAACTGCCTCTGAATCGGCGATCCGCGACGCCGATTTTGCCGCGGAAACTGCCGCTCTGACCAGGGCTCAGATTCTCGTTCAGGCCAACACCTCGGTCTTGTCGTTGGCCAACTCCGTTCCGCAGAGCGTCCTGGCGCTGCTCGGCTAAGTCGGCTCCTGAGTAATCTCCTCAAGAGTCGGCAGTTGTTAGCCGAGCCCATGAGCTTGCATTTTGCCGGCTCTCATCCGGGAATTGCTCAGGACTGCCGTACCCAGCTTAGCAGTGAACCTTAAAGGGTTCAATCCGTAGGACGGATTTAACCCGGCCGAGTGAAAACAGTACCATCGCGGAGCTCAAAGTGGCCTGTTCACTCGGTTTTATCCGGAGTTTCGACACCTGCCGAAACTCCCGCGAAGGCCCGGGCCTCGGGTAGGATATTATATCGCTGACATGGCGGATATGATAAATCCTGCTGCGAGGCCCTGGCCGTTTCTCCCCTCCCCCTTAATATCCTCATCCACCCATATACTCATTTACCCAACAACGTCGCCCCCCATCCCCGCTTTTCCCTGTCATCCCCGCAAACTTGTTCCCGCGCAAGCGGGTAAGCGGGGACCCAGTCCCCCGACCACCCTGAACCACCCTCTTCCCTTCCTCATCCCGCCCTTTACCCACCATACCTATCAGTTTTCTATCTTATAGAAACCGCCATCTAAACCCTTGACGCAATTGCTTAATTCATAAAGTCTTATCTCAAAAAATCAAAAAAATACTCCCTTAGTTAAAAGAACGCAAATTTTTACTGATTTTTAATCAAATTTCTCAAAAACATATTGAAAAATGGGCCTGCCAGATGGTACATTATCCCTCGTCTTCGGCGGCCTCGACTGTCGGATATGGATCGTTTCAAAAACTTCGTTCAAGGAAGATCATAACTTGCTTCTCCGCGATATAGCGGAGGACTTTCTCTGTGTTACTTTTTCTTACCGCCCTTATCAGCCGAAAGGAGTGCAGAAAATGAACCATCGCACCAATCTAAACATTTATCTGTTAACGTTAATATTTTTGCTGGGCATCTCAGGCTCGGCCCTGGGGCAAATCATCTATGTGGATGACGATGCCGCCCCCGGTGGTAACGGCCAGAGTTGGGCCACCGCCTTCAAGTACCTGCAGGACGCCCTGGACGCCGCCACCTCCGGTGAGATCTGGGTGGCCGAGGGCATTTATAAACCCGACCAGGGCGGAGGACAAACATCCGGTGATAGATTTGCTACATTTCAGCTTATAAATGGAGTAGGCCTTTACGGCGGCTACGCCGGCTATGGGACGCCGAACCCCTATGACTACGACCCCAGCGCCTACGAAACCATCCTCAGCGGCGATTTGAACGGCAATGACATAGTTGTCTTAAATACTAAAGACTTATATTATGAAGAAACCCGATATGATAACAGCTACACGGTAGTCACCGGTACCGGAACCGATGAAACGTCTATCCTCGACGGCTTTACCATTACCGGTGGTCATGCCAACAGGGAGTCTGGCGTTGGTGGGGAAAGGAGGGGAGGCGGTGTATTCAACGATTGGAATGAATTCGAAGTTCCAGGAAATCCGACGATAAACAATTGTGTTTTGACCGGTAATGCAGCCTGGTTGGGCGGCGGGATGTACAACTATAACGGAAGCAGCCCCACCATAACGAACTGCACCTTCATCGAAAATGCGGCCATTGAAAATGGCGGCGCCGTACAGAACGCTTACAGCAACCCAACATTCAGCAACTGCACCTTCATCAGCAACTGGGCTTATACCAGTGGCGGTGGGATATTCAACCATACATGCAACCCAACACTAACGCAATGCGTTTTTACAGGGAATGTATCCTGGACTAGTAGGGGCGGCGGGATGTATAATTACTATGGCAACCCGATGCTGACCGACTGCACCTTCAGCGACAACTCGGCAAGAGTATATGGCGGCGGGATATATAACCACACCTGCAGCCCGATGCTGACTAATTGCACCTTCAGCAGTAATTTAGCAGATAGCCAGGGCGGGGGTATCCGTAACTACTGCGCCCACCCGACCCTTACCAACTGCATCTTCAAAGGCAACATGACGAGCAACGGGGGTGGTATGTACAACTACGACAGCGACCCCACGCTGACTAACTGCACCTTCAGCGACAACTCGGCTGGTAATTGGGGCGGTGGTATATACAACTATAACAGCAGTCCAGTACTAACTAACTGCATCCTTTGGGGCAATATCGATAGCGAGGGCGAGGGATTAGGTGAGACGGCCCAGATACATGTTGTGAGTGGAACTCCCGTAGTAAACTACAGTTGCATCAATGACGATGATCCTGATGATGAGTATATCTATCCGGGTACAGGCAACATCGACGACGACCCCTTATTTGTCGATATTTATGACCCCGAATGGGTTGCCGGTACTGAGTATAATCTGCGTTTGCTGCCTGGATCTCCTGGTATTGACGCGGGCGATAATTTAGCTGTTCCTGCGTCAATTACGACCGATCTCGACGGCAATCCTCGTTTTGCCGACGACCCTGATACTCCGGATACCGGCAATGGCACGCCGCCGATTGTGGATATGGGAGCGTATGAAGGACCCAGACAAAGATTTTTTCTGAGCACAATATTGGATGCTATTTCAGAGGGCCAAACCGTAGAGTTCACCGTAAATCTGGCGAAGGATCCCTTGGGCACTGTTCAGGTGATGGTAGGGCACCAATCAGGCGATCCTGATATTATGGTTGTCTTCGGAGCAACGCTGACTTTCGACTCGTCAAATTACTACATTCCTCAAACTGTCACCCTGGCGGCGGCGGAGGATTCAGACAATTTCAGCGGCAGGGCCTTCATCCAGGTGAGCGCCCCCGGTATCTTCCCGGCCGTAGTTACCATCTTCGAAGAGGACAATGATCCGGTTATTTCAACTATCCTCTATGTTGATGACAGTGCCCCCGGTGCCAACACTGGCGCAAGTTGGGCCGATGCTTATAACGAATTAAGGTATGCCCTAAATGCAGCGGCAGCAAATCCTGAAGTTCAGGAGATCCGGGTGGCCCAGGGCATATATAAACCGGCGCCCCCCGACGGTATGCGGACGGATAATTTCTACTTAATAAATGGCGTGACCCTCTATGGCGGCTACGCCGGCTACAGCGAACCCAACCCCGATGACCGCGATCCCGGCAACTACGTTACTATCCTTAGCGGTGACCTGAACGGCGACGACGTTGGCAGTTTGGATAATCCCTCGAGGTTCGAGAACAGCTACAATGTGGTGGAGACCTGGGAAGTCATCAATGCAACGGCAGTACTGGACGGCTTCACCATAACCGGCGGCTATGCCAATGGACCCAAAGGTGGAGATAGAGCCGGCAGCGGGATGCTCAATCCCGACGGTAG
>LJUC01000199.1 GCA_001303695.1 Phycisphaerae bacterium SM23_30
AAAATTTATGAAAGAGAGGTACCAGATGGATCTTAAAGGCAGCCGGACGGAGAAGAACTTATTGACGGCCTTTGCCGGAGAATCACAGGCGCGGAACCGTTACACCTATTTTGCCAGCCAGGCCGGAAAGGATGGTTTGATGCAGATCTCCGCCATTTTTGAAGAGACCGCCAACCAGGAGAAAGAACATGCCAAACGACTGTTTAAGTTTCTGGCGGGCGGCGAAGTGGAGATAGCCGCGGCATTTCCCGCCGGCGTGATTGGACCTACCACCGATAATCTGAAAGATGCCGCCGCCGGTGAAGATTACGAGACCACCACCATGTATCCGCAATTCGCCCGGATCGCCGATCAAGAAGGTTTTAAAGATATTGCCGCTGTCTTCAGAAACATCGCGGTGGCCGAAGCACGCCACCGGGACCGATACCTGGCCCTGCAAAAAAACATCGCCCAGGGAAAAGTCTTTAAAAAAGACACTCCCGTTCGTTGGGTATGTAGAAACTGCGGCTTTGTGCACGAAGGTTCTCAAGCGCCCGAGGTATGCCCGGCCTGCGCTCACCCCCAGGCTCACTTCGAGTTGGAAGCTGCTAATTACTAACAAAACTTCAGTACCAGTTAATCCCTCGCAAAAGAGAGAATTTCATGAGAAAAATCGCCCCAAATGTGCACGCGGTCGGGGCCCTCGACTGGGATGCCCGCTTGTTTGATCGTTTGATTCCCCTGCCGGACGGCACCAGCTATAACGCCTATCTGATTAAAGGCGACCAAAAGACCGCCCTTCTCGATACGGTCGATCCGAGCATGACGGACGTCCTGATCGATAACCTTAAGGCCCTGAAAATCGAGAAAATCGATTACCTCATATCGCATCATGCCGAACAGGATCATTCCGGCAGCATTCCTGCCGTCTTGAAATTGTACCCTCAGGCACGGGTGGTCGCCAATCCCAGGTGCAAAGATATGCTCATCGACCTGCTGCACCTGGCCGACGATAAATTTATTACCGTCGAGGACGGCCGGGAATTGTCTCTGGGCGATAAAACGCTGCAGTTCGTCTATCTGCCCTGGGTGCATTGGCCGGAAACCATGGGCTCATATCTAAAAGAAGAAAAGATACTCTTTTCCTGTGATTTTTTTGGCGCCCACCTGGCGACCAGCAGCCTCTTCGTCGATGATCCGACCCGCCTTTACGAGTCCGCCAAACGCTACTACGCCGAGATTATGATGCCTTTCCGGCAGCAGATAACCAAAAACCTGCAAAAACTGCAAAACCTCCCCATTAATATCATTGCCCCCAGTCACGGGCCGGTCCATAATAACCCTGCATTTATTGTGGACGCCTATAGAGACTGGGTCGGCGAATCCGTCAAGAACGAAGTGGTGATAGCTTACGTATCGATGCACGGCAGCACCGCCAAAATGGTCTCCTTTCTTACGGAGGCCTTGATCGAGAGAGGCATTGCCGTAAAACGCTTTTATTATCGGCACGCCCGCCGTCTTAACCGGGCCTCATCCCTGGGCGGCCTATGCGGCGATGTTGACCAACGCCCTGCGCCCCAAGACCAGGTTCGCCTCGATCATCGGCTCTTTTGGCTGGGGCAGCAAATTGGTGGACGATCTGCTCGGGGCCCTGGACCATCTCAAAGCCGAAATCCTCGAGCCGGTGCTGGCGCAGGGTTATCCCGGACCGGACGCCTTTGCGGCCCTGGAAAAATTGGCCCGGGAAATAAAGAACAGGCATCAAGAAATGGGAATTGTCAAATAAAATTTACGCATTGCAAAAGGAGTTAGTTATGGCTAAAAAACTGGAAGTCTATAAATGTGAGACCTGTGGAAATATAGTCGAGGTGCTGCACGGCGGCGCCGGCGATCTGGTCTGCTGTGGTAAGCCCATGGAAAAGCTGCGGGAAAATACCGTGGACGCCGCCAGGGAAAAGCATGTGCCGGTGGTGCAAAAAATCGACGGCGGCTATCAAGTGAAGGTCGGCAGCGCCCCTCATCCCATGGAAGAAAAGCACTTTATCGAATGGATCGAGCTGCTCGCCGACGGCAGGGCCTACCGGCAGTTCCTGAATCCCGGCGACGCCCCGGAGGCGACTTTTAACCTCGAGGCGGATTCCGTCGCCGCCCGCGAACACTGCAACCTGCACGGTTTATGGAAAGGATAAGATTTATGATCGACAAAAAAATGGAAGAAGCCCTGAATGGTCAGATTAACGCCGAATTTTATTCGGCCTATATGTACTTATCCATGGCGGCTTATTTTGAAGCGCGCGAGTTGCCCGGCTTTGCCCACTGGATGCGCGCCCAGGCCCAGGAAGAAGAGTTTCACGCCATGAAGTTATTTGCCTACCTCGTCGAACGCGGCGGCCGGGTGATCCTAAAGGCCCTGGAGGCGCCCCCCACCGAGTGGAAATCGCCTCTGCACGTATTCGAGGACACCCTGGCCCACGAACGCAAGGTTACCGGTTTAATCAACGACCTTGTCTTTCTGGCACGCGACCTGCGCGATAACGCCACGGAAATCTTCCTCCAGTGGTTTGTCTCGGAACAGGTCGAAGAAGAGGATAATGTCCAGAAAATCTTGGGGCCGTTGAAACTCATCAAGGAAAGCCCCCAGGCCTTGTACATGCTGGACAAAGAAATGTTCCAACGTGTTTTCACCCCGCCCCCGGCGGATGGAGGTGCATAATGGCTATCACTTTTGACGCCGACGAAATCTTTGAAATGGCCCAGCAGATCGAACGCAACGGGGCCCGGTTCTATCGCACCGCGGCCCAAAATGCCCCCCACCCCCAGGTCAAAAAAATCCTGGAGGAACTGGCCGACATGGAACTCGATCATCTCAAAACCTTCTCCGACCTCCGCGCCGAGCTCACCGCCAAAGATTCGTTGAGCGCCTATGATCCGGACGACCAGGCCGCCAGGTATCTCCACGCGATCGTCGAAGGCCGCATCTTTGACGCCCAGGCCGACCCCGCCCAAAAATTGACCCAACACCAGACTCCCCGGGATATCCTCCAGACGGCCATCGGCCTGGAAAAAGACTCTATTGTCTTCTATCTGGCTATGAAGGAACGCCTGACCAGTCAGACCGGCAAAGAAAAAATCGACGCTATCATTAAGGAAGAAATGGGACATGTCCTGCTGCTCAAAGACACCCTGGACCATTTGGATTAATCTTGAACCTTGAACTCCTGCGAAAGCCCTTTTATCTTCCCGGAATACCGGTCTTCAATTTTGCAGGAACCTTATTAAACCTGGAAAGGAGTATGATCATGCAAAGTTATCGTTGTCTTGTCTGCGGCTATATCTATAACCCGGCCGAGGGTGATCCCGACAACGGCATCGAACCCGGCACCGCCTTTGAAGATATTCCCGAAGATTGGGTGTGCCCGGAGTGCGGCGCCGGCAAAGACGACTTCGAGCCGATTTAAAACCGCCGGAAATTATTCGTCTTATATCTGCCCCGGCTGTGCCTGCCGAAAAGCTTTAATTAATTTTAAAAAAGGAGACGAGTCATGAACCGTTTACACAAGATTGCCATATTGTCATTATGGGCGGGATTGTTGATCGCCGGTTGCGGTAACGAAGAAGAAACCCCGGCGACAAATGTCGGTTCCGGATCGGTTGACCTCCAACTGGTGGCCGGAACGCAAACTATGTGTCCCATTATGGACAACAACCCCGTCAACAAAGATCTTTTCTATGACTACCAGGGCAAAAGAATTTATTTCTGTTGCGCGGGATGTCAGGAAACTTTTAAAAAAGATCCCGAAAAATATATCAAGCAAATGGAAGATACAGGCGTCGCTTTCGCCCGGGTTATTGAGAAATAAAGCCGAGTCGATATGGATACCTTGCTCCTGTCACGGATTCAGTTTGCCGTTACCATAGGCTTTCACTTTATCTTCCCGCCCGTCTCCATAGGTCTGGCTTGGCTGCTGGTGATCCTGGAAACCATAGCCTGGCGCCGAAACGACCCGCATTACCGACGCCTGGCGCAATTCTTCGCCAAACTGTTGGCCCTTACCTTTGTCCTGGGCGTCGCCACGGGCATCGTCATGGAATTTCAATTCGGCACCAACTGGGCCCGATATTCCAGGTTCGTCGGCGACATCTTCGGCGCCCCCTTGGCCGCCGAAGGTATCTTTGCCTTCTTCCTGGAGTCCGGCTTTCTGGGGCTGTATCTGTTCGGCCGAAATCGCATCTCCCGCGGCGCCCTCTGGTTCGCCTGCCTCATGGTGGCCGCGGGAGCCACTCTCTCCGCCTTCTGGATCCTGGTGGCCAACTCCTGGATGCAGACCCCCGCCGGCTTTGTTATTCAAAACAACCGGGCGGAATTGACCAGTTTCACCCAGGCTGTCTTTAATCCCTCCATGTGGCCCCGGTTCTTTCACACCATCACCTCTTGTATGGTCTGCGGGGCCTTCTTTATGGCCGGCTGCGCCGCTTACCTGCTCCGAAAAAATAAACAAACCCCCCTGGCCCAAAAAGCCCTGAAAATCTCCCTCATCGTCGCCTTTATCACTTCTATCCTGGTGGCCTTTCCTTTCGGTCATACTCATGCCCGGCAGGTCGCCCGCACCCAGCCGGAAAAATTGGCCTCCCTCGAATGGCTCGAAACCACCCGGTCCCGCGCCCCCCTGCTGTTGTTTCGCGCCGGGGATTTAAAAATCGCCCTGCCGGGACTGCTCAGTCTGTTGGCTTATAACGATATTGACGCCGTCGTGCAGGGCCTCGACGAATTCCCCCAGGACGAACTGCCCCCCCTGATCCTTACTTTTACCTCCTTCCACATCATGTTTCTGCTGGGAGTCTTCTTCATAATCTTCACCTTGCTGGGCGTTATCCTGATGTATCGAAAAAAACTCTGGCAAAGTCAGCGATACCTCAAAATGTTGACCCTTGCGATACCTCTGCCCATGGTGGCCATCCAGTGCGGCTGGATCGCCGCCGAAGTCGGCCGCCAGCCCTGGATCGTCTATCGCCAGATGCGAACCGCAGACGCCTTCTCCGACACCGTGCCCGCCGCCAATGTCCTGTTTTCCCTGATTATGTTTAGCTTGATCTATCTGCTCCTGTTCTCCCTTTACCTCTTCCTGGTAATCAAAATAGTCAAACAGGGCCCCGAACCCGACCCAGAGACATCAAAATGACCACCCTGCAGATTATCTGGTTTTTCCTCTTTTTCTTCTTCATCATCGGGTATGCCATCCTCGACGGCTTCGACCTGGGCGTGGGAATCCTCCACCTGTTCACCCGCAAAAAAAATGAACGTCAAATTTTAAAGAAAGCCATCGCTCCCTTCTGGGACGGCAATGAAGTCTGGCTCATAACCGCCGGCGCCGTCCTCTTCGCCGCTTTTCCCCCCGTTTACGCCACCCTTTTCAGCTCCTTTTATTTGCCCTTTATGCTGCTCTTGTTGGCCTTGATCTTTCGGGCCGTCTCTCTGGAGTTTCAACACCAGCTCGCCGACCCACGCTGGACCGCCACCTGGGACCTCGCCTTCGGACTCGCCAGCGCCCTGCCCGCCCTGCTCCTGGGCGTGGCTCTGGGTAATGTCCTCCGTGGTCTGCCCCTCGAGGAAAATGCCGTCTTCTCCGGCTCCTTTCCCAAACTGCTGAACCCTTATGCCCTGCTGGCCGGCGCCTTCAGCCTCGTTACCTTCACCATGCACGGCGCCGCCTACCTTGCCCTTAAAACCGATGGACCCTTGCAGGCCCGCATGCAAAAGTGGCTCGCACGATCCTGGATCGCTTTCATCCTCCTGCAAATCGCCCTCGTCGTCTCCTCCTTTTTCCAGGCCGGACACCTCTTTGAAAATATGCTCCAAAATCCCTTTTTCTGGTTGTTCCTCATCTTGCTGTGGGCTGCCGCCGTCTCTATCCCCGTCGCCAACAAAACCGGTCGATTCCTCCGCGGCTTTCTGGCCAGCTCGCTGGTCATCTTATCCCTGCTGGGCCTGGCCGCCGTCGGACTGTTCCCCCGCCTGATACCTTCCCTGACCAACCCAAAATACAGCCTGACCGTCTATAACGCCAGCTCCACCCCCAAAACCCTCACCGTCATGTTGATCATCACCCTCATCGGCATGCCCCTCGTCATCGCCTATACCGCCTTTATCTATCGCGTCTTCAAAGGCAAAACCCCAATGACAGCCCAGGACCATTACTAATTTACTCCACCTGATATTTTCTTATGCCCCGTTATAATGAGATTAACTACTTGACAACGCAGCCTTTGCCTTTATATAGATATATAGGCGAAAAAATAACGGTTAATTGGTTTTTCGGGATGGTCGATTAATTATGGTGCAGCTTAGTTTGCCGGATTCCAGCAAATTGGATCTTAATGAAACAATCACGGCCCGCCAGTTAGCCGAAAAAATCGGCCCCCAATTAGCCCGCGACGCCTTGGCCGTCCGCATCGACGGTCAAATCCGCGACCTTTCCGCCACCCTCGATCGGGACGCCGAGGTCGAAATTCTTACCTTCAACAACAATCCCGATGAATCTCTGGACCTCTTACGCCATAGCTGCGCCCACGTCATGGCCCAGGCCCTTTGTACGTTGTTTCCCGAAACCCAACTGGTCTATGGCCCCACCGTGGAAAACGGCTTCTATTACGATATCGACCTGGAAAGACCTATCACCCCGGACGATTTCCCCGCTATCGAGGCCGAAATGGCCCGCATCATTGCCGCCGATCTGCCCTTCTACCGTTACGAAATGGAATTTGATGATGGTATGAAAAAATTACAGGCCGAAGGAAACCCCTATAAAATCGAAAACGCCCAGAGGGCCCAGGGGCAAAAACTCAGCTTTTATACCACCGGAAAACCCCCTCAGGACCGGGGCTTTGAAGACCTCTGCCGCGGACCCCATATCCCCGCCACCGGCAGAATCGGGGCCTTCAAGGTCATGAGCGTCGCCGGGGCCTATTTCCACGGCGACGCCCGCGAAAAAATGCTCCAGCGCATCTATGGCACCGCCTTTCCCGATAAAACACAGCTCCAGCAATATTTACATCAAGTCGAAGAGGCCAAAAAACGCGACCACCGCCACCTGGGAAAACAGTTGGACCTGTTTAGCTTCCAGGAGGAAGGACCGGGTTTTGCCTTCTTGCATCCCAGGGGAATGATCGTCTGGAACGAAATGGTCGAATACTGGCGAAATATTCATAAAGAATGGAAATATAAGGAGATACGTACACCCATCATCCTCAACCAAACACTCTGGCATCAAAGCGGACACTGGGACAATTATAAGGAAAACATGTATTTCACCCAGATCGACCAGGTGGACTACGCCGTCAAACCGATGAACTGTCCCGGCGGATGCCTGGTCTATAAATCCCGGCCCCATTCCTACCGCGAGCTGCCCATGCGGGTGGCGGAGTTAGGCCTGGTCCATCGGCACGAGCCCAGCGGCGTGCTCCACGGCCTGCTCAGGGTCCGACAGTTCACCCAGGATGACGCCCATATCTACTGCACCCCCAACCAGATACAGCAGGAAGTGATTGGGGTGATGGAGCTGTCGTTTGAAATCTACCGGGCTTTTGGGCTTACCGACATCCGCCTGGAGCTCTGCACTATGCCCAAAAAGCACATCGGCATCGAAGAAGATTGGAATCAGGCCACCGACGCCCTCAAAGGCGCCCTGGCCGCCAAAACGGTCGATTATGTCCTAAGACCCGGTGACGGCGCATTTTACGGCCCCAAAATCGACTTTCACGTCCGAGACTGCCTCCTGAGGTCCTGGCAGCTGGGTACCATCCAGCTCGATTTCTCTATGCCCGAAAGGTTCGACATGACCTACACGGACCGCGATAACACCCAAAAACGACCGGTGATGATCCATCGTGCCATCTTGGGCTCCCTGGAGCGGTTTTTGGGTATCCTCGTCGAACATTACGCCGGGGCCTTCCCCTTGTGGCTCTCCCCCGAACACGCCCGCGTCTTGCCTATCAGCCAAAAATCCAATAACTACGCCGACCTGGTGTTTCAACGCTTGCAGCAGGCGAATTTGCGCTGTAATATTGATAAGGCGGACGACAAGATCAACGCCAAAATTATGCGGGCCCACCAGGATAAGGTGCCTTTTATGCTCATTATCGGACCGGCGGAGCAGAAAAATAATTCATTAACCGTCAGGATTCGATCCCAAAAAGAACAACTAAAAATCAAGATCGATGAATTCATCGACGTCGCTCGCCGTATGATTGATCAACGCAGCAATGAATTGTCATTAACCAGCTCCCCAGGTGAATGAAGCCTTGAATTTCCCGGGTGGAATTATATGATTTATACGCCAAACAGCCGTTCCATATGGACCGGGGGCATCAGTAAAGGAGGTGGCCCATAGTCATCAAAAACTTGAGGCTCAACGAGCGAATTCGTGCCCCCCAGGTCCGCCTGATCGACCAGAACAATCAGCAGGTCGGTATCGTCGATATCGACGAGGCCCTCTCCCGGGCCCGCCAGGCGGAGGTGGACCTGGTCGAAGTGGCGCCCAACAGCGACCCGCCCGTTTGTCGGCTTATGGATTTCGGCAAATGGAAATACGATCAAAAGAAAAAGGAGCACAAAGCCAAACTCAAGCAGCACGCCATTATCCAGAAAGAAGTCCGCCTGCGACCCAAAACCGATGAGCACGATCGGCTGGTAAAGGTCAAAAAGGCCCGCCAGTTCCTCGAAAAAGGCGCCAAGGTCCAGTTTACCATGATGTTTCGAGGCCGCGAAATGGTGCATCTGGACCTCGCCCAGAAAAAAATGAACAAAATTATCGAAGAACTGCAGGACGTCGGCAGGGTCGAGCTCCTTCCCAAGCGGCTGGGACGACGCTTAACCATGGTCCTCACCCCCAGCCATCACCACCAGCTAACAAAACCGCCCCCTTAACCTTATTTGCTCAATCCCGGCCCTGACCGTCCGTTAAGGCCTTTTGGTCCGTCTTATAAAAAAAGCGCCGCCCGCCCCTTATTTTCTCCGGTGAACTCACCCTATTCGTCGCTGGGTTGACCTTCATCAGCCCCGTCGGCGACCCGGCGCCCCTGACCGCACCGGCGATCCTTGCCGCACCGCCGATCTATATCC
>LJUC01000200.1 GCA_001303695.1 Phycisphaerae bacterium SM23_30
GAGACCAAAGAAGACCTGTTAACGATATTTATACCCAGTTCCCCGACCCCCGTGACGGGTTATGTGATATATGTCAGGAAAGAGGAGGTAATCGACCTGCCGATCACCATCGAAGAGGCGTTGCGTTTTACGGCCAGCGGGGGGGTAATCGTACCGGATCATCAGGCTTTGCCGACGGATCGAGACAAGCTTATCAAGGGGCCCTTAGCCCCCCCGCCGGAGGAATTGCCCCCGCCGGCCCAAGCAGAGGCGTCCGAGGCAGAGTAGCGGTCGCAGGAGGGTGTGGTTAAACAAGAAAGGAATCTAAAGATGCACACGAAAATAACGGGCAGACACATGGAAGTTACCGAGGCGATGCGCGAATACGTGAACAAGAAGTTACCCCGGTTGAAAAAATATCACCGGCGGATTTCCGAGATTGAAATAATTGTGGACGGCGAGGGATTACATCACAAGATGGAGATAATTATAAAAGCGGACAATCACCAGCGTTTTGTGGCGAACCACCGGGCCGAAGACGCCTACGCTTGTTTTGACACGGCCCTGGATAAAATTGAAAGGCAGTTGGTCAAACACAAGGAAAAATCCCGCAATCACAAGGGGCGGACGGGGGCGGCGGAAGCGACGGCGGAGATTATAGATTTACAGAGCACTGAAAGGGCCGATGAGCCTTCAGAGGAGCAGCACGGATGAAGTTGTGTGATTTCATGGTGGCCGAGGCAATCGTCGCCGAGTTGCAATCGAACTCGCGTGACGCGGCTATCAAAGAGCTGGTCGAGGCGCTGGCCCGAACCAAGCACGTGGCGAAGAACAAGGTGGACGAGATCGTTAAGGGTCTGATAGAACGGGAGAATCAGGGCAGCACGGGCATTGGCAAAGGTATTGCGGTGCCTCATATCAAGCATCCCAGCGTAAAAACCATCGTAGGAACCATCGGGTGCAATAAGAAAGGGATTGATTTTTCGTCGCTGGATAACGCCCCGGTATATTCGGTATTGCTGCTTTTGAGTCCCCCGAACGATCCGGATCGCCACCTGGAAGCCATGGAGAGTTTGTTCTCCCACTTGCAACGAGACATGTTTCGTAAATTCTTGCGCCAGGCGGAAACACGAGAGATGATTGTGGATTTACTTTCAGAAGCAGACGCGGCGGACCAGGAAAGCAGCCTCTGAAAAGGCCTTTGAGCGTCCAGCACCGACCGCCGGGACCATAAAGAATGAGCCCCCAAAGATATATACGTCAGCATAACTTAAACCCGGACTTTTGCAAAATTGAGGTTAGACATATATTATTTAAGAAAATCGTTTTTGATATTTTCTTAGATAATTTCTTAACTGGTTGTCGGAAAATAATTTACTGTGGGAAAAGAAAAAATTTAAAAGATATTTTTTCTTTTCCAAGTATGCCTAACCTAAATTTTGCAAGACTTTAGTTAAACCCGCGACCTCAGGACAAAGGCCATGACAAGACCTTCCACCGAAAATGATTATGCCGAACGTATGGTGGAAATACGCCACGAAGAAGGACTGCACATGCGCCCGGCGATGCAGTTCGTGGACTGTGCCAACAATTTTGAATCCCAGATCAGCGTGCAAAAAGACACCCAGATCGTGGACGCCAAAAGCATTATGCAGGTAACCATGTTGGCCGCCACCCGCGGGACGATACTGAAATGCACCGCCCGGGGCCGCGACGCCCGGGAAGCGGTCGAAACGCTGGCGAAAATACTGGAAGAGGGAATCCCCCCGGACAAAGGGCAGGAAAAGTCGAAAGAGAAGGGGCCGAAACCGCCATAAAGCAGGATAGAGAAAATCGATGGAAATTATCAAAGGCATAGGAGTATCTCCCGGAGTAGCGATTTGCACGGCGGTAGTGATCGACGCGGAGGAATATCGGGTGCCGCGTCGCAGTGTGCCGCCCGGTCAGATCCGCAAAGAGGTGCAGAGACTGCGACAGGCCCTTCTGGACGCGACGCGGGAGGTGACGAACCTGCAAATCACACAGGCGGATTTGTGGGACAGCCGCATCAAAGACATCTTTGCGGTGCACCTGCACTTTCTGCGCGATCGGACGCTGCGGGGCCAGATAGCCGATTTGATAAAGAAGGAAAAATTCACCGCCGAATATGCGGTCAGTGTGATCCTGCGCGACGTGGCCAGGCATTTTTCCCAGACCCCGGACACCTACATCTCAGAACGGGTCAGTGATATATACGACATCGAACGACGTCTGCTGCGCCATCTGATCGGCAGCCGCCGAGAGGATCTGGAACACCTCACCGAGCCGGTGGTGGTGGTGGCCCATGATCTGACGCCGACGCAGACCGCCGCCTTCGATAAAAAGTATATCAACGGAATCGCCACCAACGCGGGCGGCCGTACCTCGCATACCGCCATCGTGGCGCGGAGCCTGGGAATCCCGGCGGTGGTGGCCCTGAACGAGGCGACCGCCAAGGCGGCGGCCGGGGATACCGTAATCGTCGATGGTGATCGCGGCACCTTTGTCGTCAACCCCGATGTGCAGACCGTTAAGGAATATCAACGTTACGCCGATGCCTTTATCGAGCATGAGCATGAACTTGATGAACTGGTGCATCTGCCGGCGGTGACCAAAGACGGACAAAAAATCACCCTGCTGGGCAATATCGAATTCCCCTACGAGGCCGAGATCGCCCTGCAAAAAGGCGGCGAAGGCGTGGGGCTGTACCGTACCGAATATCTCTATCTGGACGCCGACCATGAACCCACCGAAGAAGACCACTACCAGGCCTACATGGAAACCCTGCGCCGGCTCGGTCATGGTCAAATCACCATTCGAACGGTCGATCTGGGGGCGGATAAATTTACCCAACAGCGACGCATCAGCCCGGAAAGAAATCCCTTTTTAGGGCTGCGCTCCATACGCTACTGCCTGCAAAACCTGCCTCTGTTTACCAGGCAGATACGGGCCATCCTGCGGGCCTCGGTGCACGGCGAAGTCAAGATCCTCTTTCCGCTGGTGACCAATCTGATGGAGCTGCGGCAGGCCAAGTGGATAGTGGCCAACATCAAGGAGGATCTGGAAGAACAGGGCATCGAATACGACGACGGCATCCCCATAGGCATAATGATCGAGACGCCGGCGGCGGCCCTGACCGCCGATGACCTCGCCGATGAAGTGGATTTTTTCAGTATCGGCACCAACGACCTTATCCAGTACACCCTGGCGGTGGACCGCGTCAACGAAAACGTGGCCTGGCTCTACAGCCCCGGCCACCCGGCGGTATTACAGTTGATCAAGCGGATATACCAATCCGCCAAACGCGCCAAGATCGACGTGACGGTGTGCGGAGAAATGGCCTCTGAAATCGAGTACGTCCCCATTTTACTGGGACTGGGGTTGACCACCCTGTCTCTGGCGCCGCCGAGGATACCGGAAATAAAAAAAGTGGTCCGTTCGGTGACCATGGCCCAGTGCCGCCGCCTGGCGCGTAAAGCCCTCAGCTTCGACACCGACAAGCAGACGATCAATTTAATTCGCTCAGAGATGGAGAGTATATTAGGAAAAGGTTAGTAATCTGCAGGAAATGACAAAGCCGCCCGAGAGAAAAAGATACGCCTTGTGGTTCTCCGTAGCAGGGCGGATGAAGTTCCTGTCGCATCGTGAGATGCTGCGGTTCTGGCAGCGGGCCCTGGCGCGGGCTGAGGCGCCCGTCATTTTCAGCTGCGGTTTTAATCCTCACATGCGGCTGAGCCTGCCCCTGCCGCGGAGCGTCGGGATGAGCTCCTTGGCGGAGCTGCTCATATTGGAACTCGACGAGCGCCGCATCGCGCAAGAATTATGGACCAGTCTGCGTCAACAATTGCCGGCAGGCATTGAGCTTCAGGGCGTAAAAGCCATCCGGCGCGATTTAAACTGCAATCCAAAGTGGGCGCGATATCGAGTGACACTCAACGAGGGCGTTGATCGGGCCGCTCTTGGTCGCCGCCTCGAGGCGTTTCGGGCCCGGGATGATTGGCTCGCGCAGCGGCCGACCCGAAGGCGTCACCCCCGGCGAACCGTCAACGTGCGGCGCGGCATAAGAGAATTGCAGCAGGACGACCAAGGTTTGTTATGTACCATAGACATTCAGCCCCAGGGCGCCGTCCGGATCGACGAGCTGTTGACCGCTTTGGAAATCGACCCGGCCCGGCAGGTGTCGGAAATTGAAAGAATTGCCGCGGGTTATCCGCCGCAATTAGACATAAACACATGAAAGGAAAAAGCATTGACCAGAGAAATGCTCATCAACGCGGCGCAAGACGAAGAATGCCGCATCGCGGTTGTGGAAGACAGCCAACTGGAAGAACTCTATATTGAGCGGGCCAGCGTCATCAGTCACGTCGGCAACATATATAAGGGAAAAGTCACCAACGTGGAACCCAGCATCCAGGCCTGCTTCGTTGATTTCGGCGTGGGGCAAAACGGATTTCTGCACATCAGCGATCTGCAATCGATCCACTTCCAGGCCACGAAAGGCGCCAAGGAAAGGGTGGGTCGCAAACACCCGCGGCGAACCCGTCCCCCCATCCAGGACTGCCTCAAACGGGGCCAGGAACTGATTGTGCAGGTCATCAAAGACGGCATCGGCACCAAAGGTCCGACCCTGACGACCTACCTGTCGATACCGGGCCGTTTCCTGGTGCTGATGCCGGGCATGAACCGGATGGGGGTCTCCCGCAAGATCGCCGACGAAAAAGCGCGGGCTCACGTGCGCGACTTGATGAAACAGCTTGATCCGCCTAAAAACCTGGGATTTATCATCCGTACGGCCGGCGAAGATCGCACCAAGGGCGAATTGCGGCGCGATCTGAACTACCTGTTGCGGCTGTGGAAAACCATCGAAAAACGCATGAGAAAAGAAGGGTCGCCTTTGGAGCTCTATCGCGAGTCCGATCTGGTGACCCGGACCATCCGGGACGTCTTCAACACCAATGTTAATCGCATCATCTGCGACTCCGATCTCACCGTCAAGAAAGTACGCGACTTTCTGCGGATCGCCCTGCCCCGGACCCGCAGTCGGGTCAGCCTTCATGAAGGACCGACCCCCCTCTTCGAAAGATACAACCTCGAAAAAGAGATTAAAAAGATTCATTCCCGCAGTGTGCCCCTCAAGAGCGGGGGTTCTTTGATCATAGAACCCACCGAGGCCATTGTGGCCATCGACGTCAACAGCGGCAAATACCGTAAGCACGAAGACGCCGAAACCACCGCCTTCAAAATAAATATGGAGGCGGCCCCGGAAATCGCCCGGCAACTGCGGCTGCGGGACCTGGGGGGCGTGATCATCATCGACTTTATCGACATGCTGCAGGACAAACATCGCCGGACCGTGGAAAAACAACTGCGTCAGGCGATTGCCGCCGACCGGGCCCGGACCAAAATCCTGCGGATCAGTCAATTCGGCATCGTGGAAATGACCCGCCAGCGGATGCGCCCCTCGCTCAACAGCAGCACCTATATGGATTGTCCCAGCTGCCTGGGTTCCGGGCGGATCAAGAGCCCGGAAAGCGCCTCCATCGAAATTATGCGCCGCATACTGGCGGTGCTGGACCTGGAAAAGGCCGCCTCGGTCGAGATTGGAGTGTCGCCGGAGGTGGCCCATTTCCTGCTGAACCGCAAACGAACGGTGCTGGCCCAACTGGAACAGACCAAAGGGGTAACCATATCGATCCAGGCCAAAGATGATCTGGCCAACGATTCCCTCCATTTGGTCATCCGCGATCCTCGAGGCAGCGTCATCAGTTGCGACGCGTGAGACCCTTGCCGATTTTACCGGCGGACTCTTCGGGCGCCGCCCGATACCGCCCCAAAGCGGGCATCACCTCTTCCAGACGCAGCGCCGGGGGCGTTTCTCCCAGCATGGTGAGCAAAAAAGTGGCGCAATTCAATTGATTCAGGGAACCGTGGGTGCTGCTGGCGCCGCCGATCAAAAAATTGAAAACGCCCGACCCGTGGCACCATCCGTCCTTCAGACAAACGATCAGGTCGGCCGGTTCCTGCACCAGGTCATAAAACGCCTGCCAAATCCGCCGCAAAGGATCGGGATACTCGTGCTCAATGGTCGCCTCGAATAAGGCCCGGTCGTCAATAAAACCCTCCCCATCGACCTTGCCTTGCCGGCGCAGCTCTGCAATAACGGGCAAAAGCCCCAGGGGGTCGCCGAATTCCGTGCTATAACTATATCGACCGCCGGCGCGCCTGATAACCGCCCGGCCGTCCAGTGAACGAACCACTACCTGCCCCTCCTGAGGATAACACGCCAGCGTAACCACCGGACTTTGCAGCAGGGCGTCGGCCACCTGGGCGGGTTCCTCGGTGAAAAAGGCCGCGTAGGTCACCAGACCATAGTCGATCACCACCACGTCATGGGGCCCTTGCAGCCGGTCGCTGAGTCGAAAACCGAACTCCTTGAGATGCTCTTCAAAGCGAACGCGGCCCCGGCCCGACATATTATGTCCGTGATCGGCCAGCAGGGTGATCTTAACGCGGCCGCGACGTTCATAAACGATCTGTTCGCAAAGTCGATCCACCACCCGCAGGTAATTTATAATGGCCTCCCGACCGCCCTGCGTCCCCAGACCGGCGGTGCCCACGCTATAAACAATATAAGTGCCGCCCTCGGCCTGGCGAAAGACCTCCATCATGCCCCGGAGCTCATGTCTAAACACGAACTCGGGCCTCACATAAGCCCAGGCGTCCAGCAAAGTGGAGCAGCGATAGGCCAGTTTCTTCATCCAGTCGGCATTGAGTCCGCTTAAATAGATCTCATTGCCCGGAACTATACGGTTGCTCCGCCGATCAAAATGCTTGGCCTGATAGGCCAAAGGCCGCACGCCCCCGAACATCCGCTGATATGCCAGATCCGTCATGCAGGGGAAACAGCTTATCACCTTGCTGGGGGGATAAAACAGCCGAAAATGTCCCTGACGATACAACTGCTCTACCAAATCGTAGGGCACCCCGTCCAGGGCGATGATAAAATGAGGCGCCGCCTCCCCGTTCATATCGTCAAGGTTGACCGCCCCCGACGCGCCGCCGTCGGCGGCCGCAAAACGCAGCTCCACTTTACGACCGGCCCTGTTGAGGACTTGCTCGTAATCGGCCCGATCGTCTTCGTCCGTGTCATAAGACAACAACCGCCCCCCCTCCGCCGTGACCGTGACGCGCCGCGGCTGTGCGGGAAAATCGGGAATGGCCTGACAACCCCCCATGATCAACAACGCCAATATCATTATCAGCTGTCGTCCGGGCTTGTTACCTCGCTGCATCTCAATCCCTTTGCTGAGGACGACGTCATCTTAAACCATTTCGATCCGTCAAAATTCCCCCCCCCCATAATAACCGATACCATGGCCCCGTCAAGGATAGCCCCAAAGAATTATTACTTGGCAAAACCCGCGCCCGGCAGCTCGGCGTTATCCACCCACATCTCCCAATCAAAATTTATGCCCGACACTGTAAAAGTCTCGGAACAATCTTTCCATAAAAATCTGATTTCCTCTTCTACCACCTCGACGAATTGCGGTTATAGCAGCCTCAGCAGACGCCGTTGCCCCCCGTGATCGGGCCGCACACCTCGCAGGCCGGCGCATCCGATTGGAAACGGGAAAACTGGCCGTTAAAAAGGCCGCCATCTG
>LJUC01000023.1 GCA_001303695.1 Phycisphaerae bacterium SM23_30
GACGGGCGCGGCCAATAGATATGACTTTGACGTTCCGGAAGAAGAGGGCGGGGTTGTGGTACATCCGGAGCTTTGCCGATGGGCCGGATTAATGGCGGCGAACAGGGCTCACACCCGGGATTTGCCGGGGAAGACGGAGGCGCGGGAGGAGCTTTTAGGCAGGGCTAGAGATTATACGAGCGAGGTATGCGGGTTAAGTAGTTCGGCGGTTGGTCCGAGCGATTATATTATCGCCACGGGCCATCAGGCGGTATGGCACCACGGGGGGATATGGGCCAAGGACGCGGCGGCCTCGGGTTGTGCTCAGGGGGTTTTGGGAGGCGGGATTCACCTGGTGCTGGACCACGACATAAGCGATACTGCACTGGTTTTGCCCGGTAGGGATAGGAGCGGCGGATGGTTTTTCGATAAGCTGAGATTTGAAACATCAGGGGAGGGGATTCCGCTGGAGGGGAGGCCGGCGCCGGGCCCAGAGCGCCTGGAAGAGAGTCGGATGACCATCAAACAGAGGTCATCTGAGATACCGAAGCTTGGGGAGGGGGTCAAAGTAGCGGAACTGCTGTCGAAACAACCGGCCGTGATCAAGAACATGGCGGATTTTATCTGCCGGGTACAGGCCAATATCAGCCGACAACTGGGGATTAATCTGCTTTATCTGCCGGTATCCGGGTTAACCCAGAGTAACGCCTTTATGGATTTTACGGCATCTATTATCTTCCAGGCCAGGCGGTTTGCGGAGATTTATAACGAGGGCATTCCGTCGGATAAGGGCGTAAAAGAAGGGATACGCCGCTTAGATATAAACGCGGCGGAAAGACATATCGAGCTTCCTTTCTGGATGGTTTCACCCGAAGGGGTCCGTTCGACTCTTTTTGTGAAGGAGGCCGAATCAGGCGCCATCTTTTTATACGGGGACCGGAACAGGAGGGGCCGGTTGGGAGGGTCGGGAAAAGAGCTACGGGCCGGGGAGCTGCGGGCCGTTCTGGAGGAAGCGGGATTTTCGCTGCGGCCCAAAGCGGTGTCTTTGACACTGTTTGTGCGGGTGTACCTGGCGGACTGGTTTATCCATGGGGCGGGCGGGGCGCGTTATGAAAAGATCACGGATCGTTTAATAGAAGATTATTACCAATTAAAACCTTTATCCTTCGGGGTGGTGACGGCGACGATGAGGCTGCCCTTAACGAATCCAGGAAAGGAACAAGACGACATCGCCGAACTGGAGCATAAATTGCACCACGCCAGACACAATCCCGAGAAATATCTGGACGAGGCAATGCGCCGGAGGAACGCGGTGGGCAGCCTGATAAGCCAAAAGCAGGCGATTCTGGATCAGATGCAGGGCGGCGCTTTGAGCAAGGCTGAGAAAAATAAAAATTGGGAGCAATTGAAGCAAACCAACGTATTATTAGGGGAACACGCCCGGGAGGCGGTGGAACAGATACAGGCGCGGATGGAAAGGGCGCGAAGCTATAACCGGTCGATCAAGGTATGCAGATATCGGGAATATTTTTTCGGGTTGTTTCCGGCAGGGATTCTGCGGGATCTGGCGGCAAAATTCGAGATAAGAGGATAAGATGTCAGAGAAGGTTGATGAGTCGAGCAAGCGTGTGCTGGTTTTTTCTCCGCATCCCGACGATGCGGAAATAGCCATGGGGGGTGTGATGGCGCGGCTGCTGGATGAGGGTTGGGAGGTTTTCGTGGTTGATATAACCAACGGCGAGCCCACGCCGGCCGGCAGCGAGGAGATTCGCGCCGCCGAGACCCAAGAGGCCTCGAAGGCTCTGGGCATCAGGGACCGGATTTGCCTGGGACTGCCTAATCGTTTTTTGGCGGCCAAGCACGAATATCGCCGCAGGCTGGCCCAGGCGATAAGGCAATACCGACCGCGTTGGCTCTTCACGGCTTTTCTGCCGGATGCCCATCCGGATCACACCTATGCCAGCCGTCTGACCGAAGAAGCGCGCTTTGTCGCCAAATTCACCAAAACGGATCTGGACTTCGAAGCGCACTATCCGGAAAAGATATTTTATTACTACTGCTCGCATCTGCCGATCCATCCGCAGCCTCGTCTGGTGGTAGATGTGACCGAACAGTGGGATCGTAAAATCAAGGCGGTATCCGCGTATCAAAGTCAGTTCTGGCTCAACCAGAAAGATCCGAAACGGAAAGGGTGGATTATCGAGCAGATTAACGTGGTGGGCCGCTATTTCGGCAGTCGCATCGGGGTCAAATACGCAGAACCCTTTTATTGCCACGAACTGGTGGGCATATCAAAGATGAGCTGCCTGCTTTAAATGGCCGGCGGCGCCGGGCGGCCAATAAAGGGAAGGCAGGCGGAGGGGCGCGGGAACGTAAGTCTTTTATCAAAAGAAGGTTGTGTTGATTAGTAGAGGAATTTATTCGGCGTCGATTTCTTTAGCAGGATATGGCCGGTATCAATTTTGCTAAAAAAGTCTTTTTATAAATTCAAACAATATGCTATAATCATTTAATTCTTGAAAAGGAAGGAGTCGAGTTAAATCACCTGTTGGTAAGCCAGAGGAGGCAAACTCTATAGCACTAATCATTTCTCGACTGCACAAACCGAGTTGGTTCAATAAACACAAGATGTTGTTTTCGCGAAAGGTCGCAGTAATCCATAATGGTCAGGGGGAAGGAGTGTATTTTGCAAGAAACACCGATTAGTTAAGGAGATGAGATGATGTATCGATGGTTAATTTTTATGATGTTGGTGCTGTTTTTTACGGTTCCGGCGGGAGGGGCGGACGAGTTTGTGCAAAACGGCGATTGGAGTTCAGGAGACAATTACTGGACGGAATGGGATTATGGCTACAACATGTACTGGAAGCCGTCCTGGAGCGTCACCAGCAAGGGTCCGACGCCTCCGGAGGGGACGGCGGCCATTATCGGCGGTTCGGGGAGCGAGGGCTGGTACCAATTATGCAGGGTACCTGCGGGCGAATATGTGCAGCTCAGCGCCGATTGGGCCGGCGACCTAACACTGGGCGGCTGGGCGGAAATATATCTTTTTGCGATACCTAAGACCTACGATCATGCAGCCATTATCAAGCGTATCGAGTCGCACAAGGCGGAGGATATTGCATTCAGCAAAACGAATATAACAAGTAAACCTTATACCTGGGGTTGGCAATCGGCGGGGCTTTCTCCCTATCTCGGGGGCAACAGGGGAAAGGTTATCAATGATGAGTATGCGGTGGTGGTGGCCTTGCGGGTGGGCACCAAAACCGACGCCTCGTGCATCGTCTCGTGGGATAATATCAGCCTGACCTACGACACACCGGGCCCGACGACCACGGCCATTACATATCAGGGTCGTCTGGGCGAGGCGGGGGAATACGCCAACGGTCAATATGACATGCAGTTTAAGCTGTTTGGCTTTCCCACCGGCCAGGGCAGTCAGCAGGGATCCACGATCGTGAAAGATGAAGTGGAAGTATATGAGGGCTACTTCACGGTGCAATTGGATTTCTGGTCGGCGACGCCGGATATATTCAACGGCGAGAGCCGCTGGCTGGAGATCGGGGTGCGACCGGGGGAACTAGAGGATCCCAACGACTATAACATAATAGACCCCCGTCAGGAGATCACCCCGGCGCCGTATGCGTTATATACCTTAAAGGCCGGCGACGCGGACACTCTGGACGGCCAGGATGCGAGCGACTTTTTCAGCAGCACAGACGATTACGGTCGTCCGAACGTAGCCTCAAATCTTTACGAAGGCGCCCAAACTCTTACCGACAAATATGTTAACGAAGGGCAGTCAAACTCGATCACCTCGGCAATGATAGTGAATTCCACTATTACGGCGTCGGATTTAGGCGACGATTCGGTGGATGTCAGCGAGATTGCCGACGACGCGGTTCGGGAAAACCATATTCGCTGGTCGCTGATTCACAGTGCCTCTGATCTGAATGGAGGCATCATCAGCATGACAAACACTTCAGATGGTACGGCGGGGAATTATCCCGCCGGCATCAGCGCCGGCGCCAACGGCAATCCGAACGGATATCGCGTGATGGGTGTTATGGGCGGGGCGCCGGGACTGGGCCAGGGCAGTCCTTACGGCAGTTTGCCGTTAGGTAAGATCGGGGTAGCGGGCGTCTCGGATGATGGTTACGGCGTGGCGGGAGTTACAGACGACGGAACCGGCGTTTACGGTTATTCTACCGCCGCCTCTAGCACCCAATACGGCGGGTATTTTAAGATAGACTCCAGCAACGGTTATGGAGTATATGGCAACGCTACTAATGATGGAAGTGTGCAGACCTATGGCGGCTGGTTCCAGACTGCCGGGGGATCGGGCCGCGGCGTTTATGGTTATGCCTCCAATTCCACCGGCACCAACTACGGGGGCAAATTTGAAGCGGCAGGGAGCACCGGCCGAGCCGTATATGGTCTTGGCAGTCAAACCGGCAATGATATCCAAAACTATGGCGGTTACTTCAAGACCAACGGCGGTAGCGGTCGGGGGATTTACGCTGAGGCCTTAAACGGCGGCTGGGGCACCGACACCAACGGTGTTTACGGCGGTTATTTCCTCGCCGACGGCCAATACAGCGCCGCCCTCTATGCCAAACATAACACCTCCGAGACCTACGCCCGTCTGGCCAGCTACGGCACGGGGGTTACCGGTTTCTGGACCGATGGAGCGGGTCATAGCAACTACTCCTGGCTGGGCACCCAAGATTACGGGGTATATGGGACTGCTTCAACCGGCAGCAGCTTCGGCGTATATGGTAACAGCAGCGGTACGAACAGTTTTGGGGGTTACTTCACCGCCACCAATACGGGCGGCATCGGCGTGTACGCCAGAGGCTCATCATACGCCGGCAAGTTTATCGGCAATGTTTTAATTTGCGGCAGTGATTTTCTGCCGGTATTGGAGCTGGGTAAAGGTCTGGATTACGCGGAAGGCTTTGACGTTACCCCGGATGATGAACAGGAGATCGAACCCGGTTGCGTATTAATTATTGATCCGGATAATCCGGGTCAACTGGCCTTGAGCAGCGTGCCCTACGACAGCAAGGTGGCCGGGATTGTGGCCGGGGCCAAAGACTTAGGTTCCGGCGTGCGGCTGGGTATCGGAGAGTATGATCACGACGTGGCCCTGGCCGGTCGGGTCTATTGCAACGTGGACGCCACCGCCGCGGCGATTGAGCCGGGGGATTTATTAACCACCTCATCGACGCCCGGTTATGCCATGAAGGCGACCGATCCGGGACGTTCTCACGGGGCGATATTAGGCAAGGCCATGGAAAAGCTGGAAAAAGGCCAAAAGGGTCAGATACTGGTTCTGGTAACCCTGCAGTAGAGAAAGGAGGCGAAAATCATGAGAAAAATAATATTGATAAAATTTTTGATCGCCTCTTTGGTGGTAATATCGTTCAGTCCGGCGGCTCCGGCCCAGGTAGCCACGCAGCAAGAGGCGGTCACGGTGGCCGATAACTGGATCCGACTGATCATCGCCAAGTACCGGTTCTGGGGCGATTACCCGGACGCCCAGGTCGTGTTCGTCGATGAATTCAAGCGCGGCGACCGGGTGCTGGGTTACTACTGCCAGGTGGCCCCCAAAGGTTTCATCATTGTATCGCGGCATAAGTACCTGGCCCCGGTCAAGGCTTATTCGGCGATCAGCGACTTGAATCCTTATGTCGATGTAGGTCTGACCGATCTGCTCAAATACAAAATGGAAAAGATCCAGACCTCGGTGGAAAAACTTACCGGCCTGGGCATCATGCAGGTACAGGCGGCCCAGGCGGATCAGTTTCTGGAGATTAATTACCGACCTTCCTGGGAAGCTTTGAGCCGGGAAAATACCGACTATTCGGCTTTCATTACGGCGCAGGACATCGGGATTCAAAGCGCCGACTACCAGGCAGGCCAGATCATGCTGCAGAGTTCCTGGCATCAAAGGCCGCCCTATAATGACGATTGTCCCGACGGCGGCTGCGCCTGGGGCGACTACGGGAATTTCAATGACCGTATGCGTGTCGGCTGTGTGGCCACCGCCGGGGCCCAGATTATGCGTTACTGGAGCTGGCCGCCTTACGGCAGCGGCAGCCCCTATAGCGATACCTATAACTGGCCTCACATGCACCTGCGTTACGTCTATGACGGGGCCGGATGGTTCAACGACGAAAACGGCAATCCCGTCACCTGGACCGACATCAACGCGGTTGCCGAATTATGCTATGAGGTCGGACTGGCCGTCGGAATGAGTTGGGGCTGTGATCTCTCCACCGCCAACACCTACGACATGGAACATGACGTTTATGAAGATCACTACCGCTACGATGACAATGTTGACGTCCAGTACCGCGATGATTACGACAACACCACTGCCTGGTACAACATGATAAAAAACGATCTCAATAAAAATCGCCCCATCCAATACCGGGTCGATGGGCATTCGATTGTCTGTGACGGCTGGCAGGAAATCTGGAACGGCACCTCCTTGGATAAGGAGGTGCACATGAATTACGGCTGGGACAACTGGAGAACCACCTGGTACACCCTGGACGCCTTGCATCTGGGCGATCCGCCCAATGAGTACTGCGTCCGGGAGATTTATCCGGAGTATGCCATCGGCACCACCATCGTCAACGGCCTCGTGTACAGCCGCAATGCCGGTTTTCCTTATCGCTACTTTGATAGGGACGCCTCCGGCGCCAACGCCACCTTCAGCGCCGGCCAATATCTGCAGATATTGAAACCGTTATTGACCATTACCGGCACCGGCACCGGCACCTCACCGGTAAAGTTTGAAGGGGCCAGCGGTTTAACCACGGAGCTTTTTCTGGGTTATGAGGACGGTTCGCGGATTAAGATTTACGACGGTGCCATCAAACTTTACAACGACGGCCAGATTATGCTGCGCTAATCATACCGAGGAGCAGGCAGGATAATCGGGTCTGATAAGTAATAAACAGCAGTTCCGGCGGGTACAAAGGCCCGCCGGGAACCTGCTGTAACGATACAGGAGTCAACAAATGGAGCTATTGAAACACTGCGATTTCCGAATCTTGGGGGCCGCGTCGGCGTTTCTTCTGGTTTGTCTGGCAGGCGTGACGCCGGCGGCGGGGCAATACAACATTACCTGGAGTTCGATCAACAGCGGGGGCGGCGGCGGCGCGGGCGGGGCATATTACCTCGAGGGCACTATCGGGCAGCCGGCGGCCGAGGCCCGGAACGTATGTAAATTTGCCCTGGGCAGCGGTTATTGGCCTCAACCGAGAAGATATATCGACCTGGAGGAGCTGGCCTCTCTGGCGCATTTTTGGTTGTGGACGGCAGAGAAGCTGCCGGGGGATTTCGATGGGGATAATACGGTTAATATGGTTGATTACAGTATGATGGCCGCCTACTGGATGTGCTATTGCCCCTATAACTGGAGATTTTGAACCGGGGAGGTTTTTAATCTCCGGATAATCCCACAAGAGCCTGAGATTCCGGGGGTAAGGGGTTTTTTGCGCCGACCATCAAATTTACACCTATACGGTTTGATGATTGATAGTGCGGCGCGAAAAAAGTATTATCCTACCTAACGACAAAAGTTACGCCAAAGGTCAATTTTACATAAGTTCGGTAGATTCTGGACCGAATTTTGAGGATCCCTTAACCTGACAGAAAGCGATGAAAGAGGATAAAAACAATCTGAATAAGCAGGAACAAAGATCGGCCTCTCCGGGCTGTGTGTATCTGGCGGGGGCCGGTCCGGGTGATCCGGGCTTGATAACCTTACGCGCTATGCAGTTGATCGAGGAGGCGGACGTTATTGTGCACGATTATCTGGTGTCTCGGCTGTTACTGCAACGGGCGCGGCCGGAGGCGGAGATCATTTACGCGGGTAAAAAGGCCGGTCAACATAGTCTGCCGCAGGATGAGATCAATCAATTACTGATCGAGAAGGCCCGGGAAAATAAAAAAGTGGTTCGTCTTAAAGGAGGCGATCCATTTATTTTCGGCAGGGGAGGCGAAGAAGCTGTGGCGCTGGTGGAAGCCGGAGTCAAATTTGAGGTGGTTCCGGGGATTACGGCCGGAGTGGCGGCGCCGGCATATGCGGGCATACCCACCACCCATCGAGATTATGCCAGCGAGCTGGCGTTAATAACCGGTCATGAGGACTCCGGCCGCACCGGTCCCAGCCGGATCGACTGGGAGTTGCTGGGCAGATGGCGCGGCACGTTAGTATTTTATATGGGGGTAAAGAATCTGCCGGTAATCTGCGCCCATCTTCAGGAGCATGGCATGTCCGGCGCAAGACCAGCGGCGATTACCGCCTGGGGCACCACGCCGCGGCAACGGACGCTGGTGGGGACGGTGAGCAGCTTAACAAGATTAGCGGCGGAGCATAACTTTGAATCGCCGGCTGTTATTACTATCGGCGAAGTGGTTGGTCTGCAGGAGAAACTTAACTGGTTTGAGCGGCGGGAGCTCTTCGGCGAGCGTCTGGTGGTGACCCGCTCCCGCGCCCAGGCGAGCGCATTGGCGGAGCAGTTAATGCGGTTGGGCGGGGAGGTTCTGGAATTTCCGACGATACGCATTGTACCTCCGACGGACCTTGCCCCGCTGCAAGAGGCGGTCGAGGGTTTGTCGGGATATGACTGGGTGATTTTCACCAGCGTTAACGGGGTGGAATGCTTCTTTGGGGTTCTCTCTGATATGGGAAAAGACGTACGTCAATTTGCAACGGCGAAGGTTTGCGCCCTTGGTTCGGCGACGGCGGATCGATTGCGAACGTCGGGCCTTGCTGCCGATTTGATACCGCCGCGGTTTGTGGCCGAATCGATAATTGAGGCCCTGGCGGCCGCCGAAGATCTCAAGGGCAAACGAATATTGCTGCCGAGGGCCGATATAGCCCGGGCCGATCTACCCGAGACTTTAAAAAAAATGGGGGCGGCGGTTGATGAAATTGTTGCCTATCACACGGTGATTGACGACAGCTCCAAGGATGAAGTCATAAAGGCGATTGAGCAGGACCAGGTGGATTGGGTGACTTTCACCAGTTCTGCGACGGTGCGCAACTTTTTGAGCCAGATAGACTTAAAGCTGTTGGCGGGTAAAAAATTGCGCCTGGTGAGCATCGGGCCGGTTACCTCTGCTACAATTAGAAAGGCGGGCCTGAAGGCGGACGTGGAAGCGGAGGAATATACCATCGGCGGTTTGGTGCAGGCAATCTGCCGGGCGGTGAGAAGGAAAAATAACGACGGATCATATTAATGATTGGAGTTTCAAAGGCGCTGACCTGCGATACCAAGGCCTTCGCCCGATATTACCATGCCATGCTGGATTCGGGCGTTTATCTGCCGCCCTCTCAATTTGAGGCCTTCTTTATCTCCGCCGCCCATACCGAGGACGAAATAGACCGCACCGTCGCCGCCAATTACGATGCTCTGGTTAGTTGACTTTGGCAAAATCGAGGCTAGGCATAGCTGTGCAGGCCGGCGAAAAGACGCGACAGGTTCACCCACAACAGGGTGATGATTATCATCAGCAAGCCCACCAGCACCCAGAGGCTGTTTATGTGGGGGTGCTTTTTACCGTACATATTGCGAAAGTGAAAATAACCGAGAAACACCATCCAGGAGGCCAGCGAACATAACTCCTTGGGGTCCCAGTTCCAGTAATCGCCCCAGGCCTGTTTGCCCCAGACGCTGCCGAGGATTAATCCCAGAGTCAGCAGGGGAAAACCAAAACAAACCATCCGATAAGCACCCTGTTCGTATGATATTAAATAGGTATCCGAAGGCCCGGTCTTGAAATACAATTCCCCGAGGGCCTGAAAGGCGGCCTTGGCCATCAGCAGGTAGGCGATCATATAAACCGCCACGTGGGGTGCGAACAGCCAGCTTTGCAGGGCGGGGGGTAAATGGTGCGGCTGGTCGCTGAAGAAAAAGCCCGCCGGAATGAGTACGATAACTCCCAGCAGCATGTCCGCCGTTTCCCCGCCGACGCGCAGGAAATGCCGGCAAAACAACGTCAAGGGATATATCATTCCCAGGCACAAAAAGACCTCAAAGAGGTTTTGCAGCGGTACGTGCCGCACGCTGTACCAGCGATATCCGAAGGCGGCAGCGGCGATGACAAAACCCAGCAGGTACAAGGTGCGGCCGATCTTTCTAGCGCGGAGAAGGGTGATAAGAAACGCCCCCAGATACACGGCCATAGCGGCGTAAATTAAAATGCCCTGGGGGCTGTTCTTTACTTCCATCATTGATCCATTGATTTAGAGGTTCGACAACGCGCGTCGAGATTTTCCGCTTCGCCCAGAACGGCGAACCTGGATTTTTTAAAATAGGTCAGGATATGCCGGAGCCATAATTGCCAGAAGACGCCCAGGCAAAGTAAAAAATATCCGACATAGACCATCGTAAGGCCGGTATCGGAAGTAACCGAGAGGACGGTGTACTGTCCCTGCCGGTTATCGTAATTCGACTGGTAAAAATGGTAGCCTCCGTAATGCAGCGGATGGTTTACTTCAATTATCCGCCGGGCGAGGATTTGATCGCCGTCGAACACGGTCAGATCGCTGTAATAATCGCGTATATCGCGCAGGGGATGGGTCGGGACGTCGTAAACCGCGGTAAATTTATCAGTGGGAAAGGTATGGCCGGCCTGCTGGGCGAATACATAGCCGATTTCCCGCCGGCCGTCGGGCCCTTCCAGTTCAATTTCCAAAGCGGGATTATAACCCAGCATCGCCTGAGGATCATCATAAGCGACCACGGGCTCTTGCTGAAGATCGATGCGGAAATTGCGAAACCGACGCACGATTTTCAAGCGGGGCAAATCGTCGGGCAGATCCAGCCCCTGGCCCACCTGATCGGGTATTTCCCATTTTTCACCATTTTTAGTCTCGATCCTTAGCAGACCATCCGCCCAGTAGTAATCGATCCGGAAATCATTCAGGCGCAGATAGAACGGTAACTTACCCAATTCCACCAACTGGTCCGATACTACGCAGTTCTCGTCGCGTCCCTCGTAAAGGAACAGGTATCCCTCGGGAATCTTGTCGATGTCCAGGTACTTTTTTTGCAGTTGATGACCGGTTTGCGAACTCCACATGGCCCCAAGCAGGACCAGTATGCACCCGGCATGGATCAACAGCAGGGCGGGTTTGCTTGTAAGTCGGCTAAAAATGAGCAGCCCCAGGATTATAAGGGAGCTTAGGGCCCACCAGTAAATTATCAAAGGTATCGAATTGAAGAAGAGACGGGCCTTTTGGGCCCCTAAAAACGCCCCTGCCATTGACAGGCACCATAGTAAAATAATTAACAGCAGCGCCGCTGCCATCACCGCCCGGCGAACTCTTTTAATAGTGCTATCCGTTGTCTGCATGTTCTTGATATTTTTAAGAAGTTACCCCAAAAACCCGCCCAAAATACACTTTTATTATGGCAACCTCTGTTAACACCGTAGGGCGGGACCACATCCCGCGCGTTGTCTTTTTTATTATATTTCCGTCGCGTGTTAAGATCAAATCAATTATGTTCGCTGATATGGCGGGGCGGAAGTGATTTTTCCCCGGCGCAAAAGCAAATAAGGCGGCAGGTTATAAGTAAATCTTATAATTTATTGAGACTTGATTTGACGGTATTACAAACAGTTTCCACCTGGTCGCGGGTGAGGTTGTTGAAGAAGGGCAGCGCCACGGTGCGCTGGGAGATTTTTTCCGTGAGGGGAAAATCGCCGGCTTTGGTGCCGAGCCGTTCCGTGATAAAAGGCTGCAGATGGATGGGCGTGAAATAATTGCTGCAGCCGATGCCTTTTGCACCCAGGAGGTTTAAAAGTTTATCGCGCTGGGCCTGGGTGAACTCGTCCTGCAGCCGGGCGACATAGACGAACCAGCTTATTTTACAGCCGACAGGTTCAGCAGGAAGAATCAGGCGCTGTTCGTCGGCCAAAAGCTCTTTATACCATTGTGCCGCCCGGGAGCGCTTGGCAATCATTTGGTCGAGGCGTTTCAACTGTTCCATACCAATGACACAGTTAATATCAGAGATACGATAATTGTAACCCAACCGGGCATGCGCCAGCCAGCCGGCCCCGACGTCACGACCCTGGTTGCGCAGCGAAGCACATAATTGGGCTAATTTCTGATCATCGGTTAAGATGACCCCGCCTTCGCCGGTCGTCATCTGTTTATTGGGATAAAAAGCGAAGGTGCTCACCGCCCCGAAAGTGCCGATCCTACGGCCGTTGATCTCGCTTCCCAGAGCTTCGCAGGAGTCTTCCACCCCGAGCAAATTATGCCTTTGAGCTAAATCGTAAACCTCATCGACGCCGGCGGGATTGCCGAACACCTCCACCGGGATGAGGGCCTTGGTTTTATCGGTGATTTTCTCCGCAATGGCGTCGGCGTTAAGATTATAAGTAACAGGATCAATATCAACGAAAACGGGTCGGGCCCCGACCATGAGAATAACATTGGTGGTGGCGATGAAGCTAAAAGGCGTGGTGATGACCTCGTCGCCGGGGCCGATGCCCAATGCTAAAAGACTCAGGTGCAGAGCGCTGGTGCCGCTGTTGACGGCCACCGCGTAACGGCGGCCGATATAAGCGGCAAACGCCTTTTCAAATTCCCCCAGCTTGGGACCCAGGCTCAGATGCCGGGTTCTCAAAACCGCCGTCACCGCCTCTATCTCCGCTTGTGTTATATCCGGGGAAGAAAGAGGTATTTCCATAATATTTTCCTTCCGTCGATATATACGTCTCTGCAAGCTATTTAAGAAACCGCTCTTACCGCACAAAGACCGCGCAAAAAAAACAGTCAGGTGCGGCCCGGTTTCACTTCAAAGCGCCTCTGCTCGATCGGCTCGCACATCCTCATACCTGAAGATTATGATAGCCTTAGCCGCTTTGCTTACCGCCGGAAAAGCCTCCTTGCTCCTTCACCTGACCTGCGCTGCCTCAATGCAGCTCGGCATCCTTGCCCCGTCTCGTGCAACTTCATCCGTCATTGCACAGAATACACCGAGACCCTCCGAGCCTCCAACCAGAACCAAATTAACCGTCGCCGCCGAAAAAGGCGCTCTTGGCCGTGGCGCTGTTGTCTCTTGGCCCTGATGCGCCTTTGCAATTCCGGCGGATCATCCACTTTCGACAGCAACTGCCTCATAATCGGCGGGCCTTTCGGCCCCACAAACCGTATCTGCGGTTATGCCTTCTTTCTCTGCCGCCTCGGACGCCGCCAGCGACTTCTCCGCCTGCAGCATCGACCACAATTCATTTGCCACCAGCTCCTTCACCAGTGACAGGGTCACCCGACGACAACCCAACCCTAGCACCTTCTCTTCTACTGCCCCCGCCGCCGCCCGCGCCAAATTGTGAGCCAAACTGTACTTCTCCTCGAGGTCGCGAACAATCACCGACTTGTTCCACCGCGCCGTGGCCTCGTCGGCCGCCGAAAGCTCCAAATCATCCGAATCACGTGAGCCCGGCACGAAAATCCGGTTCACAACCTCGATCCGACGCCGCCTTATTTGACGGTTCACCCGATGTTCATGCAAAAGCAACGCCGCCCTCTCGTAACCGGTGTCATAAAGCACCACTTCTACCATACTGTGTATCTCGTCGCTGGTGACGATGCCGCCGTGGTGGCGGCGACGCAAATAGGTGGTTACCGCCTCGGCCAATTGCTCCGGTTGACCTTGCCGATAACCGTCGCTTTCCGCCAACGACCGGGCAATGACGCCCATTACTTTGGTGTGCAGGTACACTTCACTGCTGCCGTCGCTTTTCTCCACTCTTAGCTGCATAACCAATCAGCTCCTTTGTCTCTGAAAAAAACAGACTGCTCCTCCCGCCGGTACCTGTTATGATTACTCTCTAAATAGCTTCTGTTGACCATCCGGGTCTTGCGGATGTTGCTTGAGCTCCTGAGCTTCGCTGACGAATTGATCGGGATCTGCAAACTCCTTGTAAACACTGGCGTATCGCACATAGGCTACTTTGTCCAGCTTCCGCAGGCGGGTTATGGTCTCCTCGCCTATAAATCTCGACGAAACCTCTTGACCCTGCCGACGAAAAATCTCTTCTTCTACCTCCTCAGCCAGATCTTCGATTTGCTTTAAGGAAATCGGCCTTTTATAACAGGCCTTTTGTACGCCGGCGATAATCCGCTGGCGATCATATGGAACTCGACTGCCGTCTTTCTTCACCACCGTTAGCTTTATGCTGTCTTCGGCCCGCTCATAGGTGGTGAATCGCCTCTGACACGCTAAGCAAAGGCGGCGGCGGCGAACGATCCGGCCGCCCTCGCTGGAACGCGAATCGACGACCTTGTCCTTGTCTTCTTTACAAAAAGGACATCGCACAAGAGCTTATTTCCAAGTAACTTACACGTCTGATAACTGTTGCTGAATAATCCCTTTCCAAGAGCCTACAGCCCAACAGGTTCTTACCATCCAATATGTAGTCTTCCAACTTGTTACACAACTAGATATGGAGTGTCAAGACGAAAACCTTTGCCGGATAAGGACTTAAGGTATAAACAGCCTGTGAAATAAAATTTATAAGTAATATAAGATGCTGTTTAATAAGAACTTAAGAGAAATTTGACGGTTATTTAACAATTTCGTAAAATCTCAATATTTTTTGAGTTTATTTAAATTTTTGTCCGCGGATGAAGGGGATCTAGGGGATTTTTGGGGGCTTGCGTGGGGTGTCGGAAGATTCTATACTACAGGTCATTTATAATCCCAAGTCGGTGTGATGATGACGCGCACCGGGATCAGGATGGGGACAACGGGAAATTGGAGATAGCCTGCTGCCTCTTTGACTTCATTAAAAATAAGGAAAAAATCACACTTTGATAGAGTAATACCGCGGATGTTAAAGCATAATCTGCTCGACTTTTACTCTGTTTTTTTAATCCGAAGGGCGTGACGCGGTGACTGTGGGCCGAAGCATACTAACGGTCAGCATTAAATGGTTGAGCCTGTCGTGGCTGACGGGTCCTATTCTGGATAAGGAACTACGGGTATCCAGTCGGCGGCGGCAGAATTATTGGCTGCGAACGGCTTTTCTGGGGCTGATGACCTTGATAATTGTCCTGGTCTGGGTGGCCGAGGTACAGGTAAAAGGAATCGGCTTCGGGTCGAATCTGACCGCACGGATGTCCGAAGTCGGAAAAACTATTATCGTTACTATTGTAGTATTCCAGTTCTGTGCTTTGCAATTGTTGGCGATTGTGATGCTGAGCAACTCGATCAGAAACGCAAGAAATGCTGCTTCCCGGCGGATTAATCAGAGGTCCCGGTATATCTTCCAACTGGCTTATCCATTGCGCCATCATGCTGGGGATTTCGGTATTGATTCTGGGCTGGTCAACGATTAGAGTTCGCAAAGCGGCGCTGCGTCAGATAAGTGGTAGTTTGGATCCTGGGCTCTCATCCGGGCCGGGTTCCTATATCGATCGGAAAATGGGAACGGTAAAATCAAGACCCGGCCAAACTCACATCAGGCGCATAAAAGGCTCGGCCATCATCTGGAAAGAACGGTGCATACCTATTTTGGGACGCCATCGCAGCCGTATTATTTTGCTAATAATTCTGATTATGACTTTATGCGGCTTATCGTTCTCCTATTTGGGGGTGGCCGTGACCGGGGGATTCCAATATAACATCGATCACTATATCTATACCATGGTTTTGTTGTGCCTGGGCTTGCTCTGGTGCGTTGCCCTGTCGGCCACAAGCATAACGGCGGAAAAAGAAGCCCGATCCTGGCCGATCTTACTAACGACCGCCATAACGGATCGGCATATTCTGCTGGGCAAGGCCTATGGTACCATCCGTCGATGTATGATTATTTGGCTGTTTTTAATCGGGCATGTTCTGCTGTTTTCTGTGGTGGGTTTTATTAATCCGCTCGGACTGGCGCTGATGATTATGTTGGTGAGCGGAATCACCATATTTTTCACCGGTTCGGGCCTGTATTTCAGCGCCTTGTGCCGGCACACCACCACGGCGGTGATCGCCAACTTCGCTCTGGCGGTGTGTTTATGGGGAATTATACCCTTGCTGCTATCCTTATCCGGCGGGCTGGTTTACTATGAACACGGATATGGTCTATATATGGATGTCACTAATCCATTTCACCAGAGCAGCATAATTATGGAAGCCACGACTGAACACTGGTGGTATTTCCCCCGCTACGGTTTTTCATATCTGCATTTTAACTGGTTGGCATTGGATGCCGATGATTGGCGCCGGTCCACTTTGACAGTATTTTTAACCATGTTTGGTTACGCCCTGACCGGATTGCTGTTCGCTTACCGGGCCCGGTATCGAATTCGACGCAACGTGTTTTAAAAATCACCAGGATTTGGATGAGAAGGGCGCGTTAAGGGTTGGGGGGGGATTGGTTTTGGAGTTGGTTTAATTTGGTGGTGAGGAGGTTTAGTTTTTGGGCGGCGTCGTCGTGTTTGGCGTGGGCGTTCTTCAGGTGGCCGCCCAGGGTGAGAAAATCATTGGTAAATAATTGCACATCGGAAGTGAGCTGAGAAAGCTGCTGATAAATGATCCGGGCGTTTTGTTCGATCTGGAGGCCTTTAAGACCCAGAGCGACGGCCATCAGATAGGCATAGAGGGTATTGGGCGAGACGGGGATCACCTTTTTCGTACGGGCGTAAGAGCCCACGTCGGGGGACTTGTCATCTTCGGAACCGGTGAGGGTTTCGTAATAGACGTTTTCGGCGGGGACATACATCAGTGCGAAATCGAGGGTTCCTTCTTCCGGGAGGATATACCTTGCGGCAATGTCGTCGATATGTTTACGCACGTCGCGGACAAAGGCGCGGCGGGCCCGGGAGCGGGCGGCGTTATCTTCGGCGGCGAGGAGAACCTGAAAGTTGGCCAGGGGAAACTTGGCGTCGATACCGACCGAGCCCTGGGCCAAAATCACCAGAGCATCCACCGTGGCGCCGGTCTTAAACTGGTGCTGCAGCCGGTAATGTTGACGGGGCAGGACCTCGGCGAGGAGGTTTTCTAAGGACCACTCGCCCAGTGAGCCGCGCAGCTTGGGGGACTGGAGAATGTCCTGGAGGTTTCTAATGTCGGAGCCGACCTGGAGGATGTTCTGGGTGGCCTGAGAGAGTTGGCCCAGTTGGCCCTTGAGGTCGCCGACCGTCTTGCCGGCGGCCTCGAGACGTTCGGCAATGAACTTTTGCGATTGCTGCACCAGGTTCTGGGACTGGCTGAGCCGATCGCTGATGTTGGTGGTGAGGTTCTGCAGGGCCGTGGTGGTCTGCTCCGAGAATTGGCCCATCTGCTGGCCGAGCAACTGCAAAGCGTCGGCGGAGGTCCCCGCTCTCGAACGACGCAGCAGCATAATCAATAACGCCGCGGCGATAATCAACAAAACCAGCAGCAGCACTAGATTCAGATATTCCACCATGCGGGTATTGTAGAATTAAAAATCAAAAATTAAAAATTAAAAATACCGACTAAAAAGGAAAAAGAAGTGGGGATTATTTATGAGAAAGGCGGGATTTGAACCATCGGGCTAATCGTCGGCAGGGGGCGGCCGCGCGGTGGGCAAGGCTCATGATGAAGATGGAGCGCTTGAGACTTTTCAGGCGGCAGTGGTGGGGGGCGCAGCGACAGGCGCGGGTCAGGTACTCCCCGGCGGCGCGGAAGTTGTGCTTCCGGAGGTATGCATAAGCAAGATTGTGCAGGGCCAAAACGTGATCGGGGTCCATCTCCAGGACCTTGACGGAGAGATCCATGCCCTGGTCGATCAGACCGGAGAGGTAATAACAGAGGCTCAGGTGTTGATAGCCGCGGGGATCGTCAGGATTAATCTCAATGGCCCGCTCGAAACATTTCATGGCTTCGGTGGTTTGACCGACCTGATCCAGCAGGCAGCCCAGGTCTAGTAAAATCTCGGGTTGATCGGGCGAAAAACGCATCTCGGTCAAGAGGTGCTCGCGGGCGTTGGGGATCTCGCCGAGCATCACAAAACACTCGCCCAGCCGATAATGACTGCCCTGATGCTGAGGATTGGCGATCAAAGCGCGATGGAAACAATCGACGGCCTGGGGCAGTTTACCCTCATGGAGGTGTATTTCGCCGAGATAATGATGCGCCGCCGCGTAAGAGGCGTCCAGCTCGAGAATGCGGTTGAATTTCTCGCGGGCGCCTGGAAGATCTTCCATCTCCAGCAGGAGGATGCCGGTATCAACCAACACTTCGATATCCCCGGGATGTCGGCGCAGCTCGGCGAGGAAGTATTCTTTGGCCTGTCGGCGTTCGCCGCGGGCCCAGTAGGCCTGGGCGATACGGTATTCGATATGAGGATGGTTGGGGTCTAAATTTCGGCTCTGTTGCCAGCACCAGATGGCGCGGTCGTAAAGCTGACGGGAGAAAAGGGAATTGCCTATATTATAATAACAAAGCGGACAGTGCTCCTTGATCTGGCGGGCCAGATAAAACATTTCCTCGGCTTTTTCATGCTGACCGAGCTCGGAGTAAGTGATAATGCGATTGCAATAGGCAGGCTCGAAATCGGGGTGGCGTTGCGCGATCTGCTCAAAGGTCCTCAGGGCCAAATCGTAATGCCCTACGCGGGTATAATCGACGGCGAGGCAGTTGAGGGCCTCGGGATCGTTGGGATCAATCTCGTGGGCCTGCTGATAGACCTCAATGGCCTCGTGGTACCGTTCCAGAGTGTCCAGGGTGAGGGCCTTGTTGAAGAGCCAATTGCCGTTGTTGGGATTGGCGGCCAGAGCGGCCTCCAGTTCGCGCAGGGCCTCGTCCCAAAAGCCGCGATCATAGAAGTTATGGGCCTGTTCGGCCCGGTATTCGGCTTCGGACCAATCACTGAAAGCTTCGAAATCGGCCAGTGTCATATCGCCTCAGGAAAAGGGGTATATATATTATCATTATAGTTATCGACCATTGAGAAATTAAGTTAAGTTAAGGTGAGAAAAAAATCCCCGGCATAAAACCGGCAGGTAATTATATATTATAATAACTGGACTTGGGCAAAACTTTGGCAATAACTAGACTTTGCATAACTATAGTAACAAGCTTAAAAAGGCATGCCCGGATGCCGAAAGTCGTAAATAAAGGCAAAGCAGACGACTAACCGACCCGTCGTTTACCCGCCCGCCTTTTGCGCTGGATAGTGATTTATGGTTCCTGGGGATTCATAGGTCGAATTGGTCGTCCTCGGATATGATCCAGGCCCGCAAACCTTTTCGGCGTATGCGGTAGGGAGGGATTTCTGTAACGTCGGTGAGCCAGATAAGACTGCCATAGCGGCAGTCGAGTCGGGATAGCCAAAAATCAGCGTCAGCGCAGACCTTATCATTGTATCGGCGGCGAAGCCCGCGGATAGAATCCGGGGTGAGCCTGCCAAAGAAAAGGGCCTTTTCAATATATGCCTGGGCCCTTATAGGACCTGCCGATTGCTTGAATAAGACTTTTTCGCCGGCGGCCGCCTGCCGGAAAGGGGCACAAGGTATCCGCGTGAGGCGGCATTCCATGGATTTGCGACCGGAAATAATCAGATCCAGATACTTGCGCTTTAATATGGCTAAATGACAGGGCACTTCTTAACCTTTCCAGGTTTAAGCTGGATTTTCATAATACTTCAGATTAAGGTGAAGAGTCACCGTAATCAACCATTTAAGAAAAATCTTGCCGCCGGGCGAAACATTTTGGGCGGACAATCGTAACTATTTGTAAAAGCACAAGTAACATAAAGAGCCGGCGGAAGTCGGCCGATAAAAATACTGAATGTACGCCAAGAGAACTCGGATCGGTTGAACCTTTGACGAAGCGGTCGTTTGGTAGTATAATAACAAATTCATACGGAGCATTTAAAGGGGTGTGCTTGGTGAGAGAACTCCTAAAGGATATGGGCATTGAAGCCCGCGCCGTAAGTTGCTTTGTTGTAAGTTGTTTATACCAGCCAACTTAGGGTATAAGTCTGTTTCTTAAGGAAAAAAAATGCATTCCGATAGCGTCAAGAAAGATCAATATCCGGGGGCCCCAAGTGGTCTGTCCATCCGGCCGATAAAGCTTTTCTGGACCCATGCCCTACTTTTCAGTGTAGCGTTATTTTTGAGCTTTCTAATCCGCTTTGACATGAGAGTCATCCCGGGGGAGAACTTTCCCGAAAAAGGCATATGGTGGTTTCCATACGTTTTTCTGTCGTGGCTAGCCGTGACCCTGACGGTCAAGTTATTAGTATTCGGTTTGTTGCATCAATTTCAGGGTTGGTGGAAATATGTAAGTGTTCCAGATTTATTGACCATTATTACAGCTTCTTTTATAAGCGCCATGATTCTGACCATGATTCTGTTTTTAGGTCGATGGGCGGTCGAAAATGTACCATTCATAGAAACACACATGAACTTGCCGTTTTATACGCCGTCTTCGGTGATTATGCTGGACTGGGGGGGAACGATTGTAGTAGTCTGCGGGGTGCGCTTGGCGATACGGCTTTACTATGAAGAGACCGAAACGTTGGAAGGGGGCCGGCTGCCGCGGCTGTTGATCGTGGGGGCGGGCAACGCGGGCGAGGTTTTGATGCGGGAGATACATCGCAAGCCGGAAATCAGTTATGACGTGGTGGGCTTTATCGACGATGATCTTAAAAAGCAGGGGGCGCGGATTCACGGCATACCGGTCTTAGGAACCACCGAGCAGATCAAGGAGATAGCTCAACTGCGTAATATAGATGAGATTGCCATCGCCATGCCCAGTGCCACCCACAGGCAACTGCGACGCGTGGTTACCCGATGCGAAGGCACCAAGCTTCGTTTCAGCACCGTGCCGGACCTGGTGGAGATCGCTTCCGGTAAGGTGCGCGTATCCCAGATGCGTAACATCGATATCAACGACCTCCTGGGCCGTGAGCCGGTCAAACTGGACGAAGATCTCATCCGCCGATTTATCAAAGATAAAGTAGTGGCCATTACCGGCGCCGGCGGCTCCATCGGGGCCGAAATGTGTCGCCAGGTCCTGCAATTCGGCCCCAAAAGGCTGATACTGATCGAACAGGCGGAAAACGCCTTGTTCGACATCGGGCGCGAATTGGAGAGCAAATTTAAACAGATCGACATCCAGAGCTGTATCTGCGACATTATCGACCGCAAGCGGGTGGAAGCCCTGTTTGAACAGTATCTGCCGGAGGTGGTCATCCACGCCGCGGCCCATAAGCACGTACCCTTGATGGAACTGAATCCCGGAGAAGCCATTAAGAATAACGTGCTGGGCGCCAGGCACATGGCCGAGACCGCCGACAAATACCGGACGGACCACTTTGTAATGATCTCTACCGACAAGGCCGTGAATCCGACCAGCATAATGGGCTCCAGCAAACGCCTGGCGGAAATGCTCATTCAAACCTTGAATCAACGCAGCAAAACCGTTTTTGTGATGGTGCGGTTCGGCAACGTCCTGGGCAGCAACGGCAGCGTCCTGCCCATCTTTCGCCGACAGATTGCCGAGGGAGGCCCCGTCACGGTGACCCATCCGGAGATGCGACGCTACTTCATGACCATACCGGAGGCCTCGCAACTGGTGCTGCAGGCGGCGGCCATGGGCCAAGGGGGCGAAATATTCGTGCTGGACATGGGCGAACCGGTTAAGATCGCCGATCTGGCGCGGGAGCTCATAACCCTGAGCGGCTTTAGCGTGGGAGAAGACATCGAGATCGAATTTACCGGCATGAGGCCGGGTGAAAAACTCTTCGAGGAGCTGACAACCACCGGCGAAAATATGCAGCCGACACGCCATCCCAAGATCAGCATCTGGAAAAATGTCCCGCCCGAAGAAGCGGCCTTGAATAAGGCCATCGATAAACTCGTCTCCGTGGCCGATAAGGGCGACCGTATGAAAATCGTTAAACTCATCAAACAAATAGTCCCCGAATACGTCGGCGACCTGGACAGTACCAAACTGCACGCAGATCACCAGGCCAAAAACAACCTTCAAACTGACAGCTCAAATTGACCGAGGGCCAGTTTGAAAATGTCGAATTACGAAACCAGAATTTTGAATCAATAACGAAATCCGAATGTAGAATGGGGGCTGTCGCCGGCGGCGACAGCTTATTTCAATTCCCGGCGCCGTTAACATACTAATATTACAAAAGTTAAAACAATACGTGGCCAAACTTCGTATTTTTCGCGTTCATTAGCGTCCATTAGTGGTTCCAAATCCAAAAATCTTAATGCTTTAATCAGTGTCCGTCAGCTTGGTAGGATGGGCTGTGACCATGCTGCCCTCTGATCATAATTTTTAAATATTTATCAGTGTAAAAGCGCAGCAAAAATGGAGGCGCTTTTTAAGCTCAAACGAAAATTTTAAAATTTTTTTCCTATCTTCTTAAATCCCCGCCCCTTAAACATTTACGCTCCTGCCCGGCAATTTCTGCCCCTCATAAGTCCTTGTTTTTCCCCCAAAAAGCGCAGCAATTCCGTCGGTTCGTCTAAAGGGTAGAGGGACATAGTAACAAAATGAAACCACAAATTGAAACCATAACAAGAATATTTCCCCAAAAACCTCCGAATGTCATCCCGAGCACGACCCCCTTGCTGTCATTTCGAGCGAAGTCCCGACGTAGCCGGGACGAAGTCGAGAAATCTATCAAAATAGCATCGCGCAGCGATACCTTAATAACTCATCCACCCATACACTCATTCACTCATACGCCTTTTTCAGAAAAGGAAAACGCATGGCTTTTCTACCTCTTACTCAAGGTCACGTCGCTATTGTCGATGACCAGGACCTCCAATATTTAAAGCAATGGAAATGGTGCGCCAACCGGCAACAAAACAGCCTTTACGCTGTCAGGTCCATGTACTTGCGCCCTGGTAAAAAGGTAAATCGAAGGCTCCATCATGAGGTCCTCCGCCTCCCCTGGCCCCTCCCCGCCAACCACGTCGTCGATCATAAAAATCACAACACCCTCGACTGCCGAAAACAAAACCTCCGCCTCTGCTCCCGACGGCAAAACAGCTATAACCGTCGGCCCTTTCGCCGCTATATGTCCTCCAGGTACAAGGGAATTTCCTGGTATAAAATGCAAAAACGCTGGCGGGCCCAGATACAATTCAACGGCCGAAGACGGCATCTGGGCTTCTTCAAATTCGAATTCGAAGCCGTGCTCACTTATAATATCGCCGCCCTTATTTTGCACGACCGCTTCGCCTTCCTGAACCGCTGGAACGGACCTAGCCAATGGAAAGGCGACCCCGAACAGGCCCCCCTGGCCGTCATCCCCGGCCTTATCAATGAAATCAAACAGTACCACGCCCTCGGCGGTAAAATCGACTGCCTCGGCCAAAACAACTCATACCCCAAATCCTCACACCACCCCCCCCATCCCCCCGGTGTGCAGTTATTGTTCGATTTTATGTAATAATCTTTGACAGGATTTACAAGATTAAGATAAAATCGCCCAGCGAATCCGCAATTTTGATCTTTGTTTTGTAATTGTCTGTTGATATGTCATCCCCGCGAACTCGTGCCCACGCAGGCGGGTAAGCGCCGGACCCAATCGCCCGATCACCCTGAACCTCACTTTACCCCCACACCCCTGTCATCCCCGCGAAAGCCTGTGCCCGTGAAAACGGGTGCGGGGATCCAATCAAACGTTTACCCTGAACCGCCCTTTACACCAAATCCTTCCCCCCATCCCCTACAGCGTCGATAGATATATTCCCCTCTTGAGAGGGGTTAGGGGTGTGTATTAAACTCCGTCGCTTAGCGACACCATAAAACTTATGCCTTATGCCTTTGTACTTTTGCCTTTTCTTCTACCCTGACCCGTTATTAACACCCACTCATTGTCTCCTCCTCCCTTCGCGCCTGCCCCAGCGCCGACGCCATCAATCCCGTCGGCACCGCCACTATTCCCAAACCGATCATCAACACAAAAAACGTAAATATCCTCCCCCCCAACGTTATCGGATAGACGTCCCCATAACCCACCGTCGTCAACGTCACCACCGCCCACCACAAACTGTCAAACACCGACTCAAAACCCTCCGACTGCGCCTCATGCTCAAAATAATATATCCCCACCGCCGAAAAAAACAGCGTCATACACGTCACCAAAAAAAAACAATACCAATTCTTCCTTTGCTATCACAAACGCCCGATGAAACCTCCGTATCGCCCTGCTGTAACGCACCAGCTTAAACGCTCGAAAAAGCCGCAGCATCCGCAACGCCCGTATCGACCGCAAATCCACCCCCGACGCCACATAAAAAGGCAATATCGCCAACAAATCGATCACCCCGTAAAAACTGAACACAAACCTGAGTTTTCTATCCGCTACTATTATCCTCAACAAATATTCCACCGTAAACACCCCCACCGTTATTATTTCTGTCACCCTGAGAACTTGACTTGTCCTCTCCGAAATCCCCGGCATCGTCTCCACCGAAAACGACACCAAAGAAACCACTATCAACCCCTGTATCCGCCCTCAAACGCCTTTGTCTCTGCAAAACGCCCGCCAAGTCGTTA
>LJUC01000201.1 GCA_001303695.1 Phycisphaerae bacterium SM23_30
ATATGAGCAGTTTGAGCCGGTGGGTCATATACTTGATCCGGATTATCAGATGATCGGTGAGTTTTTACCCTGCGATTGTTACGGCCACTGCAATCCCTGTGACGTTAAGATCAAGACCAATCGACTGCAGCAGTTCGGGCATACGTCGGTGACTATCAAGAAGGAGTCGGTTCTAGAAGCGGTGAATAAATAGAAGAAGCTATAGAAGTTAGAAGTGAGTGAAGCGACAATACAAATTGATGACAGCAAACATTCGGCAGATCAGGCGGAATCGTACGAAGAAAGAATATTGCGCGCCTGGCCGGCGGAGCAATTGCTGGCGGCCAATCTGGAGGCGTTGGCCCGAAGGGATAAGTCGCTCGCGGATACCATAGCCGAGATGGTCATTCCCGAAACGATGCAGAAGGCGGTTGCTAATGACGGCTCCGTTACCTTTCGTCGGCGGGGGGAGGACGGACGTTTCACCTGGTTAGGCTATAGCACCGTTCCTTTAATTGCGGCCCGGGCCAACCTGAAGAGGACCGAACTCAGCGCCGCGAATATGGCCATGAACGGGATCGGAAACGGGGCGGAGGCGGCGGGGATACTGCAAAAGATGGCCGGACATCAAGCCCTGCTGGTGGTGGAGAGGGATCTTTTACTTTTGAACCTGGTTTTGCGTCTTCGGGATTTGACGGGCCCGCTGGGCGGCGGCCGATTGATATTGCTTTGGGGTGACGATCCGGTCAAGCTGTTTGAGGAATTTTACGAGAAACATCCCGGTTACGCACTGGTGGATCAGACCGTCACCTGGTCGTGGTTAAGTGATCGGGAGAACCAGGCCTTTGCCCAACAGGTTTCTCTGGCGATGCAGCGGGTGTCGAAAAAAGTATGGGCCAAGATGAAGCATCTGTTGGATGAGCAAAAAGAATACGATAAGCAGTCCGCGCCGATTGATGTCCGGGAATGTTTGTCTAGGCCTGGTTTCTGCCGGGCCGCCAACTGCACCGACGCCAACACGCCTGCCGATTACTGCACCAGTCGCGATGTGCTGGCGGGATTGGCGCAGTTGGGGGTTTCAACTGATTGGCTGGTATTTGACAGGCCCGAATACGGCTCGCAATATGCCCAGCTGTCCCGTCTCAACCGGATCAGGCCGCATCTGATTTTACTGGTGGATAAGCTCCGAAAAGATCTGGCGCTGAGCTTGCCCGGATCTGCCGTTTGCCTCACCCTGCTGCGGCAGCCGGGGCCGTTGCTCCTGGAACCGCAAAAACCGCCCGCCCAACGCATGGGACCGGGCGATTTTGTCTTGCCGGCCCAACACCGGCAAATGGAAAAACTAAAACAGGCCGGCTTTCCCCCGGAACGCCTGGTCCATTTACCCCCGGGCGCCAACGCTGAACTATTTCGCCCGATTGATCTTGATGATTCCGACCGGCGACGTTACGCCGGCGATATAATCCTTATCACCCAAAAACACAGCATCGATCCGGAAACCTATCAAATCAAGCTGCCCACCCATCAGCAGCTTTTCCAGACGATTATCGAGGAAATTAAAAACGCTCCGGATAAATATCACCACGATGACGCCGAGCAGTTTTTAAGGCGGGCCCAGCGGTGCGGGATTGAACTCACCGAAGACGACCTGCGGAAATTTTTTACCGGACTGATACAAAATTATCTGGGTAATACCGTGTTATGCGACACTTACGGGGAGGCATTGCACCGGGAAGGATTTAACCTGAGCTGTTGGTACTGGTCGGCAACGCCGGAGATTAGCGCGGGGGGCAAAGCCCCGCCCTGCTTATCCGGGACGGCAGCAGGGGCACAGCCCACCCTACCCAACCGGTTGGAAACGGCTGAGATAAATAATGACGAATATCATCCGGATCAGGCTGACAAGGTTATCGATTACGGATGTGAGTTGAACAAACTTTATAATACCGGCAAGATTTTTCTGCACATCTCCGGTTCGGGCTTTCCGGACAGTTACTTACTCAACGGCATCGCCGCCGGGGCGTTCTTTCTGGTTAAGGCCCATCCGCGCGATAAACAGACCGACGGGGTGGGGGAGATGTTTGAGTTGGGGCGGGAACTTATCACTTTTAATACGCCGCAGGATTTAGTCCGCAAGGTGCGTTATTATCTCGCCCACGACGAGGAAAGGGAAGCAATCGCCCAAGCCGCCCGCGAAAAATTATTAGCTCAGCATACCTACAAAATCCGCGCCCGCCAAATGCTCGAGGCTATTATCGAGGGGATTCAATAGCAGACTACTTTATTAATTCTTCAAAGCGTTTTTGATCGGCGATTATTTCACAAAGTCCATTCATAAAGCACACCACCGCACCATCTGCCGGCCACTGATCAACAATTTCATAAAACGTTATCTCGGTTGAGGGCTCGGCATCGAACCGCGGCCGGCGGTAGCAGATCACCGGCGGACCGTCAACATCATCACCCGGCGCTACTTGCAAGAATTTGAGCAATCTCTTCGAGTAATCATCAAATCCTTCCAGGTCTGTTAGTTCCCGGGGGTATTGGCCCTCATGCTGGCGGGCGAAACTGGCGCACCACAGTTGCAAATATATCATGGAAGCAGAAATTTTCTTCTTATTATCCGTTCTGGGCATCAAAAGCTGTTCTAAGGTTTTAACTGAAATTATATCACAATGGCCGTTAAAAAAACACACCACAACGCCTTCGTTGGATCCCGGATCGTAGGTTTCATAAAATTTAACCTCTGATGGCGCGAAATTTTGAGGCTTACAGTACTGGATCGCCGCCGGACCGCCCGGTTCTTCCAGTGGCGCCTGGGCGATTCTAAGCGCTTCATCAGTCAAGTAATCCGTCGCCACCAGATCCGCCAAATCATCAGGGTATTGATCCTTAAACTCGCCGGCATACATCCAACACGCCCTTTCCAAACGTTTTATCTTCGCCAGAATTTTCATTTTGTCATCCGGCCAATCTTTATAAAATATCTCCAGAGTATAACCGGCCGGCGGCTCCAAACTGAACAAAGCGTCATCCAGTACGACGTCAATTTGAATCGATTTATATGTTATCGTGAATTTTCCTTTATTATCGACATAGGTCACTTGGGTAGGTAATTTGGTCTGCTGATTGATCCAGACTGTCGCGGTAGAATATTCCCCCTGCGATCGGAGCATCCGTACGGGTTGACCTTCAAGTTCGACGACGCCCAGATCCTCCACATCGCTGTTCTTGGTGCTCACTTTGAGTAATTTTTCTCGAAGAGAAACGGCCCAACTATCATCTAGCTGCATCCGCCTCAGCTCACCTGTATCACCATCAAAAACATATTCAGAACTTTTATCATGGAATTGCGCCGTCTTGTCTAGCGGATTAAATTCAAGTATCTGACGTTTGTCGTAATCCGTAATGGTCACTGACTCTGATTCAAGCACACCTGCTCGATAAGAGCGCTTTTCACGGCGCTCCAGGTCGGGTTCTTTGAACATATATAAACCCTCAAAAACCCATTTTTGTCCATCATAAGTGCTCTCGTCGATTTCTATACAGGAAAACGTCCGTGCCTGTTTGATACTATTCATGGCGGCGGCGAAGGCTTTGGCGGCGCCGTTGCCGGCGGTGAGGCGCCACAGGGTCAGGGCCGCGATCAGGCAGGCGGCCAGGGCGGCCAGGGTGGGTAATAATCGGTTATGAGAAAGTTGGTGAGTTTTGGTTTTAGGCTTTTCCATGCCCCGCCGATACCAGGACGATACGGTATTAATCGAATTTTGGCGAATTTCGGCAATCTGTCGGAAACTCAAGTCCGCCCACAGATGGCTGATGATGGTTTCCCGTTCATCGCCGGACAGTTCTTTGAGCAGCCGGCTTAGCTTTTCTTTATATTCTTCCCGGACGAGGGTTTCGGCGGGTCCGTCATGGGGATCGAAAATGGATTCGCCGATGTCTGTTGGGGCGGCAGGGGTTTTTCGCAACTGATCCCACGCTGCGTTACGCACTGAGCGAAATACATAAGCCTCAAGATGCCGCGGTTTCTTCTGTAAACGAAAGAGCTTATAAAACGCCTCCTGGACGGCATCCTCAGCCCGAGCGGGATAGCCGGTAACGGCTAAAGCGCTGATGAATAACCGCCGCTGGTGTTGGCAAAAGACATTCTCTAACGCCTGGTTTAGTTTTTCTCTACGGTGCACTACCTGGACCTATTTTGTGTTGCGGGCGTCGGCCGAAGCTCTTTGTACGAAAATAAAAGCTTTCATTCCATTTATTTAGACTACCGAGGCTTAATATTTTGTGCAATGAATTTGTAATTCGCTTGATAAATTGGGCCGGTAAGAGGTATCATCAACAGTTTGTTAACAGTTTGTAGTTATCTGTGTTTTCTGAAGGAGAAAGATCATGCGTCGTATGTCATTGTTATTGTTAGTAGTATTTGGCGTTGGTATGGGTTTTGGTTCGGGGGGAACCTTTGCTCAAACACATCCCTTTTCCATTCATGATATGCTGGCGATGGATCGGATATCCGATCCTCAGGTTTCGCCGGACGGAAAGACGGTAGTTTTTGTGGTGCGCCGGACCGATCTGGAGGCCAACCGGGGTCGAACCGATTTATATCTGGTGGGAACGGACGGGTCAAGCCTGCGGCGTTTGACGACCGATCCGGCGGGTGATTTCAATCCCCGCTGGGCGCCGGGGGGGGGATCGATCTATTTTTTGTCAACCCGCAGTGAATCATCGCAGGTTTGGCGGATTCGGATCGACGGCGGCGAGGCGGAACAGATAACCGATGAGCCGCTGGACGTGGGAAATTTAATAGTCGCGCCCGACGGCAAGCACCTGGGATTTACCATGGAAGTCTTTCCCGGAGCCACGGCGGCCGAGACCAAAGAACGGCTCGACGAGATCGAGGCCAAAAAAGACAGCGGCATAATTTACGATCGCATTTTTATTCGTCACTGGGACGCCTGGAAGGACGGGCGCCGTTTGCATTTGTTTGTAATGTCTGCTGAGGGCGGCGCAGCGGTGGACGTTATGAAAAACATGGACGCCGACACCCCGTCCAAGCCTTTCGGCGGGCCGGAAGAGATAACCTTCTCGCCGGATAGTAAATCGGTTGTTTTTGCCGCGCGAAATGTCGGCAAGACCGAGCCCTGGTCAACCAACTTCGATCTCTATCAGGCGCCTATCGACGGCTCGACAATACCGGTATGTTTGACGCCTAAAAACCAGGCCTGGGACACGATGCCGTGCTTTTCCGGCGATGGCACGACCCTGGCCTATCTGGCCATGGCCCGACCCGGATACGAATCGGACCGCTTCCGAATTATCCTGCGGGGCTGGCCCAACGGACCGGAAAGAGTTTTAACGGAAGACTGGGACCGTTCCGTAGGGAGTTTCTGCTGGGCGGGCGACGGTAAAACGATTTACGCCGCCGCCGGTAATATCGGTCAGACTTGCTTGTTCGCTATTGACGTACAGACCTCACAGGTGCGGTCCGTGGTCAACGAGGGAACCGTGAGTTCGCCGTCGGCAACCGGCAACCTGATAATTTACGCCTGGGACGATCTGCGCGCGCCCGCTGAATTATATTCCATCAAGGCCGATAGTACGAATCGACGGGCCATAACCGGCATTAACGCCGCGAAGGTCGCCGCTGCGGCTATGGGTGAATTTGAACAATTTTCATTTAAAGGATGGAACGATGAAACGGTTTATGGTTTTGTTGTTAAACCGATTGATTTTGACCCGCAGAAAAAGTATCCGGTGGCCTTTCTGATCCATGGAGGCCCGCAGGGTTCGTTTAGCAATCACTTCCATTATCGCTGGAATCCTCAGGTTTATGCCGGGGCCGGTTATGGGACGATCATGATTGATTTCCACGGCTCCACCGGATACGGCCAGGCCTTCACCGACTCCATCCGCGGCAACTGGGGCAGCCGACCCTTTGAGGACTTGCAAAAGGGGCTCACCGCCGCTCTGGAGCGCTATCGGTGGATGGACGAGGACCGAGTGGGCGCCTTGGGCGCTTCCTACGGCGGCTATATGATCAACTGGATCGCGGGCAATTGGCCCGACCGCTTCCGGTGTCTGGTCAATCACGACGGGCTCTTCGACACCAATCTGGGCTTTTACGCCACCGAAGAATTATGGTTTCCGGAGTGGGAATTTTCCGGCACCCCCTGGGCTAATCCTGCCGCCTACGAAAAATACAACCCCAAAAACCACGTCGTAAATTGGAACACCCCCATGCTGGTCATCCAGGGCTTACAGGATTTCCGCGTGCCCAACTCCCACGCCTACGCCACCTTCAACGCCCTGCAGCGCCGCGGTATCGAGAGCAAACTGCTGATCTTCCCCGACGAAAACCACTGGGTCCTCCAGCCTCAAAATTCCATCCTCTGGCACGAGATCGTCCTCAACTGGCTCGACCAATGGGTGGAAGAGTAAATAAGTAAATGGGTATATGGGTATATGAGTTAATGAGTATTAAAGGTGTCGCTGCTTGATGAAATTTTAATTAATCCCTCGGCATTGATCGGGATGACAACAGAGGATTTTATTTTGGATTTGCCGGACGGCGAGTGAGGTATGCGGTTTGCTTAATGAATAAAATTACAATAGATATATTAAAATAATAAATGTTAGTATACAAATAGTATTTTTATAAACAATTATTATATAAGTATTTATATTACATAAACTTGGGTATTAAGTGCATAAATGGCAAGATTATATCTGAATATATATTATCTATTTTGGCATTAATATTCATATTGGGGCGGGCTTTTGCCTTTTTTTTCGAGGATGCGGGGGTAGCGGCCGGATGGGGATTTTTCGCTGCATTTTTCAGTGACGATCTTATGCCACCATTCGTCCCCGAAATCGAACAGGTACCAGAAAACCCGACCGGGCTTTAAATCCAGACTTTCGATGGCGGTTTTTTCGGCGTTATGCATCTTCCGGCCCCACCCAAAACTCTCCTTTTGATTATACGGATGGGTATATTCAGTTGATTTTTTAATGACGGTGTTCAGATATTTGCTCTGCTTGCCCGGCGGCGGCAGATAGAATGAGTATAGATGCTCATCAAAACGGTTAAACGCCTTAAAAATTGTCTCGTGCAGGTCGTCCAGGGTCTGGCCCGCCCGTATCGCTATCCGCCGCCAGATGTCCTCTGCCAGCATTACCTTGAAAATAAAAACGTTGCCGGTCGGGCGGGAAATATTGGGCCTCTCGGCTTGCTCCTCATCATTGTCTTCCTCCATCTTAAAGGGGGCAAGTTCGTTGACATGCTCCTTTATAGCTTCAATCACATCACCCGCCTCCCATTCTTCTGCCTCATCATAATAATGATCCAGTTCTCGCTCCAGATAAGCATACAGTTGATCCAGCTTTTTTCCCAGGGTGCGGTCTGAGCAGCGATTGGCCTCCGAGGCCACGCAGCCGCACAATTCCTCCAGATCGTCGGGAGATAAAGAAACCTCGTAAAATTTACCGCGCTTGAGAACCACTGAGATCAACCGCTCCAGATCCTCGTCCACAACCAGTACTTTATCCAGCAGCATCCGGCGCTGTTTTTCCGTAAGCTTTATGGTTATTTTTTCGGTTTCCATCTTCTTAGAGCCAATCCCTTCTTTCGGCCAGTTTAATGTTCATGGTTTCCAGTTCCGCCAGGACCGGTGCGTAAATCTCCGGCAGAACGGGGATGTGGACGCCGGTTAAGTTGATCTTACCTTCTAAAATCAAGCGGGTGGCGATGGCGGCGGGCAGGCTGACCGTCCGCGCCATGGAGCTGTCGCCGCCGGGAATGCCCATGTCGATCATCGTTGAAGTGATTGTTTCTTTTTTATCAGGATATTCGGCGATAAATTCATGATGCTGGATCAGTAAGTCCCGTTCGCCTGCTTCATAAACCAGTTTTTTCTGGAGGAAATACCCGAACATATCGAAAACGGAGGCGCTTTCCAGAGGTATCTTCTCATCGTTGAAAAGTCCCAGCCATTCCAGTTTCTTCAGGGCGACGGAATATTCGGGGATGCCTAAAAAAGCGGCCAAATCCTTGATCAGGTTTTTGCCGTCGCTTTCGACCAGTTGGGATAGAACCTCGGGCGGCGTGACTTGGGTAAAATCAAAGGTTAGCTGCTGATTTAAAAGCCCTAGTTTCTTAAAGTAATTCCACGATTCACAGGTGCTGATATTTCGCAAGGTTCCCCGATACATACTTTTAATCCCTTCCAAGCCGTATAAGTCGATATAAGGCAGGGCGTCCCGATTAACGTACGCTTCAAAAGTGCCGGCCCCAGGGACATTCAACAACCAGTAATGTTCGAAAAGCCGCTCGCCGGGTATCTCAATGATCTGGCCGTCTTTGAGATAGCGGCCATCGTTGGTCGCCGCCAACATCACCCCACTGGGGCTCCAGGAAAATTTGTATCCAAAAGGATTATTATTGTCGGCCGGCGCCGGCAGCCCGCCGCAATAGGAATAAAAACTGACCACCTGGCCGCCGGCGTTTTTTACCCCGTTGATCACTTTCATGGCCGCCATGTGGTCGATGCCGGGATCGACGCCGATTTCATTTAAAAAGAAAAGGCCCTTTGATTTTACCTGCTCGTCCAGGGCCTGCATCTCCGGCTTGACATAGGAAGTGGTGACGAAATTTTTGTTATATTCCAGGCATAACCGGGCCACTTTCAGATGGTGAACCCAGGGTAAAAGACTGATGACAATATCCGCTTCGGCAACTACTTTTTTCAGGGCTTCTTGATTTTCGACGTTTAGTTGCTGAGCCCGCCCTTGGACATGATCGGCAATTAATTTTTCCGCCTTGCTGAGGGTGCGACTGGCCACTTTTAATTGCACCTGTGGTTGATTCAGTAAATAACGCACCAAAGGCCGCGCCACCAAACCGGCGCCCAGCACCAATACATGTTTCATACCATGCTCCTTCTGTAATTCTTCCTCCTTTGCAGGTATAATAACTTGTGTTTTGCAAAATTACCTTTTGGCCTATTTTATATTCTTGTTTCGTCGCCTAAAAATATTAAATAAGCCTTGTAATAAAAAGCGGGCGGGGGGAATCGAACCCCCATGACCAGCTTGGAAGGCTGGGGCTTTACCATTAAGCTACGCCCGCAAACTATTATACTATAATGAGTTATATAAATACTCGGTTTTACTTATGTTGCCATAAGTCGTCCCAATTTGGCCTTTTTTTATTAAAATGTTGCCAATTGCCGCGCATTCTGGCATGCTGCGGTCTTAGAAAGAATTACGAAAACACAAAAAACGATGCATACCAAAACTTTCCTTTAAGCCAGAGCCCGGCACCGGACGTTACTACGCCTCCAATCGCGGCCCTGACGGCAAACCTAAACGGCAGCGGTTTACCAAAGACCCTAAAGAATCCGAATTAGCCTACCATCGTTGGATCGTTGAAAACTACGATCAATTTTCCCAAATTATAACAAACAATAACGAATCCAGCAATATTAATCTTGACCAGAGCCTTCCGGTAATTGCCAATGCTTTCATCCAGCACGAAAAACAGCGGGTGCGGCCTGATGGAGCTAGGCGAGCCAGGGGAACGATTAGCCTGAGGGTCTTCGATGACAATCGGCGGCAAGTGATAAATATTTTACGCTGGTGTAAGGATCGTTATGAGGATCGCTTGAGCCGAACACCCTTTGACGAACTGATGACAGAAACAGATTATGAATCAATGATGTTTCATTTTATCAAACAACTCAGTGATTCTCAAATCAACAAACACCGTCAACGCTTTTGGAACATCGTTCGTTTTGCCCGCCGGGGTCCTTTTAAGATTCGCCTGCCATTTGGCCCAGAAGATGTCAGATCATTCGGCGGAACAGAGACGCGAAAACAAAGGCAGATGCCCACAGTGGAAATGATACAGAAAATTCTATCCGTAGCGTCTGAGCGCGAACTTCTTTGGATATGGATGGGCTTGGGATTGGGATTTGGCAACGATGATTTGGCCCGTGCCCAGCCGCTACATTTCGATGCTAAAAGTTATGATATGCGCCGGGGAAAAACCGGAATAGCGCGTTATGTTTTAATGCGTCCTATGGTGTGGCTGTATCTCCAAGAGTATTTAAAAAAGTATCCCCGGCAAAACGATGAACTCCTGTTCGTCACCCGCAACCGGTATAAAGATTTTGACCGGAAACAAAGGAGCTTTTACCTCATCCTCTTGACATGGTCGGCTCAAAATAATATGGTATTAAGCTGAAATATGAAGCTAAAAGAGGAGCATTTATGTCAGTCCAAAAAGCTGAGAAAAATCATGACGAAGAAGTATACGATCAACTGAGTTTGAAAATAAGCCCGGAAGAACGCCGGCATTTGACCATCGTGCTGATGGAAGAATTTGATTTGGCTAAACGGCTTGATCAAACACCTTTAAGTCAATCACAGGTGGAGTTTTCTTTTAAGGAACTCGAAGAATTAGCGGGAATTTTAGCCACGGAAATTCAGCATTTGGGCGCCGGAAAAGTATGCCGCACTTTACAAACCATCTGGAACCGAATCGAAAATCTTCTGAAAACATGTGAATAGGTTTCCAGTTGTTATAATAAGCAAAAAAATGCCAACCACCGTCACCACATATTTTGAATTGGAAGTATCCCTACAGAATATTCAACCTAGAATCTGGCGCCGGTTTCTTTTGCGCAGGAACTGTGACTTCCATGAACTGCACGATACCATCCAGAAGGCCTGCGGCTGGTGGGATTATCATTTGTACCTCTTTCACCCGGTGGACGACCAACGGCTTTTAGCGGTAACTCCCTACTGGCAAGTGGAAACGAATGATGAAGAAATCCCTCCTGTGGCTGCTACGGTCAAAATCGCAGACTTCTTCTGGCGAGAGGGTGATAAGTGCCTGTATATCTATGACTTTGGGGACGACTGGCATCATCTGGTAGAACTTAAGGGGATCGTAAAGCTCAAAGGCAGCCACCGGCGCAGATTGGTGGGAGGAGAGAGGGCCTTTCCCCACGAGGACTCTGGCCTGGATGAGGATATTCGGGAAGACCTGCTATCAACCCGCCAGTGGCTGGGCGATTGGGATCCGGAGCGGTTTGATTATGAGGCTACGGCCAGGGAATTGGCCCGCCGGGTGCGTTATTGATTACAGGTAGGTAATGTGAGACATTCATGACTAAAAGAACGAAGAATAAATTGAGACCGAAAACAATTACCCTGAAGGTCTCGCCAAGCGAACGGGTAATCATATCGCAACTTTTTCAATGGGACGAGGAATTGGAAAAACACCTAAACAGTAATAAAACAAGCGACTCTTTGTCTTTGACGCTGGAGGAATGGGAGATTATGGCTGAGGGATTGGCTGCCGAGGTCGATAACACGACCAACAAGAAACGCCAAAAGCTATTGGAGGGTCTATTAACAAAGATTGGGGGCCTGCTGGTGCAGCATGATCCCGTGGAGTCCGCGGATAACGAGGTCAAGGAGATCGATCTGACGGATTTTGCTCCGGCCGGTCCTGCCATAGAAGCAGAGGCGCTGGAATATATGGAACACTTTATAGCTGATATTGAAAAAGTCTGCTCGGCCACTGGAATCAATGTCGAGAAACTGCTGGAATCCTTTACCCCTATTAAAATCGGACCACAAGACCGTATCGGTGTCCATTTCAATGGCAAGCAGCGGGCCTTACTGAGAGAGCTGCCGGAGACACCCAAGGCTATCAAAAGCATCATCCGGGATACGCCGCCCCGAAAACAAAAACTGGCACTGACGCTCAGTCAAGTCCATGAGCTGGAGAACATCGTGGCTCGACTTATCCCTGAGAGTTCTGACGCCAAGTTGAAACGCGCCCTCCAAAGGATCGATGGTGAATTGATCAATGTCCAGGTGCACTATACTGATGGCAACGATGCTCCTCCTTCCGGCCTCAAATGGATTACACAACCGAACTCACTGTCCCGCGGGGCCTTGGTCCGTCAGTTGATCACGCAGATGCTGCAATCCCGACTGCCGCAAAAGAATGGAAAGAAGAAGTGAAGACCGTACGAATCAAAGGCTTAGTGAGGATCGCTTCATATATACGGCAGGAGCTCAGCGGACCTCTGTCTGCCGAGCGGCGAGCCGTGCTGCAAAAAAGAGTGAGAAGTGCCCTGCAACAGGTTGACGACATTGTTAAACAGGCCGGCGCGACGGCAGAATCCCTGGCCGCCCCTTCGCGGAAAGCTTATCAATTCCTATCAACTCTGGATTTCGATGCCATCAACAGCAGCGAGGCCGCTCCTGCCAATAACTACCCAGCCGGTAGTATTTTTTTTCAGGGTCTGCGAGGCTATCTCCAAGGGCTCCTGGATCAATTTATCCCGGCCCGGAAGCAAGAGGATTTAAATAAGGTTTACCAAAACATCTGTTCCAGCAGCGAGCATCTGGAAAAACAGATCCGTAAAGGCTCGATGTTGCCTGAGCAGCTTACCCGCGAGACCCGCCAGATTCGCGGGTGGTTAGCCTACTTCAGCCAGCGGGACCATTTTGAAGACTATGTGGCGGCTCTCCGAACGGCAACGGGCTACTTTATTGCTGCGGCACAGAGTCTATCAAAACTACCGAATAAGGTGTCTATTCACTTTCGTCCGACGCAAGGTCTCTATCGCCTGAGAACCTGCCAAAATCTCCTGCTGGTGAAGTTGCCCACCCCGATGGTATCGTTTGACCGGGAAACTTGCGAGACCCTGGCGGGTTTGGCCTTACACAAAAATGGCCGGAAACAAGCTATTGTGGAGGCCATGCTCAGCGAGCCCTATCAGGCGGTTCTCTGTGAACTGGAACTGCTGGGCGGCATTGCCGACAACAGCAAGGGGATCTGGCATGACCTGGAAAAATCTTTCGCGCGGGTCAATAGAGCCTATTTCGACGGCGCCTTGGCCCGGCCCCGTCTGGTCTGGAGTACTATTTTTACTTCAAGCAAGTTCGGTCATTACGATCAAATCCGGGATATGGTGATGATCAGCGCCTCGTTGGACCGAAACGATGTCCCTGAGTTCGTCGTCGATTTCATCATGTATCACGAATTGCTGCACAAGAAATTGGGCGTCATATGGACCAATGGCCGCAAGTCCGTACATTCGGCAGACTTCTCGCGCCAAGAACGGCAATATGTTGAATATAGCCAAGCTGAATTATTTCTGAAAAAGCTGACCGGCAAATCTTCAGAACGTCATCTCAGCGTTTATGACGAAGAACCTCGGAAGCACACCGTTACTCAAATTGAATATGAAGATATAAGCATACCTCGCGTTACCCAGCCACCGCGTATTGGCCGCAACGCTCCCTGCCCCTGCGGCAGCGGCAGGAAGTACAAGAAATGCTGCGGTCGATGACACCTCCATGAGGCATGTGCCGATCCTCATATATTTTTGCCCCGCCGTGCATCAATAAACTCAACGAGCATCAAATCCTTTTCTTTTGAGCTTACTTTCGTATCCCTAAAACCTGAGCACTTATCAGCTAATTGCCTTAAACCACTTTCAAATCTTGCTGAAAGCTTCCACCCTTGTTGACCGTTATATCGGCTGTTTAGATAGCTTATATGTTCTATCAGACCCAACCGTGCTAACTTCGCCCTTGTTCGCTGCAGTAGTTGCAGGTTACGCGCCTCGTTAGCTCTATCGCCTCAGTCCTAAGTGGCAGCACGCCATTCCTCCCGCCGCGCGGTTAATGACCGCGTCCAATCCGCCCCCCATCTCCGTCATTCCGAACTTTTAACGGGTATATATCGTGTCCTTTCGGCAAGGGTGTATGACATGACTTTTTGTGGGTGATATCATATTCGTTTTCAGCAACAAACCTATAAAATGAGGACGACCGATGAAGGACCCATGGAAATCACATTTTCCGGTCAAGCTGGCTCGCGGCCGCCGATGCCTTGAACGATGGCGAAACACCCACAAACCGCCTACCCGATTGCCGGAATATCTTTGGTCGCTGGCGGTCAGGATTTTTGGTTGTGCCAGAAGCGGCTGTCACAAGGTCGGTTCGGCGGGTGGCCGCAGAGTGTCTCGGCGGCAATCCCGAGGCGGACCCAGAGGTTCCGCTCTGGCGTCGGGTGGATGGCCGACCGTAAAAAAACCTGGCGCTTATGCCTTCCCTCGATCCAGCATCCCTGCCGAAAGATCTGCACAATGGAGCCAGTCTGCTGACGGATGAAATAGCCACCTATAATTACAAGGCCGATTATGAACAACAAGTGCAGATTGACGCCCTCCGGGCGGAAAATAAGGAACTGAAACAGCGACTCGAAGCTTTGGAAAAAATAATACAGGTATTAGAATTAAAAAGAGGATAGGAATAAAGAAACGAATCCAACCCACCACTTCAACCCGACGCGCTTTTAAATACTGGTTTTGGAAAAATTATATGTCTTTGCAATTTTGGCACTAAAGATTTTGGCTAAAATCTGTCAAAGTACGAAAAGTGGCCTAAATCACGCCCATTATTGCAGAAAACATTGTAACTTCGGCTCGGATTGTCCTGAATTTTTCCAAATCGGCCGTCATCTACGAGCCGGTAAAATTCCGTGCCCCCCAAGGGATGTAATAGTTGACTAAAATATCTACTGTCTTTACAATTATTAGGCAAACTTGAGCGTACCGGTAAAACAAATATTTCTTAATGTTCGACCAAATCGGAGGTATAAAATGATGATGTCATCTGCCCGAAAATTCAAAAGATGGTTTTATACGTTTGTTGTTATGTATTTTCTTGTTATAACTCAGTTTCAGGCGGCGTTTTCTCAGGACGAGAATGAATCCTTCTATCGCGGCATTGAGTGGCGTTGCATTGGGCCGGCGCGGGGCGGTCGTGTGACGGCGGTGGCGGGGGTGCCGGGTGAGCCGCTCGTTTATTATATGGGTGCCACCGGGGGAGGAGTTTGGAAGTCAACCGATGCCGGGCTGTCATGGCAGCCGATCTCCGACGGTTTCTTTAAGACCGGTTCGGTGGGGGCGATTGCCGTGGCGCCTGCCGATCACAACGTGATTTACGTGGGTATGGGTGAGTCGCCGGTGCGCGGTAACGTATCTCACGGCGACGGGGTCTATAAATCCACCGACGCCGGTAAAACCTGGAAACACGTCGGGCTGAGTGATTCGCGCCACATCGGCCGTATTCGGATTCATCCGCAAAATCCCGACCTGGTTTATGTGGCGGCTATGGGCCACCTTTTCGGGGCCAACCAGCAGCGCGGCGTGTTCCGATCCGTCGATGGCGGCCGAAACTGGGAAAAGGTTCTTTACGTCGATGATAAAACCGGGGCCGTCGATCTGGTGATGGACGCCACCAATCCCCGGGTCCTTTACGCAGGATTCTGGCAGGTTGAACGAACCCCGTATGGTCTGTTCAGCGGCGGCGAGGGCAGCGCCCTTTATAAAACGACCGACGGCGGCGACAACTGGAAAGAGCTGACCAACGGTTTGCCCAGAGGGATAAAAGGCAAAATTGGCGTGGCGGTTTCGCCGGTTATTCCCGAACGGGTCTGGGCCATCGTCGAGGCAGAAGACGGCGGGGTGTTTCGTTCCGACGATGCCGGGGCGAGTTGGCGTCGGTTGAACGACGACCGACGATGGCGGCAACGGGCCTGGTATTATAGTCGCATCTATACCGATACCCAGGACCCCGATACGATATATCTGTTAAACACCGCCCTGGGAAAATCCATCGACGGGGGTCGAACCTTCACGACGATTCAGGTGCCGCACGGCGATAATCATGATCTGTGGATCGCGCCCGAAGACAATCAACGCATGATTAACAGCAACGATGGCGGCGCCAACGTAAGTTTCAATGGCGGGGCAAGCTGGACCCGGCAGGATAACCAGCCCACCGCCCAGTTCTATCACGTCATCACCGACAATCAATTCCCTTATCGAGTCTATGGCGCCCAGCAAGACAACAGCACCGTTTCGATTTCCAGCCGGGCCAATGCCTCGTCGATGGATTTCTATGCCGTCGGCGGCGGGGAGAGCGGCTACATCGCACCTCGTACGGATCAACCGAATATCGTCTATGCCGGCAGTTATGGCGGCCACCTGACCCGATACGATCACCTGACCGGTTTTACCCGTAATGTACATGCTTGGCCCGACAACCCCATGGGATGGGGAGCAGCCCAGCTAAAGTACCGATTTCAGTGGACCTTCCCCATCGTTATCTCGCCCCGCGACCCCGATATTTTGTATGCCGCCGCGAATGTCCTTTTTAAATCCACCGACAGCGGTCAGAGTTGGCAAACTATCAGCGGTGACTTGACCACAAACGATAAATCAAAGCAGGGACCTTCCGGCGGACCCATTACCCACGACAATACCAGTGTCGAGTATTACTGCACGATTTTTTCCGTCGCCGAATCACCACTTCAGGAAGGTCTGATCTGGGTCGGCTCCGACGACGGATTGGTGCATGTGACGCGCAATGGCGGCGGAAGCTGGCGTAATGTGACGCCGACGAACATGCCCGAATGGGGGATGGTCAGTATCATCGAAGCCTCCCCCCATGATGCCGCAACGGCTTATATGGCCGTCAATCGATATAAACTCGATGACTTCAAACCCTATATCTTCAAGACCGCCGACTACGGGCGGAGCTGGCGGCTGATTACCGCCGGCATCGCCGAGGATGCTTTCACCCGTACGGTCCGCGAAGACCCGAATAAGAAGGGATTGCTGTATGCCGGAACCGAAACCGGAGTTTACTATTCGTCGAACGATGGCAAATCTTGGAAATCGCTTCAATTGAATCTGCCGGTCGTCCCCATTACCGACATGGTCGTCAAAGAAGACGATTTGGTCATCTCCACTCAGGGCCGGTCGTTCTGGATCCTGGATGACCTGACCCCCCTTCAGCAGCAGCCGCAAGCTCCTTTGTCTGACCCGATCAAATTATTAAACCCCCGAAAAACTTACCGCACCGGCAACGCCCGGGTATCAATCTGGTACCTCCTGCAAAATGATCCGGATCCCCAGGCCAAGCTCACTCTTGAAATATGCGACTCATCCGGCCAGTTAATTCAAAGCTTTGCAGGCGCTGACCTGTCCGCCCAGGCGGGATTAAATAAGTTCAGTTGGAATATGCAGTACCCGGGGGCGCGCGAGGTGCCGCAGGCCGTATTGTGGTCCGGCAGCCTCCGCGGGCCCCGGGCCGTCCCGGGAACCTACCAGGCCCGGCTGATTTATAAAGACGCTTCCGCCTCCGTCAATTTCGAGATTGTAAAAGATCCGCGGGTGGAGTCCTCCCAGCAGGATCTCGAAGATCAATTCGATTTGCTGATTAAGATTCGGGATCGCGTTTCCCAGGCTCACGATGCCGTCAACCTGATCCGAAGTATGCGCCAACAGATTCAGGACGCCCTGATTCGGGCCGAAGGCCATGATCCTAAGTCTCTCCTCGATGACCTCGCCCGGGAGATCCGGGATAAATTGACGCCGATCGAAGAGGCGATTATCCAGGTCAAATCCAAAAGCGCCCAGGACCCGCTCAACTTCCCCATCATGTTAAATAACAAACTCGCCGCCCTCACCGGCGTGGTCGGCAGCGGCGATTACCCCCCCACCGCCCAGAGCTATCAGGTTTTTGAGGAACTATCCGAACAGCTCCAGGTCCAGCTGGACCGGCTGGAAAATGTAATTCAGCAGGATATCCCCAGGTTTAACACATCCGCCAAATCGCTCGATATCCCCCTGCTAAAAATTAAAAAGGATAAATGATCTTTCCCC
>LJUC01000202.1 GCA_001303695.1 Phycisphaerae bacterium SM23_30
AAGTCGGAGAGAAGCATTTCGGTGGAGGAGGCTTGAATTTCTTGGAGAAACTGGAGCATTTCCTCGTAGCCGGTGTATTCTTGGAAGCCGGATTCCTCACTAGGGGTCAGGATGACCTGGGCCTGGGTCTGGAGATTGAGACCGAGCACCAAAAATACGGCCATTAGGGCAATTATTAAGTGTTTTGGTAATCGATTCATCTGGGATACCTCCTTAAAAAAATTATAATTATAAATAATTAAGTGTGGGGCCAAGCCCCGCCTTAAACTTTTTTTAATATAAATATTTAGTTACGAGCAAGCGGGATTTCGGACAATAATTTCTCCTTATTCCTTAGCGAGGGCGATGGCTTCGATTTCGATTTTGACGTTGAGGGGCAGGCGGGCGACCTGGACGCAGGCGCGGGCGGGGGGATCGTGGGTGAAGTACTCGGAGTATATTTTGTTGACGGCGGCGTAGTTGTCCATGTTGTCGAGGAAGATGGTGACCTTGACGACCTGTTTTAGGGAGCTGCCGGCGGCTTCGAGGACGGATTTGAGGTTTTCGAGGACCTGTCGGGTTTGGGCTTCGATGGTGGGGCCGGCCATTTGCCTGGTATCGGGATCGCGGGGGATCTGGCCGGAGACGAAGAGGAAGCTGCCGGCGCGGACGGCAGGGGAAAAGGGGCCCACGGTGTCGGAGGATTTAAGGGCAGTCTTGGCGGGCCCACAGCCTGAGATATTTACGACAAGAAAGAAGGCGGCAAGGATGAATAGTACTTTCCATCGCATGGTCATGATACTTTCGCTTAAATTCATGTTTTACTGAGCGAGATGTTTAATACCTTCTATAAGCATGTCTAATTGCCTGTCGGAGATATAAATATTAGTAGATACGCGGACGCCGCGGGTTTGGGGGCTGGAGCCGATGGTGCGGATGACGATATTGTACTTTTCGCGGACGTAATTAACGATGGTGTTGGGAGAGACGCCCTCGATAGAGAAGGCGGTTAAGCCGCCGCTGAGGTAGGGGTCGTCGGGGGTGTGGACTCTGACTTTGGGGAGTTTGTGGAGCTCTTCTTTGAGGCGGGCGGCGAGGGTTTTGATTCTTCTTTCGATGCGGTCGCGGCCGATGATGTTCTGGAAATCCATGGCTTCACCAAAGGCGAAGATGAGAGGGTCGGCTCCCTGGCCAAGGGTTTCGTACTTTGAGGCGCCGGTGCGGTCCCAGCCGGAGGAGGCGATCTGGGGCCAGATGCGGTCCTGGGCCTCTTTTCTGACGTAGAGGACACCGACGCCGGTGGGGGCGCCGCACCATTTGTAGGGGCTGGAGCAGAAGAGATCGACGCCCATGCGGTGCATATTGAGATCAAGCATCCCCACGCCGTGGGCGGAATCGGCAACAACGAGGATGTCTTTTTCGTGGGCCATCTCGCATAATTCCCGGATAGGAAAGATCATGCCGGTAATATAGATGGTATGACTGACACTGATGGCCCTGGTGCGGGGGGTGACGGCGGCGGCGAAGGCGTCGATGATTTCTGCGGTGCTTTTAGGGGGGACGTCAAGATGCACTTCCTTGATGTTGACGTGGTACCTTTTGGCCTTTAATCTCCAGGGCTGCAGGCCCCCGGGGTGCTCCAGGTCGGTCATGAGGACTTCGTCGCCGGGCTGCATGTCGATGCCGTTGGCGCCGACGTTCATGCCGGCGGTGGTGTTGCGGGTGAGGGCGACCTCGTCGGGGTCGGCGCCGATGAAGCGGGCGAGCTTGTTGCGGACCTCGCCCTTTAAGGTGGAGAAGAAGCTATAACAGCGGTAGGGGTTGGTGCACTGGATTTTGAAATATTTTATTAAGGTGTTGTAAACGGGTTCGGGCATGGGGCCGAGGGTGCCGTTATTCATCATGATAAGGTTGTCTTCAAAGAGAAAATGCTTTCGGACCGCCTCCCAGTAAATGCCGTCGGGGGAGAAATCCTGAAACTGCTGATTTAAGCCGGCGATGCTCTCGTAAACGGCCGCATTGAGCTTGTTTAATGAATAAACCGAAAGGGCCGAGCCGCCCGCCAGATATTTGACGAATTGCCTGCGATCCATGTTTTGCCTCCTGAAAGATATTTTTATTACAAGTATAGAACCACACTAATATAAAAATTTTAGGGGGATTTGGCAAACATTTAATTGTCTCAGGGTCTGATTTATAAGGGCAAGCGGGAAAAAAGTAAACATGGAAAAAGGGTTTATAGCGATAAGGCTTGTAGTCATAAGTATTTAGGGCGGAGGCAGGCTCCATTGCCGACAATTAAAAACGGATAACGGACTTAATAATGACGAATTACGAAGTTTTGGTTAATTGCCGGTTATGCCATAAAATCCAACTAAGAAACCCCATTGCCAGCATCGCTAAAATAGCTAACCGTTGAATGGCGACATAGCGACGGATACGAAAACGCTCGAAACCTACGCGGCCCTTTAAGAATTGCCCGGCTTCTTCGCAGACCCATCGTTTTTTATAATAGTTCAGGATGTTTTGCGCCGGGGCCAGAGTTTTGACGATCATGTTGGTCAACAAAATTAAGGGTTGATCATCGCCGGGGCGATAGGGGAAATAGACTTCCTTGACGACCTGCAGAAAGACCCCGGCCTCGAAGGGGGAGCAATGGAGCCCCTGTTGAATCTCCTGGAGAAATTTGACGTCGAGGATCTTGCAGTTGAGGCGTTCGAGGGTCTGTTTCTTTCTGTTTCTGGTTTCCATATCTGACTCCTTATAAGTTATAAGGGCAGTTTTTTGCCGATTATAAGCGGTCAGACATATGACGGGAGTATAGTTATGAGTTGTTTTAGAGTGACAAGGCCTTTTTCAACGGTTCAACATAATAAGAATACAGCCGGAAATATATTTTTAAAGAGCAGTCCGGGAGGTTTTGCCGAAAATAAGCGATTGAGTTATTATTTGGGGAATTCACTTAGCTGAATATTTCAAGAAATTATCATTGACATTTTGGCGTTGTTATTATAGAATCAAATCTATATTGAATTTATCGTAGATATTAAGGCGGCTGACCTCCTGACAGGTTGCAACATTTTAACGGTTTTAAGGTTAGAATATTGCTAAGAAATGGGTTACGGAAGACGCTGCCGATCTAAGTAAATGCAACAAAGGAGTTATTATTCAATTTTTCATATTGCTCGAGATGTTATTACGTCATTACATCAGCCAATGGTTAAAAGCTGACTCAAAGAAACTATCTCTAATAACCCGGACAAAGGAATATAACTAGTTATGACGCCCACATTTAGGAGGCCGAGGAATGATTTATTTCCTGAGAAAAAGTAGTCGTTCTTGTTCCATCAAATCATATTTTCGGTTGGTGACTATTCTGGCATGGTCCCTTTTTATATTTACGACTCCGGCCGGAACATCGCCAGGCCCGGACCACACCGGATACACCAAGCCCACTGCTCAAGTTCAAATTACAAACTCTGAAGGATCCGCGCAGGCTGCTTATCAGCAAACCTTTGATAATAGTGTCATTCTTGATTTTGAGGTCGAAGGTGTGCACCGTGAAGATACATATGTCGGCGAGGAATTTTTTCAGATCTTAACTATTCCCAACTATGCCACTACATCTGATATCGGAAAACCTCAACTGCCTATTTTAAGGGAGTTGGTTGGTATTCCCGATGGAGCAACCGTTCAGGCGACTATTGTGGATGCTTCCTATACGACCTTTACGGGCTACCATATTTATCCTTTCCAGAAACCCTTAAAGGATGGTGAACAGGTAAATCCCGGTGATTTTACCATTGACCGGACTTTCTATTCTCAAGATACCTATTATCCACCAGAACTCATTGAAGTTGAGGAGCCTGGTATCTGGCGTGATATAACCGTGGTGGGCGTGCAGGTGCATCCGGTGAGATTCAATCCCGCCACCGGTGAATTGCTGGTGTACGACCATATCAGAGTGGCCTTAGAATTTAGTGGCGGAATACAAACCGCTAAAACCGTATCCCCCACCTTCGGCCGGATGTATAAAGATAATATTGTCAATTACAAGTCCCTCAACATCATCGAGAAAAACCTGGATCGTCAGGAATTGTTGGGCCGTCAAGCAGCGGCCCAGGATTTTACTTTGCCCCAAGGATGGCAGGACGAAGGTATAAAAATTGCCGGCGCACCTTATGAAACCGACAAAAAACTTCTTTACATCAGGGATTCGGACAATACCTCATACACGACGCTTTATTCTTTGTTGGCATGGCACCGGGCTGAGGGCATCAATTTTTCCGGATATGCCCGTTCAAGCCCTACGAAAGAAGCGGTTAAAACCTTGATAAGCGATTTCTATGCCGCCCATCCGGAACTGGAATACGTTTTGCTAGTGGGTGATATAGACAATCTTCCCTGGCATGAAAACTGGGGTGGCGGGGCAGTTCCTGATGACCTGCCCGGTGACCATTGGTATGCCTGCATAACCGGCGGCGCCGCGCCGGATGTTTATCCTGACGTTGCTGTCGGACGACTGTCGGTCAACAACAATACGGAGCTTTCGCAACTAATTACCAAGACCTTAACCTATGTCAAGAATCCGCCGATGGGCACCTGGGCCAATCACGCATTACTAGTCTGCTATGACCGATGGGACTACGAAGACGACAGCGAAGATATACGCACGGCCGCCTATACCGATCCTTTTGATTTCATCACGGCATATGGCTCCGACGCCGGGGTTGACAATGCCTTTGTCAACACCGAAGTCAATAATGGAGTAAGTATCATACATTATCGCGGTCATGGCTGCTTCGGGGACCCCAATCCCCGGCCCTGGGGAAGCTATTGGGCTGCTCAGGACGATGACACCAACCTCTACGGCTGGAATACTTACGATGAAGTTTATTCCACTGTAAACGCACATGCCCTGACCAATGGGAACATGATGCCGATCGTTATGAGCAGTTCCTGTATGAATAACGCTCTTGATAATGGGACATCCGGTGAATGTTTGGGGGAAGCCTTCGTTAAGCAAACCGATGGCGCCGTGGCGTTTCTGGGAGCGACCCGTCCTTCTTACACCTATGCGAACCAGAAATTCTGTCGATATCTTTTTGATACCATCGGAAATGAAAGTATCACCCGGCTGGGCTGGATTTTTAATGATGCCAACACCGAAGTGATAGACTTTTATGGTACCGGGCACATGTACATGGACAACGTTAAAATTTACCTTTGGCAGGGCGATCCGGCGTTGGATCTCTGGACGGCGCAGCCGATTCGTCTTAGCAATGTTTCCCATGCATCCTCAGTAAGCAATGGCATATTAACAGTTACCGTAAGAGATGAATTCAACAATCTGATACCCGGTGCCCTGGTGAGTATATTTAAAAGCGGTGATATATACGACTACAAATATACCAATGCTTTTGGTCAAGTAACATTCAATTTTATCCCGAACACCAGCGGCACTATGGATGTTACGGTTACCAAGCATAATTATGTGCCCTATGAAGGTTCGGTCAGTGTTTCGACCTTTACCAACTCTTTTTCTAATATTTCTTTTTCCCCGACGTCACCGTCATCACTGGACTTTGGCATAGACGAAAGAGTATATGCATATTTCGATTATACGACAGATGACGAGAATGGTATCCAAATCTTCATTCGCCCCTTTACCAACGGCAGTTTAACCCCCAATTATGGCGCTCATGGCTCGCCCATCTGGGATTATCCCAGCGGCAACGGCAGCGGCTGGTTTTTCATCACCTCCGGCGACGTAGTGGTGGACCAGGTGAGATTTCATATAAGGAGCGCAACCACCGGAGAAGTGCTTCTGGATATATTTGAACCGGTGGACTTTACTTTCGGGCATTCGGTGCATAATATCACCATGACCCCCCCCTCGCCCGATTCCTTGAAATGGGGCGATCAGGTCAATGTCAACTTCGATTACTTCACCTGTGACGATGGCTATATCTTTATATTGCCCTTTAGCGGCGGTTCTCCGACTCCCGGTTACGCCGTCAGCGGCGGTCATCCCTGTTCGGTGGGAAGGGGCAGCGGCGACGGACACTTTACCATCAACTCCGGGCAGGTAACGGTGGATCAGCTTAGAGTCAAGATGACCAACACCACTCAGACGGTAACCTATTTAGAGACTTTTATCCCGGTGAATTATTATTTCGAAGGTGATCCGGAAATTTCGGTTAATCCGACAACCATCAATGTATCAATGCCCACCTGGGATACCTGGAGAGGCAGCTTTAATATATATAACACCGGCGACGGCACGCTTCATTACGACATGAGAGACCGTGAAGATACCGATCTGACCCTGGACATAACCAGAGAAGGAATATCAACCACCGCTCCCACTATCGATGACACATCTCCGGATAATGACGGCACCACTGGCCCGGAATATTCCGGGGATTATGATAATGGAGGATACGACGGTCCGTTGATGGACCTCAAGGGTGTGTCTATCGCTATTGATCTTACTCATAACGAAAGAAACGTCTCTTCGCTGGACGGCATGAAGGATGCCCTAACCTCTCGGGGGGCAAAGATTGAATACATCAATACCGGCCCCATTACCGGAAGTTTACTGGAGCCATACGACATACTCTGGATAAACGAAGACTGGACCGAAACCATTGCCTGGACCGCCGCCGAGCAGAATGCCGTAGAGGCCTGGGTGCAAAAGGGAAGGGGATTAATTATCACTGGGGATGAACCAGGCGCCGCCGACGTACTGTCCGCACTATTCGGCATCACTTATACGGGCATCCCCGGTTCGGGCGGTTACAGCACCAATATCTTTACCCACGAAATCACCGAAGACGTATCAGAAGTCTATTTACCATACCCAGTTAATTCGCTTTCGGTTAGCTCACCGGGATATACCATCGTCAATGACGACGAGGGGAATCCGAGTATCGCGGCGGCTGAATATGGTCAGGGGCGGGTGGTGGTGATGGCGGATGATTACATATGGGGAGCATACTTTGAATACGCCGACAACAAGCTGATGGCCACCCAGGCCTTCGACTGGCTGGTGCCGGCCGAGAGCACTTGGTTATCGTTGAGTCCTACCACCGGAACCGTGCCGATCAGCGGCACTAACTGGGATTTAATAAACGTCGAAATTGACACTACCGGGCTGGCACCGGGCGATCATTATGCCGATATCACCATCACTAACGATGATCCCGATGAAAACCCGACCATAATACCCGTACACCTGACCGTACTGCCCCCCGATCAGGAAGTAAAGGTGGCAGTGGTGCGTAGCTGGGGCCTGGCATCGGCGTTTGCAGAACTTAATGACAACTGGTTTGTGTACGGTGATACGAAGCTCATTATCGACACCTCTTTGGTTTACGATGCGGAATTGACCTACGAGGATTTGGCCG
>LJUC01000203.1 GCA_001303695.1 Phycisphaerae bacterium SM23_30
AGAACTTCCACACTGCCAATGGTGCCTATGTTATCAAAATTGCGCTCTCTTACAAGTCGGTTTCTGGGAAATCCTGGTTAAAATAAATCAGGTCAATCCGAGCCAAAGGTTTGGAATTTTGGGGGTAAATTTAGCCTGTTTTATCCTACATCGCATTTCGGCCGACGGCCGGGATCGTAAGTTGTTATTTATCAGACACATAGCATTTTGGGAAAAATCGAATCGATTTTCTTGGAGGCAGAGGGATTTTAAGAGGGGAGTTTACATAACTTCTTAATTTGACTTGGTTTATGACGTACAATGCCCGGGCCGGAGGTCGAAAAGTCATACTGATACAGAATCAGGTGCGGGATTAGCCGGGGGAGATATATCAAATCCCGCCCGGAGAAAGTTACCGGACAGTTCAAATTCCGTCGAGTTCCCCAAAGGGCGGATAGGGAGTTGGAGAGCGGCAGGCAAAAATTTTTTATTTGTAAGACTTTAAATAATAATGACTTAGAGAAATTTATAAAAAAATTCAAATTTTCTGTGCGCACTTTTTGCAATTTCTCTAACTAAGCAAATAAAGACATGCGTGTAGATCGGATTATACGGACATACACAAAAATTGGTGATGGAATCGTCAAATTAAGAGAGAAATATTAGAAAATAGGTTTTAGAGGGCTCAATAGATAAAAAAATTTCCCCCCGGTAAGCGTGAATAGGAGGTATAATTGAGAATGAACCATTTGGTAAACTAAAGTCAATTGATCTCTATTTCGCAAAAATGAAAGAAAGGAGCAAAGTATGAAACAGAAGATAGTAATTTTTATGTCGCTAACCATAATCGGCACTTCAGGATTTTATGCCGCCAGAGCAGGTGAACAGTATTGCAGGGCGTGGCATGAATGTGTTAATCAGGGATGCGATACGTACAACGATTGCATTTTGAAATCTGAAGGGGCTTATTGTTGGTTTTGTGAAGCTACATGGCAATACAAGTTTTGTCAACAGACAGAAGAAAAGTATCCGGGATGTCAAATAATACCCGACACCAATCAGTTTTGCGGTATTAAACAACTTGGCGAGTGTAGCGGGGGCGAGTGCGAGTGGAGAGATGAAGATGAAGTTTTTTGTAACTTTACAAAGTGTGTGTGGCCTGAGGAATAATTAAAAAATCTATTGAGCCCTTTTATTTTATATAGAGCAAGTTGCCCAACCGTTAATTACGATAAGGCGCCGCCCGACGGGATTAGAAAGTCAAATACTTCGGCGGCGATCAAAGAAAAAGAATGTTATGTTTTGTTATCAACCGCGGGAGAGTTATTTATGTTACTAAAAAGTAAGAATATGTTGTTAGCAACCCTGATTTTTCTTTGTGTTTCTAGCGCGATATCGGGGCAAATAGAAAAAAAGGCGCACGAGGCTGATTTTACCCTTAATGATATGATAGAGGGGATCAAAATGCGCAAGGAGATGCTGAAAGGAGTTCACATCAAATTTGAATATGCCAGATATAACGGTTTAACCAAAAGAAAGGGCGACGACAAAGATCAGTTTCGAGGAATAGATTGTACCGTAATATGGAAAATAGAGCTACACAGACTTGACGACAAGATGAGAGTTAATAGAGTGCAGTATTTCACAAGGAGAGATGCTAATCCTTTTCATAGAGATCTTTTTACCTGGAACGGATTAAAAATGATGGGGATGGGCTTTGAACCGGAAAATCCTGATAAGATAATTGGCGGAACGGTTCAGGCGGGGAAAAACATGAATTTTGAACTGTTTCACTGGCAGACGCCGGTGGAACATGAGATATTTCGTTATAATAATACGCTGCCGGAACTGTTGGAGATGGGCAGATGGAAGCTTACGGGGCCGGAAAATGTCGGCGATTATGATAAAGCTTATAAATTAGAGGGTCGGCATTTTTTCTCTGAGGATGATTCGGATGTACTGGAGGTGTGGATAGATCCGCTGCGGGATTTTGCACCGGTTAAGATGCGACATAACGTACCAAAGAAAACATCAAAAATTGCCTTTCCGGCTATATACGAGCTAAATGATATAAAGCTGGAACAACGTAACGGAGTCTGGATTATTACAGAAGCATTGTATTCGTATGAAAACTTAGAGGAAGAAATGAAAAAAAAATACGAAAACCCGATATGTTTTTGTAAGTTTAAGGTTGCCGAATATGAGATCGATCCCGACTTGGATGAAAGTTTGTTTATAATAGACTATCCCCGGGGCACAGAGGTATATGATAGTATTATTGAAACATCTTATGTAGTGGGCGAGGGTATTTACTTAAGAAATGAAAGTGGAAGGATGGGATATGTCAAGTTACATGATTTTGATGTTTCAAATCCAAGAGATATTTTGGAATTAGAAGAAAAACCCGGTGATTTCCAATTCATATCGCCGGACAAGCAAGCAGAGAGAGATACTGCTGTTATCAAAGATATACCGGGTAATGAAATAGCATCGGGCGTTATTGGACAAAATGTCGATACAACGGAATCATCAAATAAAATAATCATTATTATTTTGGGAAGCCTATTTTTATTCTTAGCGGGCATGTATCTGTATATTCGATATTCACGAGGTAGAGCAAATGGACATTAGAACGAGTCTGAAAAATAATAAATTGTTTATATTATTTATCCTTGGTTCATTAATATATTTGGGATATTTAACTTTTACATTTGGAGGACGGGGGAAGAAAGTACAGGTCAAGGGGCCGGGCATTCTCTTTCAAAACACTTTTTATGACGCTGGCTCCATAAAAGGCAGCACGGCTTCTTCGATACGTTATGAGTATCATTTTGAAAATAATGGAAATGAGATGTTAAAAATTGAAAAGGTAAAACCTAGCTGTTCCTGTTCTGTGGTAAATTTTGCTAAAAAAGAATATGCCCCGGGTGAGAAAGGATTTATTGATGTAACGTTAAAAATGGGAACATTGGGTAGGACAATTTCGGATGTTTTAATTTTTTCGAATTCAGAAACTTCACCAGATAAACTAACTATAGCTGCATCATTTGATCCTATAACTTCTGCACGTCCGGAACCTTTTACATTGCAATGGGATGAAATTGCAATCAATGATCTAAACCCCAAGGAAACGAAGATATATGTATTTCACAGGGATTTGATGGATATAGAGGTGGCGGAGATTTTTAGTTTCCCTAAAAGTATAGAGACAAAACTTAAGAAGGCAACAGGATCGATATTTAGAAATCAGGTTGGTTATTATATTACAACTTTTTACTTTGATATTTTAGTACAAGAAGAGACGCCAGGGAAGTTAGAAGGAAAGATAAGGGTAGTTTTTTCTCCGGACGAAGTCCCTGAAGTTGAAGTTCCTATTACGGCTGAAATTGTTCCGGAATATGTTATTAGTCCCCATAAAGCGATTTTCGTATTTTCTTCCGGTATTAATGATAATTTATCAAACAGGAAAATCGAGTTATATAATGTTAAAAAGGAATTATTCAGATATAATAGTATAGATAATCCGTTTGCAAATTGGCTGGACGCCCAAGTGGAAATAGACGAGGGACTAGAAAAGATTATAGTTTATTTAAAGCCAAAGCATGTACCTGATGTACAATCATTAGAAGGAAATATTAAGATAAACATACAAGGGCTAAATGGTGATAAAAAGGAAGTTAAACTACCTGTGAGTGCAAAGGTTATTTAGTCATTCCTGGTTAAAATTAAAGAATCCAGATCAGTATCTGTGGCAGATACTATTCCATAAAGTAAAAAAAAGAGAAGGTTTTATCATGGTTTTGAAATCAAAATTATATTTATTAATGCCGCTCATTTACATTCTCATTCAGCCGGCATATGCCCAGGAAAGGCAGAACCTTATTCAGAAAGGCCCCACCCGTGCCGAAGCTCGAATGAAGTCCTGGGAACATCATGTAAGATTAAAAAATGAATCCGTCTTTAAGGATCTGAAATGGAGGGCCGTCGGTCCCAAGCAACAGGGGGGGAGAATCGAAGCCATTGCCGTGCCTCCGGGTAATCACGGAACGATCTACGCGGGGCCGGGTTCGGGCAATATCTGGAAGACGGTAAACAATGGTTTAACGTGGGAGCCCATCTTTGAAAATGAATCCACTTTTGCTATCGGCGATATCGCCGTCTCCTCTTCCCATCCGAATATTATCTGGGCGGGAACGGGAGAGACCCAGCCCCGACACAGTGGTTACGCGTATGCCGGCACTGGCGTTTTTAAATCCACCGACGCCGGAAAGAGCTGGCAGAACATGGGACTGCACGACACCCATCATATCGGCAAGGTTATCATTGATCCGGAAAATCCTGAGGTAGTGTATGCGGCGGCTATCGGCCACTTTTGGTCCTCGAATGAAGAAAGAGGGGTATTTAAGACCACCGACGGAGGAAAGACCTGGGAGAAAGTTCTTTATATCAGCGACAAGACCGGCGCCGTCGATATGGCGATGGACCCTTCTGACAACCGGATTTTATATGCCGCCGCCTGGCAGCTTAAAAAAGGCCGGGAAAGCGGGATATATAAAACGGAAGATGCCGGCAAGACCTGGCAAAAGCTGGGTAGCGGTTTGCCGAGGGGAAGTATGGGACGAATCGGTTTTGATGTTGCTGTTACTAATCCTAACGTTGTTTATGCCTTTATCGATAACCGGGCGCCGGGCCCTCAGCGGCGCGAGTTGGTCGGCGCAGAAGTCTATCGTTCCAGCGATAAAGGCCGAACCTGGAAAAAAGCCAACGAAGAAGATTTATATTCGGTCTTTTCAGTATATGGCTGGAAGTTTTGCGACATAAGAGTTTCGCCGGATAATGAAGATGAGATTTACCTACTGGGCAATCGAGGATTTCACTCCACCGACGGCGGCAAAACCTATGAGCGGTTCGGGGAAAAGATCATTCGCTTCCACCCGACGCGGGGAGGAGCTCTTCACCTGGACCATCATGAACTGTGGATCGACCCCTTGAATCCCGATCGAATCATCCTGGGCAATGACGGGGGGCTTTTCATGTCTTATGATCGGGGCCGATGCTGGCTGCACCTCAACAATCTGCCCATTGGGGAGTTTTATTACGTATCCACGGATACGGACGAGCCTTATTATATCTACGGCGGCACCCAGGATAACGCCTCGCTGTACGGGCCCAGTAATGTAAAGCTTCAGGACGCCACCAACGATCCCTGGGAACATGTTTATCTGGACCAGTGGACCGGGGGAGACGGATTTGTCACCCTGCGGGACCCCACCCACAAAAACATCATTTACTACGAACACCAACACGGGGATATGAGGCGCATGGACATGTCGGGCGTGTCCATACTTTCCGGGGGTCCGTTTTCCCAAAGCATTCGCCCCCGGGCCCCGCGCGGTGAGGAGCGCTGGCGTTTCGGCTGGTACGCCTATTTTATCATATCTCACCATGATCCCCACACCCTTTATGCCGGCGGCAACAAATTGTTGAAATCCCTTAATCGCGGAGATGACTGGTTTGCCGTCAGTGGGGACCTGTCCGAACCTGCCGGTGATCAATGGGACGTAGTACCTTTCGGAACGATAACCATGATCTCGGAGTCACTGCTCAAACAGGGCCTGATCTACGTGGGAACCGAAGGGGGCAGCATATATCTCACGCGAAACGACGGTGAAGACTGGCGTAAGATCGATAAAGACCTGCCGGACAAATGGGTCAGTCGGGTTATCGCTTCCCGGCACGAGATCGGCACCGTCTATGCCTCATTCACCGGATTTCGCCAAGACGACTTTGAAAAATACCTCTACATGTCAACCGATTTTGGACAAAACTGGCAGTCCATCGCCGGAAATCTCCCTTCCGAATCGATCAATGCAGTGAGAGAAGATCCCCAAAAGAATAATGTTCTCTATGTGGGAACCGATCTGGGAGTTTATACCTCGCTCGACCGGGGCAAGACCTGGCATTCGTTGTGTAATAATCTACCCACCACGCCGGTGCACGATATGGTGGTTCATCCCCAGGAAAATGAATTAATTATCGGCACCCACGGACGCAGCGTTTTTATTTTAGACGTGAAGCCAATACAAGCAGCTTGTCAACGTTTGTAATGCTTGCCGGATTTATTAATTGCCCGACTGCTTCATACGAACTGCTAAAGGATTATCTTATGGAACGCCTCATTGAATTAGCCCAGCAACTGGGAAAAAGGATCGCCGCCCATCAAAGAACCGCCCTCCTGAAACAGGCCCAAAAAGAAGTCAACGACGATTCCGAAGCCCTCCGGCTTGTCCGGGAGTATCAAAAACTCGCCGATAAAATCCGTCAACTTGAGCACGACCAAAAACCCGTCGAGGTCGATGTCAAACACCAACTCGCCGACCTCGAAACGCAGATCGGCACCCACCCCAAACTGGCCGAACTCTCCAAACGCCAGGTCGATTTCGTCGAAATGATGCAAAAAGTCAAGACCGCCATCGACAACCAAATCCAACTCGATCCAACATAATTCGGTCCGAAGAATTTACTATGGAAACAAAATAATCGGCGAATACCCCAATGGAATGGGCAATACCCGAAAACTAAAAGGCGGTAATTTATAAAAATTGGTACTACTTATAAAAACCTGCCTGTCGGTAATAGCATATACCTCCCTTCGTATTCCCATCCTAAATGGGGCCGGTTTGTTCTGTAATTTTGCGCTCAAATCGCCGATATAACAGAACAAATGATATTACCATAACGTATTATATATAAATATTTTACATTGAAATGTCATCATGCCGCGCCGATACTTTTTCATAGTCAATCCGAAATCCGGCTCCAGTGCCGATATCACCATTATAGACCGTCTGCGCAACTACCTGCGCCGACAGGGCCACATTATTCAACTCGATCTGACTCGATCGCTGGCCCACGCCGGTCGATTGGCTGCTCAGGCCATTGATTTTGGCGCCGACGTTATTATTGTCGCCGGCGGCGACGGCACCGTTCGGTCGGTGGCCGAGACCATGGCCGGGTCGAAACTGCCGCTCCTGATATTGCCCTTCGGCACGGAAAACCTGCTGGCGCAAGAACTTGGCATCGACGGCACCTTACCCAATGCAATTAATATATTAGAACACGGCAAGCTCAGAAAACTCGATCTGGGCTTGGCTAATGATCGGCATTTCATGGCAATTGCAGGGGTAGGATTTGATGCAGAGGTGATTGAAAGAATCAATCAATTTCGGGCCGGTCATATAACTCATTCTGATTACGTATGGCCGATCTGTCGTACTTTTTGGGAGTATAAGTTTCCGCATATGCGCGTAAGTGCCGATGGAAAAATGATTTGTGATGAGCCGGCGCTGGTGTTTGTGGG
>LJUC01000204.1 GCA_001303695.1 Phycisphaerae bacterium SM23_30
GTACAAGTTCATGGTTTATGTAAACCAAAGGCATAACCGGAACTTTGCCGTTTATGATGTTCTCTATGAATGGTCCATCGATAACATCCCGACCTTTTGGGCCACTCTGTGGGACTATATGGAGATTATCCATTCAAAGACTTATGATCAGGTTTTAGGGGACGGCGACGAAATGCGGGGGGCAAAGTGGTTTGTGGGGGCGAAGCTGAATTTTGCGGAGAATCTGCTGCGCTATCGAGACGACCATCTCGCTGTCATCTTTAAGGGAGAAGTCCGGGAGCCGGTCCGGATCACCTACGCCCAATTATATGACCGGGTGTCTGGTCTGGCTAAATCCATGCGGCAGCTGGGCATCAAAAAGGGCGACAGGGTGGTGGGCTTTATGCCCAATATGCCGGAGACGGTCATCGCCATGCTGGCGGCGGCCAGCATCGGGGCGCTGTGGTCGTCCTGTTCGCCGGATTTCGGGATTAAAGGGGTGCTGGATCGTTTCGGTCAGATTGAGCCCAAGCTTATTTTCACCGCTAACGGATATACCTATAACAGCAGGCGTTTTAACTCTCTGGAAAAGATTTCCGGCATCTTAAAGGAACTGCCCTCTATACGGAAAGTGGTGGTGGTTCCATATACGGAGGATAATCCTGATATCGGCTGGATTGCTCATGCGGTTTGTTGGGGTGATTTTATATCCGAAGAGGCGGGCCGGGAAATTCAGTTTGAACAACTGCCGTTTGAAATTATCGTTGCACACCGATGTCAAGCGTGAAGATAGAATATTTTATTTCACCACCTGCGGCTGGATGATGTGGAACTGGCTGGTTAGCTCTCTGGCTTTGGGCGCTACTATTGTGCTTTATGACGGCTCACCGTTTTTTCCCTACCCGGGCGCCTTGTATAAATTAACTCAGGATGAAAAGATCACCATCTTCGGCACCAGCGCCAAATACATTTCCGCCTGCCGCCAGGAAGGGCTCAAACCCGGCGCGGTATATGATCTAAGTTCATTAAAAGCGATTCTTTCCACCGGCTCTCCTCTGCATGAGGATGATTTTGAATACGTATATCAACAGATCAAGCAAGACCTGTGCCTGTCCTCCATCTCCGGCGGGACGGATATAAACGGCTGTTTCGCCGCCGGCAATCCCATGGGTCCGGTTTATGCCGGCGAACTGCAGTGCCGCACCCTGGCCATGCAGGTTAAGGCCTTTGATGAAAAAGGCCATTCGGTGGTCCGTCAAACCGGGGAACTGGTCTGCACGGCGCCGTTTCCGTCGATGCCGATATATTTCTGGAATGACGACAAGGGGGAAAAATATCACAAGGCATATTTTGATGTTTACCCCGGCGTCTGGCGGCACGGCGACTTCATTAAAATCACCGAACATAACGGCGTCATCATCTACGGGCGCTCCGACGCCACTCTTAACCCCGGCGGCGTCCGCATCGGCACCGCCGAAATTTATCGCCAGGTGGAGAGCATCGACGAAGTGGTTGACAGCCTGGTGGTGGGGCAAAACTGGCGCGATGATGTGCGCGTCATCCTGTTCGTAAAATTAGCCGAGAACATCGAACTCACCCGGGAATTGATAAATAAGATTAAAAAGACCATAAAAAGCAACACCTCTCCCCGGCACGTTCCCGCCAAGATCATCAAAATCGACGACATCCCCTATACCATCAACCTGAAAAAGGTGGAATTAGCCGTGAAAAAAATCGTCCACAGCGAACCGGTCCTGAACCGGGACGCTCTTAAGAACCCCGAAGCTCTGGAGCTATACCGGAATATAAAAGAACTTCAGGAAGATTAGTGCCGGGGTTTTTTTCGACTCTATTAAAAACCAAATCCTTCAGGAAGTTGATCTTCTTCGGTTCCCGCCGGCACCCAGGATAAGTCCATAATCGTGTACGTGGGACTTTGCTTTTTAAAGATCGGCACGACCCGCATACCGATTTCAGGGCTGCCTTTGGAGAGATAGCTCATTAGGATGGTATCCACCTTTTCGAATTCGACGTTGATAAATTTTATAGGCTTATCCAGCAGGCTGAACGCCCCCGAGCGTTCACACACCATGAAGGTATGAATCACCGCATTTTTCTGGGCGGCGTCGGTCATATCGATAATGGTGTTTCGCCCCAGGCAATCCATACAATGGATGCGAAAGGGCTGGTACACGGTGCCTTGGAATTCACAATCAGGGTTGTCGCAGCGGGTTCCCAGAAGTTTTCCCTGACTTAAAGCCTCAAAGAACGGTGCTTCTCCGCCATAGGCGTGGATATATGTCATATCGCGGGGATTGGTGACTCCCATGAGTTTCCAGCCGTCGTCGGCGTTGCGGATGGGGATATTAGGCGTGAGGTGATGGAAATTGCCTTTTATCTTATATCTGTTATTTTTGACGTAAACCTGTCCGAACATGCTCACGGTATTTCTCCTTTAATCGTCCTTTTTTAATAAATGATCGGGATCTATTAATATAGTCGAGGTCACATGAGAACCGACCCCGGCGTGGCTGATAGCCAGGCCCCTTTTGGCGCCTTTGACTTGTAAGTCGGTCCAGTCGGCGGGCTTGGGGCGGCCAAATTTCCGCCAAATTTTTTCCTCCCCATGGATCTCCGCCCAGCGGTTCCAGATATGACTGGCCATCTCAAAGGTCTGCATAATGCCGGTGGCGCCGACGGCGTGCATGCAGCCGATCAGACCGCCGGAAATATTGGAGGGCAGTTTGCCCGGCTGACCGGTCTTAGGATTGGTATGATAGCAGTCGCCGGATTCTACATAATCCCGCCCTTGGCCATAGGGCCGGATGCCGAGATCCTCATACGACTGCATATCACTGATGGTGAAGGCGTCGTGTAGTTCGATGACGTCCAGATCTTCACTCGGATCGGTGATTCCCGCCATCCTGTAACCGTAATAAGCCGACATGCGGGTCGCCAGAAAACCGGTGAATCCCGGATAGCGATCGCCGCCGGGGAAGCGCTCGCCTAAATCCTTGTATTGATCGGCGGTCTCGTTAGGCAGCAGCGGTATCTCCATATCCCGGCGATCCGCGGGTCGGAGGGTATGGGAACCGGCAGCCACCCAGATGCGCAGGGGTTTATGCGGCGCGTTTTTGCAGATCTGTTCGGCGGTTTTTTCGTCACAGATAATCGCACAGGCCGCCCCCACGCTCATCAGACAGCAGTCCAGCGCTCGCAGGGGATACGCCACTACCGGCGATTTTAAAACGTCATCCACGGTAATCTTCATGGGAGACTGAGCAAAAGGATTCATCCGGGCGTAACCGTGATGCTTGACGGAGATCTCCGCCAGCGTCCGGCGGAACGAATCCTCTGCCTTGCCGAATATCTGCCAGTATCTTTGTGCCATCACCGCATAATAGCCGGTATAGATATGTCCCAGCGGCGACTCCCAATCCTTATCCGCCGCGCAGGAGATGAGAAAATTTCCCTCGTCGGTGGGCACCTCGTCCATCCGTTCCCAGCCCATCGCCAGCGCACAATCGGAATAGCCCGACGCCACCGCCTTGGTGGCTTCCCACAGAGTCGAACCTCCGGTAGCGCCGCCGGTCTTGATGCCGATATTGCCCAGCGGATCAAGCCCCAGGCGATCATGAATTACCGCCTCACCCAGCAACTGATCGCCGAAATGATCGGCGAAATGACCGTAGTAGCACGAATGAATGTAACTCTTTAACTGGGCGGGCGACATATTAACCAGTTCCGCCGCCATGGTCAGGGCATCAATACACAGCTCTTCGGTGCGCTTATCCGGGATCGCCCGGTCGAACTTGGATTGGCCGGCCGTCACCAGATATACCGGCCGCATCAGTTGAGGAATTTTTAGTTGTTGTTTGCTGAATTTAATCATCTTCGTTTGGTCTCCTGTAATTTTGGTTGGGAGGAAAAGCGTATCAGAAATGCCGCCCTTTGTCCATAATTATATGACTAAAAATATTTTTAAAATTGACATTTAAGGCTTTAATTTGATAAGATGTGATCTGCTGAAAGCGTATATTTGTATTTTCATTGTTATTACCGACTGTTTAACTGGGTCAGAAGAGGTAGGAGTTTTTTTGTCCCCTTTTCGACGGAAAAGGTTAATCCGTATATAGGTGGACGTCATGGATTATCTGCTTACGGAAGAACAGAAAATGCTTAAAGAGATGGTGGCAAATTTCTCGCGCGCCAAGATTAAACCCGTCGCCGGCGAGCATGATGAGAAAAAAATTTTTCCCGCCGAATTGATCAAGGAACTTTCCGCGTTGGGTCTTCTGGCCGTGGCTTATCCGGAAGAATATGGGGGGGCGGGTATGGATAACGTTTGCTATTTTATCGCTATGGAAGGTATTTCTCGCCACTGCGCCGCCACGGCCGTTATCATCTCGGTCCATACTCTTTGTATCGATTTGATTCACAGGTTCGGAAACAAACGGCAAAAGAAAAAGTACCTGCCTGATCTCTGTGCGGGTCGAAAGCTGGGATGCTTCTGCCTGACCGAGTCCCAGGCGGGTTCCGATGCCGCCGCCCTCAAAACCAGCGCCAAACGCCAAGGGGATAATTGGGTGCTGAACGGAACCAAACAATTCATCACCAATGCCGCTCAGGCCGATATTGCCATCGTCTTCGCCTCCACTGACCCCGCCGCCCATAAAGACGGAATAACCGCCTTCATCGTGGAAAAAGACACCTCTGGTTACCACGTCGGTAAGCTGGAAGACAAGCTGGGGGTGAGGGCTTCCTCGACCGCCGAGATCATCCTGGATGATTGCATCATACCTGAAGAATATCAATTGGGCGAGTTAAATAAAGGCTTCAAGATAGCCTTGGGGGGGCTCTCCGGTAGTCGGATAGGCATTGCCGGCCAGGCCCTGGGCATCGCCCGAGGCGCCATCGAAGATTCCGTCAGTTATGCTAAAGAGCGGGTGCAGTTTGGTCGGCCCATCGCCGAGTTTCAGGGCATTAAATGGTATCTGGCCCAGATGCAAACGGAATACGAAGCGGCTTGGTTGTTGACCTATCGTGCCGCCCGGATGGAAGACCTCAAGCTGCCGTGTGTCATGGAGGCGTCCATAGCTAAACTTAAGGCATCGGAAGTGGCCGAGTTCTGTACCTCAAAAGCTATCCAGATACACGGCGGTTACGGCTATATCAAGGAATTTGACGTGGAACGTTATTTCCGGGACGCCCGGGTGACCCAGATTTACGAAGGGACCAGCGAAATTCAGCGCGAAGTCATAGCGAAATATATGCTAAAATAAAGGACGTCGCTATTACTTAAGTACTTACAATCGCCCGGCGATCAGATCTTCGACGACTTTGGGATTGGCCAGAGTAGTGAGGTCGCCAAGGTCATCAATGTCGCCTTCGCTGATCTTGCGAAGGATGCGGCGGATAATCTTGTTGGAGTTGGTTTTGGGCAATCCTGGCGTGAATTGAATCTTATCGGGACTGGCATGGGGGCCGATTTCTCGGCGAACCGTCTGGATAAGCTCCTTTTTCAACGCCTCCGAAGGCTGTTGGCCTGTCTTTAGCGTCACATAGGCGTAGATGCCGTTGCCCTTGATCTCATGGTCAAATCCGGCTACGGCGGCTTCGGCTACTGCCGGGTGTTTGCCCAACGCCCCTTCCAGTTCGGCAGTCCCCAATCGATGACCGGATACGTTAATTACGTCGTCAACCCTGCCGGTGATCCAGTAATAACCGTCCTCGTCACGCCGGCAGCCGTCCCCGGTAAAATATTTACCCGGATACAAGCTGAAGTAGTTCTCTACAAAACGGTCATGGTCGCCATAGACTGTCCGGGCCATACCCGGCCAGGGAAAAGCAATGCACAAATCGCCGCTGACGTTGGGCCCTTGAAGCACCGCGCCGGTTTCGTCCATAATCTCCGGACGAATCCCAAAAAAGGGAAAAGTGGCCGAACCCGGCTTGGTCTTGGTGGCGCCCGGCAGCGGGGTCAGCAGGGCCGAGCCCGTCTCGGTCTGCCAAAAGTTATCCACTACCGGGCATCTTTTCTTGCCCACTACCTGGTAGTACCAGTGCCACTCGCGGCTCTTGATCGGCTCACCCGCTGACAAAAGAACCTTCAAGCTCGATAAATCGTGTTTCTCGACCCAACCGTCGCCCTCTTTCATCAACGACCTGAGGGCTGTTGGGGCGGTAAAGAAATTGGTAACTTTATATTTAGCAATAATTTGCCAGAACCGGCCAAAATCGGGATAATGCGGCACCCCCTCGAAAACAACCGTAAGGGCCTGATTGCAAAGCGGCCCATAGACCACAAAGCTGTGTCCGGTCACCCAGCCGATATCGGCCGTACACCAGTGGACGTCGCCCGGTTGATAATCAAATAGGTATTTTTGCGTTATCGCTGCATAAAGCAGATACCCGCCCGTGCTGTGCACCACCCCTTTGGGATGGCCTGTAGAGCCGGAGGTGTAAAGAATAAACAAAGGGTCCTCGGCATCCATTAACACCCACTGGCAGTCGGTCGGCTCTTGTTTAGTCACCTCATGCCACCACAGATCGCGACCCTCGGTCATGGGTACTTCCAGACCCGTGCGTCTTATCACGATGGTATGCTCTATGCTGGGACATATTTTTACCGCCTCATCGGCCTTGGTCTTCATGGGGATATTTTTTTTCTCGCCGCGCAAGGCCGCATCCTGAGTGACCAGAACCTTACAACTCGAGTCGTTGATCCTCTCGGCCAGCGAATCCGGACTAAACGCCCCAAAAACCACATTATGAACCGCCCCGATACGGGCACAGGCCAGCATCGCCATCGGCAGCTCCGGGATCATTTGCAGATATAAACAGACGCGGTCGCCTTTTTTGACTCCGAGGCCCTTGAGGGCATTGGCGAACCGGCATACCTGCTCCAGCAAATCTTGATAACTGAACCGGGCGTCCTCAGTCGGTTCGTTGCCTTCCCAGATCAGGGCCGTCTGCCCCCCGTGACCCGCTTCCACGTGCCGGTCCAGGCAATTATAGCAGACGTTTAGTTTGCCCCCCTTAAACCATTCCACCCGTGCCGTCTTAAAATCCCAGTTCAAAACCTCATCCCAGCGTCTCTGCCAGGTCAAAAACTTTTCGGCCATCGCCGCCCAGAAGCCTTCTGCGTCCTCCACCGACCACCGGTACATCTGTTGATATTTCTCCCAGTCAATATCTGTCTTGCCTTTAATGGTTTCCGGCACGTCGTACAAAGGCACGGTGGAAGTCTGCTCGACCGCCATATTTTAAGCTCCTTCTAATTTAATCCGGTATTTCCCAGGTAAATACCTCAAAACATTATTCAACCTCATAAAAGCCCCTTAAATTTTAATGTAAACGAAATGCCCTCCGTAGAAAAGCATTTTTATGAAAGATTACCGTTTCGTATGGAATTAGATGGCGTTCGGACGGGAGCCTTCGGTCTTTTTAGCCCGGAATATCGAGATCGCCAAAAATTCACCCCGCCCAATACCTGCCGGGCTTCAAAGCGATCCTTCCGTCGATTATCAATCTCCCCAAAATTTAATCTAGCAACCGGCAGTCTTCGCAAAATTATGCAATTAACTGCTATTGCATCGGAAAACAGGCCAAAATCAACGAGGCGAACGCCTCGACGGTTACGGATCAGAGCGTCGATCTCTTGGCCTGGGATCGAGCAGATTTTGACGGTCTGGCGGGGGCCGTCTCGCTAAGTGGTTTTGCAGGCGTCGGGGCCTCGGCCGATGGGGGGGATAGATAGGCAAAATCACCGAAGCCTTTATCGATCAATCCGCTAAGGACTTGTTAATAATTAAAGTTTCATATATGCAGTTGCCGATATCGGCGGTATGAATACCGCGAGGAAGCATAAAACGTCTATCCCCCAAGGAAATCAATTGAAACGTTCGGTT
>LJUC01000205.1 GCA_001303695.1 Phycisphaerae bacterium SM23_30
TTATCATCTTTTTGGATTCGTCTTCCCAAGGCGTCATAGGCATACTCAACTATTGAGGTATTGTCCTTATCTTTAATCTCAATAATCCGGTTTTCATAATCGTAGGTGTACTGATACCCGTTGGGATCGACAATCGTGTTACCGGCATCATCGTATTCACAGACAATATCTTCTCCCTGGTCGTTGTCGTAGCGATTGGTTAAATAATTTACCGCGTAATCTTCTTCCGAATCGTCCCGTAAGGTCACCGATTCCCGGTTACCTAATTTGTCGTAATCGAACTGCTCATCCTCTCCATTATGATAATCCACCTGGGTCAATCTGTCAAGATCGTCGTAAGTATAGTCGTTATCAGGACTTGCCGTCCGATGGGCAAATTCCTGACTTGCGATATTACCATTATAGTCGAAGGTATAGTTGAAATCAGTGATCGTGGTCGCCGTGGGCGAGGTGTCTTCATATGAGTATCCGTCAGTGGGATCGAATAAGGAAAACATGCCATACAATTATCTCATCTTGCAAATAATCCACCGGAGAGCTTAAAAAAGCGATTTGAATTCAAGTCTAAAGAAAGTATAATGGCATAATCTTGAGTTTCAGAAAGATTTTGTGAGTTAAATTGAGCACATATGGGAAATCTGGGTTAAAACAAGCTAAGATTGAGGACAAACCATGCAGGATGATAAAAGGCAAGGGGGGCAGGAATGTTCGTGTGGAAGTGAATTAAATATTCAGGAAATTGATCGGCGGACTTTTTTAAAGACGGCGGCAGCGGCGGGTATTTCCATAGGGTCAGGCGGGGCGATAGCGGGTCCTTTCTCTCGGCAGGATGTGGTGGATCATTTTGTGCCGGCGGATAAAAAGCTGAGACCGGAATGGGTCAAAGCGCTATTCGCCAAGGGCAAGCAAAGCTGGTACCGCGGGGATGATCTGGAGACGATCGGGATGCCGGTGGGGGGTATATGTGCCGGGCAGGTCTATCTGACCGGCGATGGTCGGCTGACTTATTGGGATATTTTCAATCAGAATGTCAATACGGGTCCGGGAGGAGTAAATTATCAGGTAGGCCGTAAACCATCAATGGTGGTCGAGAGCAGGACCGTCAAGGAGACCGGCCCGGTAGATCAGGGTTTTGCTTTGCGGGTGAGAAGCAACGGTAAGACTATGATCCGAACTCTGGATCGTAAAGGTTTTCCGGAGGTGCGGTTCTGCGGGGAATATCCGATCGGCTACGTGGATTATCCTGATAATGCCTTCCCGGCGGCGGTGCGGCTGGAGGCGTTTTCGCCGTTTATTCCGCTTAACGCGGCGAATTCAACCCTGCCGGCGACGATAATGAACTATACTATCGAAAATACCTCCAACCATAGCTTGGAGGTATCACTGGCCGGTTGGCTACAGAACGTGGTTTGCCGGCATAGCGGCGGAATGTTTTTGGAGCGTATATTTCGCAAAAACACGATAGAAAAAGGGGAAGATTTAACCTCGCTTTGTTGCGGGGTTGAATTGAAAGAAGGCAAAAAGGAAATACGGCCGCCAATGGTTTTTGCCGATTTTGAAGGGGAGAGCTACGGTCAGTGGAAAGTGGAGGGCGCGGCATTTGGAGAGGGTCCGGCAAGTGGTACTCTGCCCCAACAGCAAACAGTAAGCGGTTTTAAGGGTAAAGGGCTGGTGAATACTTTTCTCGACGGTGACAAACCTCATGGCAGGCTTATTTCACCCACCTTTAGAATTGAGCGACCTTATATCAGTTTTCTCATCGGTGGCGGGGCGCACGAAGGTCAGACCTGTATCAATTTAATCGTGGAGGAGGAGATTGTGCGTTCGGCAACGGGGGTAAATAATGAGTATCTGCAGGGGCATAACTGGCATGTTAACGAGTTAATCGGTAAAGAGGGACGTATTGAGATTATCGATAGGGCTTCGGGCGGCTGGGGTCATATTAATATTGACCAGATTGAGTTTCGGGATGAGCCGATGGTGGGCGACGGTGGGGAACTGTTTACCCAGTCGGATTACGGAACTATGGCGCTGTCGGTTTTAGGTAACGATAAAGTGCTGAGTTGCAGTTCATTGCCGGAGGGCGAAATGCCATTCGGATTATTTGAAGCAGGCCAAGCGGCAATAACAGTTGCTGCCCGCAAACCGTTCGACACGACTTTACGCGGGATGGTCGGGCGAACCTTAACGCTTGAACCGCACGCAGAGGCAACTGTGACTTTTGTGGTTAGCTGGTGCATGCCCAATATGCGGCGGGGCAGTGATATAGTGGGTAATTACTATACCAAACGTTTTAGTAACGCGGTTCAAGTTGCCCAATACATCGCCAGGAATTTTGACAGGCTGTGCGGCCAGACACGACTGTGGCACGATAGTTATTATGATTCAACGCTGCCCTGGTGGCTGCTGGATCGTTTGCATTCGACGGCGGCCAATCTGGCCAGCACCACCTGTCAATGGTGGCGCAACGGTCGGTTCTGGGCATGGGAGGGGTGCGGGTGCTGTAAAGGCACTTGCGGTCATGTGTGGAATTACGAACATACTCTGGCGCGGCTGTTCCCGGAGTTGGAAAGATCAGTGCGAGATATGCAGGATTTTGCCGAGGGTATAGGTTTCCACCGTGAAGACGGTTCGATAGGATTTCGCGGCGAGGGTTGGACGCGCTGGGCGGGCGACTCCCAGAGTGGTTATATCCTAAAGGCCTATCGGGAACATCAGATTTCCGCCAACGATGACTTTCTGGAACGTAATTGGCCCCACATACGCAAGGCGATGCAGTTTTTGATTAATCAAGACAAGGATGGGGATGGGTTGATCGAAGGTCAGCAACACCAGACCTACGATCAGGATTATTACGGGGCCAATACTATGGTGGGCTCTTTGTATCTGGGGGCTCTGCGGGCGGCGGAGGAAATGGCCCGGGAGGTGGGGGATAATGATTTTGCCGAGACCTGTCGCAAAATATTTGAGAGCGGCAGGAAACTTTCCGTGGAAAGGTTGTTCAACGGCGAGTATTTCATTCAGGAGGTTGATCTGGAGAAGCATCCCCGCTGGCAGTACGGCGACGGCTGTCTGGCGGACCAACTATTCGGCCAGGGTTGGGCGCATCAGGTGAGTCTGGGGTATATTTATCCTTCCGAGAAGGTTCGTTCGGCTTTGGAAGCGATTTGGAAATACTGCTGGGCCCCGGACGTGGGACCGCAAAATGATGTTCATATGCCCCAGCGGTGGTTTGCTTATCCCGGGGAATCGGGATTGTTTACCTGCACCTGGCCGAAGAGCAGGCATATGGGGTCCGAGTCCACGCGTTATCGTAATGAGATATGGACGGGGATAGAATATCAGGCGGCGGGTCATATGGCCTGGGAGGGGATGCTCCTGGAGGCTCTGGCGATCTGCCGGGGGATTCATGAGCGTTATCACCCCGCCAAGCACAATCCGTGGAATGAAATTGAATGCGGCGATCATTATGCCAGGGCATTGGCCAGTTGGGGAGTGCTAGTTGGTTTGAGTGGTTTTGCATATCACGGTCCCAAAGGGCGGCTTAGCTTTGAGCCCCGGTTTAATCCGGATAATTTCAAGAGTATATTTACCGCCGCCGCCGGATGGGGCAGCCTGGTTCAGAAACGGGATGGATCCAAGCAGGTCAACCGCATTGAGATGAAATGGGGCAGGTTGCGATTAAACACATTAGTTTTGGGACGACCGGAAGCATCCGAAGAAAATGACATCGTGGTTCGACTGGATGGACGCTTGGTAAAAAATAGAATTGATGTGGAGAATAGCAAAGTGCTTCTGCAATTTGACAACTTGATACTTAAAGAAGGGCAGGAGCTGGAGGTTGTCTTTATCTACTGAGTTGTTTTTATCTCAATTTTTCCTATCTGTGTGAGATCTCAATTTCTCCCGGGGATCTCTCTGAGCCACTCCTGCATTAGCAGCGCCAGGTCCAATATATTGATGGTTTTATCCCGGTTCAGATCGCCGGGCAGTTTGGCATCGGTTTTGAGCCAATCATGTGCTTGATGGGCGAAATCTTCCAGGTTAACTATCCCATCGTTGGTCAGGTCGGCCCGCAGCGCCCAACCGTGCGGGGGCATGCTGGCTTCGCCAGTGCCGCCGTAAGCACCCATGTTGATACGCAGATTTTCCCCCCAGATATTGCCGGGATCAAGTGGTACGCTTAATAGTTCCTCCCTTAACGTAAATCCGGGATTGCCGGCATCTATACATCGACTCGTGACCTCATCAAAATCCCATCTATGGTATGCTGCATTCCACCGCCAGCCGATACTTTGCAAATGATAGTCACCCTCCACCCAGAAATCATCATTCGGATCATTCAGCGTATAATTGCGGTTCCAATATCCCGGCTTAACGAAAAGCGGTTCCTCATCGATATTGCCGAGACCTTCCAAATTGCCGGTCCCGCCCGGCACGCAGCAGTAGATAATCTTACCCTCTTCAGAAAAGCGTATCTGGGCTGACTCGTCCATAAACGGCCCGCCGAAGGCTCCGTCGGCATCGCGCAAATTATCCCATAATATACAGTTGATTATGGTATCACTGCTCCAATAGATTCCGCCGCCCTGCCCTGCGGCTGCGTTGCCGCTGAAGGTGCAGTTGGTCAAGGGACCGTCGTTTCTGTAGATTCCACCGCCGTATGATGCTGCCTTATTGCCGCTGAAGATGCAATTGGTCAATGGCGCAGCGCTCCAGTAAATTCCACCACCTTCTTCTGCAGCCGAATTGCCGCTAAAAGTGCCGCAGGTCATCGATCCAAAGCTTATTAAAATTCCACCGCCGCTTATTGCTGTATTACTTCTAAAGGTGCAATTGGTCATTGGGCCAAAATTTACAAAGATTCCGCCGCCGCCAGTCGCTGTATTACCACTGAAAGTGCAGTTGGTCGCGGGACCGCCGCTCCAATAAATGGCGCCGCCTTGCTCTGCGGCTGAATTGCCGTAGAAGAAGCAGTTGGTCACCGGGCCGTCGCTTTCAAAAATTCCGCCGCCTTCTACGGCTGAATTTCCATGAAAGATGCAGTTAGCCACGGAGACGTCGCATGCAAAGATTCCGCCACCCTTGTCGTGCCCCAAGCGCCAATCCCCGTTGGCATTGCCGCCTGTAATAGTAAAGCCATCCAGGATGGTGTTAGGATCGGCGCCGCTGCCATTGAGGACGTGATAGCAATTATCCATCCGGCAGGGATCGTTAAGGAAATCTAAGGGATATGTAACCTCAATATCATTGCCGGCCAAGTCACCACTGAGGATGGTTTCATATATATTCGGGTCGCGGGCGTCGGGATCCGTTGCGCCATAGCCGGCATAGCCACCCTTGAGAATCGCGCCCCTTACCAGTTGGAAAGTCGCTTCTGCGGGATCAGCCGGACTGGAAGGGTCGGGTTTATACGTACCTTTGCCCACTCGAATCTCATCGCCGTATAGGGCGGCGTCCAGGGCATCCTGTAAGTTGATAAATGCGTCATCCCAACTGGAACCGTCGTTTGCTCCTGCGACGGCCTCCTTGTCAACATAAATAATGGGAGGAGGGGGTAAGGTGCTTTGAAAGCCCAGGTCAACGCTTTCGGTTTCCACCCCATCACCATTTCGAGCTTTTACTAGATAACGGTATTGAGTTTCACAACTTAATCCGGCATCATTCCAATATGTCTTGGTCGTCCAGCCGGAAGCTGTGCCCCGGGTAACATTTTCACATAAATACTCCGTCCCGGCGGGATTGGCATGGGAGGTCCAATTAACCTGAATACCTATCCGGGTTATATGAGTAAAAGGAGCAGCACCCGGAGCATTTGCCAGGGTAAACCTAAATGCAGTAGCGCAACAATCAGTTTCATCGCCGTCTCCGTTTCTAGCCTTTGCCCGGAAGCCATATTGAGTATTAACTAACAACGAACTGCTGCTCCAAAAATCATTGTCTTGTTTCCAGCCCGAATCAGCGCCTTCGGTGGTGTTACATATTATAAGACCGGAACTTCCCCGGTTAAGGCCGGTGGGCGTGTCGGCGGATCGGACGCAAATGCCGCTGTTGGTTATGTTCCCAAAAGTTATCCCTGAAGGCGTTTCGATGGAGGTATAGGCCGCATGGCTGTTGCTTGGATTACTGTCTCCATTTGCATTGAAGGCGCGGACGTAACGGGTATATTGAGTATTTACACTTAGGTTCGGTTCGGTATAGCAGGCGGTATTTTCCGAAGTGGTCCAAACGAGATGGTCGGTCGCATCATAGCCTCGGAACCCATCCTCGCTATTTGAGTTGTCGTTCCAGGTCCAGGTGATGCCGCCGGTCGAATTGCTGCTATGAGAGAAATTGGAAGGGGCTGTCGGGACCTCGGCGCTAAAAGTGTACCATACCGCACAGCCGATCCGGTAATCCGTTAAAGCGGAATATTTACGGGCTTTGATGCGATAATTTCCGGCCGGGGGATTGATAATCTTGACGTATTCTACATTGTCATAAGCAGAGGTTGAGGACCACTCGCCCAGTTCACCATCATTTTTACCGTGGTCCACATAAAGATCCACATCATTATAGACCGTGTAATAATCACCCACCAGGCATTCGGGTTCGATCCAGGTCAGAACCACATGCATCTCAGCAACGCCGCTGGGCACCCCGTCCAAATCAAAATATACATAAGAGTAGGGCCGAGGATCATCATGCCAACTCCAATATGCATGAGCATTGGTTGTGCTCCAATGAGCGTTGTAACTATTTAGAACCCCGATTCGCTGTGATAACCAACTCTTACGCTGAGCCGTCGCCATAATATAAGCCTTGGCCAACGCCGGACGCCGCTGAAAGTCTGTATAGTGACCGAGCAGGGTGGCCAAAAAACCCGTCACGTGGGCTGTGGCCATACTGGTCCCTCCCATATCCACAGACCCGTTCAGATTACTTGCATCGGCGGACGTTACCCATCGGCCCGGGGCGTAAATATCCGGTTTTTGCCGACCGTCGCGGGTGGGACCTTCACTGGAGTCAAATTCGAGTGCCAAGGTTCCGTTATTTACGCTGCCCACGGCGATTACATTTTTGGCCGAGGCGGGACTATTTATGCTGCCGGCAGCGGTCCCGCTATTACCGGCGGCTACGACATATATCTGCTGATTGTCCCAGACATAAGTATCGGCCAATACGGAAATATAATCGCTGCCCGTATTGTCATCGGCGCCCCAACTGCAATTGATCGCCAGGGCGCCATTGTCGGCGGCAAGAGTATCCGTGGCTAGATCAACATTATACAATATGACCGGATCTC
>LJUC01000206.1 GCA_001303695.1 Phycisphaerae bacterium SM23_30
AAGGGGACAAGGCCTTTCAGTTGGCGAATATGGTGTTGGACGTGGCGGAGAAATTTAACTGCCGGCGGGGTTATACCTCGGGCGCGGCGGTGGCGCAGATTCATCATACCAGTAAGCCGCGGGTTTGGGCGGTTCCCAACCATCCCCATTTGATTGAGGAAATAAGAGGGTATCGAAATACTATCCTCATGTCGGATCTGGAAGGGCGCGGGGGGCAGGGCACGATCACGGGTCTTAACGGGCTGATGCTGGGGGCGGCGAAAAAAAGAGGCATCGAGGCTATTTGTCTGATGGGAGAGATTCCCTATTATCTGCAAGGGGCGCCGTGGCCCTATCCGAAGGCGGCGCAGTCGGTGCTGGAGGTTCTGACCCGGAATTTGGCGCTTAAAGTCGATTTCCGGCGGCTGGACGGATTGAGCCGTAAGGTCGAGGGGAATATCGAACAGTTTCTGCAAAGGCTTTATGAGATAGAACAAATCCCCGCCCAGATAAAAGATGAGATCGAAAAGCTCAAACACGCCCCAACGGCCGATTTGGGCCCTATCACGGATGAGGAGCAAAAAAGGATCATGGAACATCTGGATGACCTGTTCGATGAGAAGGGGGGTAAAGATGACCGAGCCGTATAATTTTTTCGAGGAGCCGACCTTTGAGAATCCCACTTTGATCGTGGGCTGGCAGGAGGACGGCGGCAGAGTAAGCCCGGCGGTGACGGATTATTTACAGGAGAAAATAAAGGGTAAGGTATTTTGTGAAATCGAACCGGCGCCCTTTTTCTCCATGGGGGGGGTGGCCATTAAGGATGACGTGGCGTTATTTCCGGAGAACAAGTTTTATTACGGTCCCGGCGGCGATTTGCTGATTTTCAGGGGCGGCCAGCCCCAGTTTGAGCCTTATCGGTTCTTGAACACCCTGCTGGACGTGGCCCAGCATTACTGCAAGATCAAGGAATTGTTTACCATCAGCAGCACCATTTCCGCGGCGGCCCATACTCAGCGGCGCCGCTTGTGGGCGGTTTACAATCAAGCGGAGATACAAGATCAACTGCGTGGTTCGGGCCTGGAGGACATGACCTGGGAGGGGCCGCCGGCGATCAGCAGCTATCTTTTGTGGGCGGCGAAAAGAAGAGACATAGCGGGGGTGAGTCTCTGGCCGGAGACGCCGTTTTATCTGGCGGGGGGCGCGGATCAAGGGGCTATCGGGCGGACGCTGGCCTTTTTTGAGGAAAAATTCCATCTTAATCTGGATCTTGAGCCTTTAGAGAAAAAAGCCCGCGCGCAAAACGCCAAGATCGCGCAATTAAGGGAGGAAGATTTTGACGTGGAAAGATACATACAGATGCTGGAGAGCGGCCTTACCCTCAGCAGCGAGGAACAGGTGGAACTGACCCAGAAGATAACGGAGTTTTTGGAAGATTAGTTTAATGCTACATAACACATGAGTTGGTATTTGGGGATGGACGCTTTCTCATTATAGGGCGTAGCCCTGGGGCGTTTCCTAGAGATTTCCCTAGTTAAAGCCGATATGTTATGCGGGAGGGTGAATGGTTTCGCCCGGCGGGGGGGAAAATTCATTTATCAGGCGGTTAACGGCCCGGTCCTCTATAAAAGCTGAACCAGAAGTAACTTATTGAAATACCAGGCAGTGCGACCATAAGCAGAGGCGTGAGGCGGACACCGAGCCGATGGTATATATTTTGATGAGGCCGGGTTTACCAGGGAGAGTCTTTGTTATAATCCCTATTTGACAAACCGATATAATTATAGCGAAAATATGCCTAAATGATTCACCCAAGCAATACGTACATACAGACGTAAATAAAGAAATTTTAACGGAAAAATGGGATTTGGGGTCGGGTAGAAGGAGGGTGGTGAAATGAATCCTGTTATTGGTGAAGCAAATCACGAGCAGTTACAAAAGACCCAAGATGAAAAAGATCAGTTGATAGATGCTATTTCCTCGATTATTATCAGCCTGGATAGCCAAGACCGCATTACGCAATGGAATAGGGCGGCGGAGGCGATTTTCGGCATCTTGGGGAAAGATGCGGCGGGTCGATGCTTTCGGGGATGTGCGATAGAATGGGAGTGGGAGGGTATCGAAGCAGGTCTGAAGCAATGCCGGCAGGAAAGTCAAATCATACGTCTGGAAGATATTCGATACGCCCGGCCCGACGGCAGCGAGGGATTTTTGGGGCTGACCATCCATCCCATTAAAAAAGAAAAAATAAAAGACGCCGATCTTCTCATTTTAGGGGCGGATATAACGGAGCGGCGCATCCTGAAGGTCCAGTTGGCCCAGGCGCAGAAATTAGAAGCCATCGGGCAATTGGCGTCGGGCATCGCCCATGAAATCAATACGCCCATTCAATACATAGGGGACAATATCCGGTTTCTAAAGGATGGTTTTGACGATTTAATTACCCTGTTGGAGAAATATAATCAATTACTGGCTGCGGTTCAAGGGAACGCGGCGAATGAAGGGATTACGGGCGAGATTGTCCGAGCAGCGGCGGAAATCGATCTGGATTATCTGGCGACAGAGATGCCGCGGGCGATTGAGCAATCGCAGGAGGGCGTGGAACGGGTGATAGAGATCGTGCGGGCCATGAAGGAATTTGCCCATCCGGGCGTCGAGGAGAAGACGAGCGTTGATCTTAATCGGGCGCTGGAGAGCACTCTCACGGTGGCCCGCAACGAATGGAAATACGTGGCGGACTTGCAGAAGGATTTTGATTCGGACCTGCCTTTGGTGAGTTGTCTGCCGGGCGAGTTGAACCAGGTGATATTGAATCTGATTGTCAACGCCGCCCACGCCATATCAGAAGTTATCGAAGAAGGTTCGGGAACCAAAGGTACAATTACCGTGAGTACGCGCAAGGTAGGCGCGGAGGCGGAAATAAGGGTAAGCGATACGGGCGCGGGGATTCCGGAAGAAATTAGAACCAGGATTTTCGAGCCATTTTTCACGACCAAAGATATCGGCAAAGGAAGCGGGCAGGGATTGGCCCTCGCGCACGCGGTTATTGTGGAGAAACATGGCGGCACCATCCATTTCGAATCGGAGACCGGACGAGGAACCACCTTTATCATTCGCTTGCCGATGGGGGCGGTCGCAGACCGGCAGGAAATGGAGTTGAGCCATGCAAGATAAAATCAAGATAATATTTGTAGATGATGAGATAAAGATCCTGGACGGCTTGCGGCGTATGTTGCGGTCGATGCGTAATGAATGGGATATGACGTTCGCCTTGGGCGGGCAGAACGCCATGGACGTATTGGCGGAAAAATCTTTCGACGTCATTGTCTCCGATATGCGGATGGGCGGCATTTCCGGGGTGCAGTTGCTCAGCGAGGTGAAGCGCCGCTTTCCCCATATGGTACGGATTGCCCTTTCGGGGCAGGCTTCCCAGGAAGCCATTCTTCATTCGGTAGGTCCTATTCATCAATATATCTCCAAGCCCTGTGAGGCGGAAGACTTGAAAAAGACCATAAAGCATGTATGTTCCTGTCGAGAATTGTTGATGAGTGATAAAATTCAAGGCCTGATATCACAGTTGGAATCCCTGCCGTGCCTGTCCTCGCTTTACACTTCTTTGATGAAAGAATTGCAAGGCGACGATGCTTCCATCGAGAAGGCGGCGGAAATCATATCTCAAGACGTGGCGATGAGCGCCAAGGTTCTGCAACTGGTTAACTCGGCCTTTTTCGGAGTACGCCAGCACGTATCGGATATCAGGCAGGCGGTGGCGTTTTTGGGACTGGAGATCACCAAAGCGTTGGCGTTGACCATTAAAGTATTTGGTCATTTCGAAAAAATTAAGCTGGAAGGTTTTTGCTTATCCGACCTTTGGGAGCACAGTTTGGCGGTGGGTGAATGGGCCAGGAACATAGCCAGAATGGAGCATGCCAACCCCATGGTTGTCGATCATGCCCTGATATCGGGCATGTTGCACGATATCGGCAAACTGGTGCAGGCGGCTAAAATACCCCACAAATACCAAAAAGTTTTAACGTTGATGGCCCAAGAGAACCTGACGGCCCTGGAGGCGGAGAAAGAGATTATCGGCTTTACTCATGCCCAGATAGGCGCTTATCTATTGGGATTATGGGGCTTTGCTCACCCGGCCATTGAAGCCTTGGTATATCATCATCAGCCGGCAAACTCACCCACCCGAGAATTTTCGGTTTTAACGGCCGTTCACGTTTCAAATGTACTAATCCACGAGTTATTTTCGACCGATAATAAGCATGGAAAAACGGAAAAAATAGATACAGGCTATTTGGAAGAGCTGGGATTAACCCATCGAATCACAGCCTGGCGGGAAGCTTGTCCGAAAAGTCTTAAGGTTTCATGCTAAGGGTCGCTTTTAGGAGATGGGTATTATGTATCAAACAATATTACTTATTGACGATGAGCCTAATGTAATTGCGGCGCTGAAACATGCTCTGCGTCGAGAGCGATATCATATTCTGTCCGCCCCCTCGGCCGATGAGGCGCTGGAAATTCTGGATCAGGAGTCCGTGGACGTGGTGGTTTCTGATGAAAAAATGCCGGGCATGTCCGGCTCGGAGTTGTTAGCCGTCATACGCCAGAAATATCCGGATACGATTCGCATTATCCTAACGGGCCGGGCCAGCGTGGAGGCGGCGGTTCGGGCGATCAACGAAGGAGAAGTTTATCGGTTTTTACTGAAACCCTGCAACGGATTCGACCTGGCGATAACCATTCGCCGGGCGCTGCAGTATAAAAAACTGCTGTCTAAGAGTCGGCAACTGGTTCATAATTCCCGCCGACAGAATGCTCTTTTACAGGAATTGGAAAAAAGACACCCCGGCATTACTAAAATTGATAGAAACGGTGACGGCGCTATTATCGTGGATGAATTGGAGGAGGAATTTGAGCCGCTGATGAAGGCCGTTGACGTGGAGTTGAAAAAGTCGCAAAGATACCTTCCGGATAAATTGTCTCCCGCCAGGCAAGGATAATCACCGATGTCGGAGAAAATTCTCTTTGTAGATGATGATTCCAACCTGCTGGATTCTTATAAGCGCCAATTGCGCAAGCGTTTTCAGATGGCGACGGCGCTGGGGGGTGAGGAGGGTCTGGAAATTATCGCGCATAAAGGGCCTTTCGCGGTGGTCGTTTCCGACATGAAGATGCCGGAGATGGACGGCATCCAGTTTCTCGCCCAAGTCAGAGAGCGTTACCCGGAAGCGGTGCGGATGATGTTAACGGGCAATGCCGACCTGCAGACGGCGGTGGATGCCGTTAATGAAGGCCATATTTTTCGCTTTTTGACCAAGCCCTGTTCCCCGAAGGAACTGACGGCGGCGTTGGAATCCGCCCTGGAACAATTCCATTTGCTCAAGACGGAACAAAAATTATTAGAAAATACCCTGCGGGCTTGTATTCGGGTTTTGACGGAGATTTTGAGCCTGGTCAATCCCACGGCCTTTAGCCGGGCTTCGCGGATAAAAAACTACATTCTGCACATGGCCAAAGAATTACGGCTGCCCAATGTTTGGCGCTTCGAGGTGGCGGCCCTGCTTTCGCAAATCGGATGTGTAACCCTGCCGCAGGTAATTCTGAACAAAATTTATGGAAGGCGGGAATTGAACTATACCGAACAAAAGATGTTTAACTCTCATCCCCGGGTCGGCTGTAAACTTTTGGCAAATATTCCGCGCCTGGAATTGGTAGCACGCATGATCGCAGGCCAACTGGATTCTTTCCAGGAACAGCCCGACATTAAGACTTTAACCCCGGACGAGCAAATAGTGGTTATTGGGGCCCAGATGCTCAAGATTGCCATCGATTTCGACCAGTTGGTGGTGCGTACCATTTCCCCCGGCGGCGCCCTTACCATCCTGCGGAAGCGAAAGAAAGACTACAATCCGAGAATTTTAGATACTTTGAACAGCTTCAAAGGCAGCGAAATTGAAGTCGAAGTCAAAGAATGCACGGTTGAAGAACTGGAAATTGGCATGATCACGGATGAACATATAAAAAGTAATAAGGGAACTATGCTGGTGCCGATGGGGCATGAAGTTACTTATACGGTTCTGGAGCGGTTACGTAATTTTGCCAAAGGCGTAGGCGTTAGAGAGCCGATTCGCGTCAGAGTGGCATTGGAAGAAAGTTATGTTTGAGGCCTCTCAAGCCTCAGTTGATATTCGTCAAGTGTTGATAAAGCTGAGCGGTTTTTTGGGCGATTTTCCGCCAGTTATATTTTTCTTTTGCTACCCGACGAGCGTTTTTCGACAGTATGTTATAGTTGTCTTTCCGGAAGCATTTCGCCAGGGCCTCCGCCAGGGCGGGGGGATCTTTGGGAGGGATGATATAGCCGGTTTTTCCGTCCTCGGTCATTTCCGCCAGTCCGCCGACGTCGGTGGAGATCACCGGTATTCCCGCGGCATAAGCCATCACCGTATTGCCGCTTTGAGAGGCATTGACATAGGGCTGCACTAAAACATCGGTCACGGATAGATACGCCTTCATATCCTCGACCGGTATAAAACGAATATCCGCCCACAGATCTTCCGCGGAGCAACTATGAGCAAGTTTTTTCTTCAAATCTTTTTTAGGGCCGATCAATACGGAACCGGCGATCAAAAAGAAGGAATCCGGCAGCCGCTTTTTGATAAGAGGAAACGCTTCAATAAAATAATCCAGCCCTTTGTACGGCCGGATGATGCCGAGGAAAGTTATAATACGCCTGCCGGCCGCCTTTTTGCGTACGGCCTGTGCCAGGGCTTCATTGAGAGAGTATTGCGAAAAAAGGGAGTTATAGTCGCCATGCGGTATGACCGTTATTTTTGCGGACGGCACGTCAAAATTTATCTGCAGTTCTTTACCGGCATGATGTGTCAATACTATTATGTGATCGACACTCCGGTAAATTCGAGACAGCCGCTGTATGTCTTTTCTCTGGCGCCGTTCGCGGGGCATCGGATTGTGCGCGGTAAAAACCACCCGGCATCCAAAGCATTGCAACAGCTTAAGGAAGCGGCTATCCAACCATCCGGCGACTATATACATGACATGAACCACCTTAATGCGGTTATGAAGGATATATATCAATAAAATCAACAGGTCCAGCGGATACTCCGCGCCTCGAAGGAAACGACGTAAAGGCCGGAACTTAATAAATCGGTTTGCCAGGCGGGCAAGGTAAAAAAAACAAGGGAAGATTTTCACGCCCGG
>LJUC01000207.1 GCA_001303695.1 Phycisphaerae bacterium SM23_30
CTGATCAGCCAACTCACCAGTAAGCCGCGGGCCTTGATGGTGGCGGCGGCATTTCTGGTGATGTTGGCCTTTGCCAACCTACCCCCGGTGCCGCTGCTGCTGTTGGCTGCCAGTTGCGGCGGCATCGCCTTTATTATCGACCGCGCCCAAAAACAAGTAGTACTAATGGAAGAAAGGGCACGCCGAGAAGCCGCTCCGGCGACCAAACCGGCAAAGATCGAAAACCTTCTTCCGGTGGATCGCATGGAGTTGGAGATCGGCTATGGGTTGATTCGATTGGTGGACGAGAAACAGGGAGGAGATCTGCTCAATCGCATCACCCTGATACGAAGACAGATAGCTCTGGAGTTGGGTATCGTCGTACCCAGCATTCGCATCCGCGACAACATGCGGCTGGGTTCGAATGAATATGCTATTAAAATCAAAGGGGTGCCGGTGGCCCGGGGGGAGCTGTATCCCGATCAGTTTTTGGCGATGGATTCCGGCGCGGTCACCGGCAAATTAGCCGGTAAGGAGACACGGGAACCGGCCTTTGGCTTGTCGGCGGTCTGGATTCCTGCGGGGCGTAAAGAGCAGGCGGAAATGATGAATTACACAGTGGTGGATGCTTCTTCGGTTTTAGCTACACATTTGACCGAGGTGATTAAGACCCATGCGGCTGAGTTGCTGTCGCGTCAGGACCTTAATGCCCTGCTTGATGCAGTCAAAGAGAAATCCCCGGCGGTGGTTGAAGAGGTGGTGGGCGGCACTCTTAAAGCCGGTGAGGTGCAGAAAATATTACAGGCTCTGCTGGAAGAGCGAGTTCCTGTTCGTGACATGGAAACCATTCTGGAGACGCTGGGCGATTGGGGCGGCCGGACGCAAGACCTTGAAGTTTTGACGGAATATGTCCGCAACGCTTTGGCGCGGACTATTTGTGCTCAATACCAGGATGACGACGGTCGTCTGCGGTGCATTACCCTCGATCCTGCATTAGAAGACGCCATCAACAGCCACATCGAGCGTAGCGAGCGGGGCAGCTTTTTAACACTGCCGCCGGCGCTGGCATCCAAGATAGTCACAGCCTTCAACAACGAACTGCAAAAACTGATCAAACTAGGAGCTCATCCGGCGGTTATTTGCGCGCCGCAAATAAGGCTGTCGCTGCGCCGTCTGCTGGCGCCTGGTATCCCAAACATAGCCATATTAGCTTATAACGAAATTGTTAAAGAAACCCAAATTGAGTCAGTAGGAATGGTGGTGGTTGAACCATGAAGCTAAAAAACTTTCGTGCTTTGTCGATGCATCAGGCTTTGGCCCAGGTGAAACGTGAAATCGGCCCCGACGCCGCCATAGTGCGCACGCGTACTTTTAAGCGCGGCGGTATTTTCGGATTCGGCGCCCGGACGATGGTAGAAGTTACCGCCGGTTCGAGCGACCAGGCTTCACCCCGACGTATGCCAGTCGGTAATCAACGTCTGCGCCAAATGTACACAACAACAGTGAGTCCGAATCAAAGCAAGACCATAAGGACAGGCAACGAAAATAATCTTGCGGAGACGCCAGTCGGCACCACGACAGTTAACATCAATGAGGACATTAAAAATCAGATTGATGATTTACGCAGCCTGGTGGAAGGGCTGGTTAAAGAACAGCGGCAGTTGCATGAGCCCCAGATGCCGGAACAATTATTTGATATTTATCTGGATTTAATACAAAAAGAAGTCGCCGAAGAGGTTGCCCGCGAGTTGATTAATTCCGTTCAACAGGAGTTAACCGGCAATCAGGTCAGCAACGCCTATCTGATTCGTGAACAACTGGTTAGAATAATGGATATTATGATTGATACTGCCGGTCCCATCACGCGCAACCTAGACGGTTCAACACGAGTGGTAGCGTTGGTGGGACCGACGGGCGTGGGCAAGACTACAACCATTGCCAAGTTGGCGGCCGACTTCAAGCTGCGTCAGAATAAAAAGGTAGGGCTGATTACCATTGACACCTATCGCATCGGCGCGGTCGATCAGTTGCGGATGTACGCAGAGATCATCGATGTTCCCCTTAAAGTGGTGCTTACCCCCGCCGAATTGAAAGAAGCCGTGGCAATGATGAACGATATGGACATGGTACTGATTGATACCGCCGGTCGCAGCCAGAACGATCGGATTAAAATTCGAGAACTGCAGACCTTTTTATCCGCCGCTACACCCCATGAAGTGCATCTGGTGCTGGCAGGGACCGCCCATCATTCCCATATCCTCAGTGCCGTGGAAAAATTTAAGCCGTTGGGAGTCAATCGTTTGATTTTTACCAAGCTGGATGAGGCTATAAGTTTCGGCGTGTTGCTTTCGGTGATGAAAAAGATGGAAGCGTCCCTGTCTTATGTTACTACCGGTCAGGACGTACCTGATGACATCGAAGTCGGCAACAGCAGCCGATTGGCCCGGTTATTACTGGGTTTGGAAGGCCTTGCAGAGCCGTCAGAACCAATATTTAACAAAATAGCAACTTGAATTAACCCGACGAGTCGTCAGCGCCGCCGGAAAGTTTAAATTATGATAGTAGAGCAAGCACAACAAATTCGAGCTGTTGATCAAGCGGAAAAATTGCGCTTGATGGCGCGCCAGGTTCGAACAGGTGCAAAAAAAACAGCTCGAGTTTTAGCGGTCACCAGCGGCAAGGGCGGGGTAGGTAAAACCAATGTGGCGGCCAATCTGGCAATATGTCTATCGGCGGCCGGTAAAGACGTTATTTTGTTTGATGCGGATTTGGGACTGGCCAATTTGGATGTTTTACTGCCGGTAAAAATTCGGTTCAATCTGGCGCACGTAATAGCGGGTAAACGGCGCCTGGCCGAAATTGTTCAACCCGGTCCCGGCGGCATTCGACTGGTCTGCGGAGCTTCGGGGATAACCCAAATGGCCGACCTGACCGAGGTTCAACGTCAACGACTGGCGCAAGAGATGACGCAACTGGAATATAAAGCCGATGTAATTGTTATTGATACCGGCGCGGGCATTTCCCGCAACGTTTTGGGATTTTGTCAATCGGCCGATCACACCTTGGTGGTCACCACCACCGAACCGACCAGCATTACCGACGCCTATGCCGTAATTAAAGCTCTAAATCAGGGCACTGAAAGGCTCAAAATTTCTCTGCTGACCAACATGGTGGAAAACCGAGATCAGGCCCAAAAAGTTTATCAGCGGTTGGCCTTTGCCGGTGAACGTTTTCTGAATTGCGCGATTTACGATGCAGGCTATGTTCTTCGTGACAACCATCTCAGCCAGGCGGTGCATCAGCGGAAACCGGTGGTATTAGCCTTTCCGCGGTGCCCAGCGAGTTATTGTTTTGTCGCCTTGGCGCAGAAATTAATACGGGCCGGTAAAAAAGAACCGGCCGGCGCAGGTTTTTTCCGAAAAGTAATAAATTGGTTCTTCTAAACCATGTTTGGCAAGGGACCGATAAGAAAATTATGTGTTTTATAACCGTATGGAGGTGTTAAATTGCCTACGCATCTGTGTGGCGCCGGGCTGGCGTTTCTGGGTTTCAGTGTGAGTCTGATTATCGGACTGTGGGTAAATAATCCATTCGTTACGGTAGTGCTGCGCGCCTTGTGGGTGCTGGTCTTGTTCTATGTTCTGGGTTGCGTGTTGTCGGTTATCGGACAAAAAGCGGTCCAGGAAAATTTTGATAAGGAGATCGAAGCTCATCAAGAACCGCCTCCCAAACAGGTTCAGGTCGAACCAATTGAACCGGCTGCCGCGAACGAAAGCCCGTTGCCGGAGATGACTGTGAATGGAAAAGTGGATAAATAAACCGAATAAACAGAAAATTTCCCTAAGAAACTTAAATGAGGTCATAAGCCATGGAGACAACTCAAACGAACATTAAGAATATGGAGATTAAAGAGATCTGGCAATTTTTCCGGGAGGCAAAGGCGACGTCGCTGCGCAATTTCCTGATGGAGAAATATCTATCTTTAGTAAAGTACAACGCCGAACGCATTTACGCCAAGCTGCCTGACGAAGTCGAACTGGATGACCTCATAAGCGCCGGCATATTTGGTTTGATGGACGCCATCGACGCCTATGACCTTAACCGCGGTGTCAAATTTGAAACCTATTGTGCTCCTCGGATTCGGGGGGCGATTCTTGATGAGCTTCGTTCGATGGACTGGGTGCCGCGCTTGGTGCGGAGCCGGGCCCATAAACTTGATGAAGCGGCCAAGGCCTTTGAGGCGGAGTTTGGTCGGGCCGGCACCGATGAAGAACTAGCGCCTCGGATGGGGCTGAGCCGGGAGGAGTTCGTCAAGCTTAAACGAGACGCGACGGCGGTTTCCTTGGTTTCGTTGAGTCGTAAGTGGTTCGAGACCGACAGTCAAAAAGATGTATGTGAGATCGACGTGCTCGAAGACAAACGCGGCACCAATCCTCTGGAGGAAATCCAAAAGCGCGATCTCAAGGAAATGCTCACTAAAGGTCTCAGCCGCGCCGAAAGACTTATCCTGGTGTTGTATTACTATGAAGAAATGACTATGAAAGAAATCGGATCGACTCTAGATTTATCCGAGTCGCGGGTGTCGCAAATGCATTCATCGATCTTGGCCCGGCTTAAAGCGCAGATAAGCCATCAGAAAAAAGAATTGGAGGTAACCTAATATTCAAGGCAAGCCAAGGCTTACTTTAAGGTGATTTGCCGTTACAAATAATGGAGATTCTTCGCTGCGTTCAGAATGACAGCATTTGAACTGTAGCTTTTAAATTTGTTTTGACGATAGATACAACAAGCCAGGCTGCATGACCCTGAGAAAAAAATGATATTGAGGGTTATCCGGCGTGAGCAGTATTCCACCAAATATTATCGGATCCATATTTCAGGCTCAGGTTTCGGCAGCCGAGACCGCCAAGCAGGCCGACGCCGAGCGGACTAAACAGGCCCGGGACGCGGAGAAATTAGCCCGTTTAGCCGATCAACAGCAACACGAGGTTGAAGATACCGATCAAACCGAGCAAACCCGGGTACGGCGTCAGGACGAGCGACAACGTAACGGTCAGGATGCCCAGGATACCTACGACGCCCACGACCAGAACACGCCCGGAAAAATCTACAATCCCCAGGCGAAAACTTCCGAGCCGACCAGCGCATCAGAAGAGAAATCCACCCCCGACGACCACATAGACCTGTCCGCCTGAGAGATTACTTACACCAGGTAGTATGGGTCAGCCAATCCAGTATAAGCAGATATAAATCTAGAAAGGCAACGCTTCCGTCACGGTTGAGGTCGCCGGGCAGTGCTGATTCCTTTTTATACCAATCTTGTAGCTGATGGGCATAATCGAGCAGGTTGACGGTTCCGTCATTGTTCAAATCCGCCCTTAAGGACCAGCCGATAGGGGCGATGCTAGCCTGGGCGGTGCCGCCATAAACGCCCATATTAACGCGAAGATTCTTGCCCCATTTGTTGGCGGGGTCCTCCGGCAGGGTTAGAAATTCACCCCCCAATAGAGAGCCTGGATTACCCGCATCAATACAGCGGCTGGTTACGTAATCCCAGGTCCATCTTTCCATATTCGCGTCCCATCTCCAGCCGTGAGATTGCAAATGATAATCGTTATTAGCGACATCCACAAAACATGGATCAATATCAATATTGCCCAGGTCCAACCAACCGCCCTGCACGTCACTATAAGTGATTGAAAACATAGAGCCGTCGTTATTCCATATTTCGTTACCGCCGTCCCAGATGATGCAGTTAGATATTTCATGTCGGCTTGGATTTCCACCAAGAGAGTCGCAAGCTAAAGCCAATCCATTAGCCGCGATATTTTTTGAAAACGTGCAGTTAAACATATAAAGATTATTTTCTTCATTATATAGGGCCCCGCCATTCTTCGTCGCCTGGTTACTGTGGAAAAGAGAATTAAAGATCCAAAAACTACTATTATATGATAAGCTGCCCCCGCCATAATTTGCACTATTATCGCTAATGGTGCAGTGAGAAATTATCGGGTCGCTACTAAAAGAATATAATCCTCCACCGCTGGTATTCGCCTGATTACTAATAAAATGGCAATCGAAGATAGTCGGGGCGCTGATACTAAATAAGGTACCGCCGCCGTAATTAGCGGTATTATTATTAAAAGTACATAGTAGGATCACGGCGTCGCTGTCACAGAGGTACAAACCACCGCCGCTGTCGGTTGCCTGGTTTTCGTTGAAGGTGCAATTAAGTAATTCCGGACGTCCGAAATAGAAGGAGGCGCCGCTGCCGTAATCGGCGGTGTTATTGCTGAACGTACAAGAGATGATTTTTGGACTGCTATTAGAGCCGTATAACCCTCCGCAAATTCCCGCCTGATTGCCGGTTATTATGCAGTTGCGAATGGTGGGGCTGCTGTCTTTGATACAGATTCCACTTCCATAAGAACTGAATCCGTTGGTAATAGTAAATCCATCCAAGACGGAGTTGGGTTCTTCACCGCTTTGGAAATAAAATCCATGGTGGCCCTGAAGATCGATAATGCAATTTTGCGGACCGACGGCCGAGCGGACGGTGACGGCTTTATTTTTGAAATCGATTTTTCGATTGCCGGGGCCGGTATAAATACCATCGGCGACGGTGATTATATCTCCATCTCCCGCCGCGTTGATAGCCGCCTGGATAGTCAGAAATTCAGAGGGTACATACTTGTTTCCCGGAATACATACATGTAACTGAATCGCTACATACTGGGGACTATTCAGCGCACAAGGATCAGAAATAGTCAATCTACAGTTATAAAATCCTATATTCAGGCCGGATTTATCAACGTTGAGAGTAATCATTTCTTCCGGATCGCTTCGGGTCAGACTGCCGCTGGAGGGTTCTGCTTTTAACCAATTGCTATCGTGAGAAATTTGCCAATTAAGGGTGCCGCCGCCTATATTGCGAATTATAAGAACCTCATCAAAGGTGTTGGGATCGTAAATGGGAGCTGTAAATTCAAACTCGGTTTCAGATAGTTCAATGATGGGGCCTATAACATGGAGTGAAATATTTACCATTTGAGGGCTGTTTAAGGCGCAGGGATCGGAAATAATTAGCTCACAATAATAATCACCCCAGTTTAGTTCGGAGATGTCCACATTGAGAGCTAT
>LJUC01000208.1 GCA_001303695.1 Phycisphaerae bacterium SM23_30
GAAAACTGAAATCCCTGACGGTAGGGACCGGGATGCCGATGATGCTGATAATAAATCCGATGCCCCCCGCCTAACTGAGGAAAAAACACCGGAGAATGAAGAAAAATCCGGGTAATAACGAATAATATTAAAACATTACCATTAACGGTATATAATTCCTAAGCACAGTTTGTTTTTATCGTTTAACTTTTTAAGTTTTAAGTTATTTTTCCATTTTTATTTTTTTGTTTGTCATTGAGAACCGGGAGTCTGCCATGCCTGAGGATTGCATTTTTTGCCGAATTGTCGCCGGGGAGATCTCTTGCAGTAAGGTTTATCAAAACGATCAGATCCTGGCTTTTTTGGATATAAACCCGGTCAGCCAGGGGCATTGTCTTGTCATGCCCAAACAGCATTTTAATCGCTTCGATCAGTGTCCTGCCGAACTTGCGGCTGAACTGGCGCGCCATATGGGAAAAATTGCTCGAGCCGTCGTTTCCGCCGTCGAGGCCGAAGGTTATAATATCCTGAACAACAACGGCCGCTGCTCCGGCCAGCTGGTCGAGCATCTCCATTTTCACATTATCCCTCGCCGCACCGGCGACGGAGTCTTCGACCGGTGGCCCGCCGGCGAATACCCCGCCGGCTTTATGGAAAAACTCGCCCTCAAAATTAAAAACCTGATCAAATCATCGTGACGAAAGGTCCATATCTTTCGATTTGTCCTTCAACCAAAGCCAAAGAATTTAATCCTTGCTCGGCGGCACGTCCAAGTAGGCTAGGCTCTGTCGAATAATCTCACCCACTGCCGGCGCCGACACCATCCCCCCTGTATAGCCTAATCCCAGAGACACGTCCGGCTCCCGCACCATCACCAACACACAGATCCGCGGATTATCCGCCGGCGCCCCCGCGATGAATGAACTCAGGTATTTATCTTCGGCATATCCCCTGCCGTCTTCTTTGATCATGTTGGCGGTGCCTGTTTTGCCGAATACCGTATAGTCCTCCAGATAAGCGTTATGGGCCGATCCGGACTCTCGCTCCACCACCGCGGTCAGCACCTCGTCCACCATCGCCCGGGAAACCTCCGGTGATATCACCCGTTCCGATCTTAACTTGGCGCTGGCCGCTTCCGCCCCGAAATCACGCACAACTTCTCCTTTAGGGGAAAGTATCCCTTTCAACGATCGGCCCTTGCCCGAACGCCGCCCGCGTCAGGTCATACTGACCCCGATCCCATTGGCTCAAGGGGCGCACAGTGCCGGCAACTTCGCCGGCTAGATCGATACCCGTCCGCCGACCGAAGCCAAATTTCTCGACCATCTGAAAAAAGTTTTTCTTGCCTATCTTTTGCGCGATCTTCGCCGCCCCGATATTGCTTGAATACACAATTATCTCCCCTGCCGTCAGATTACCCCACCCGTGGTTGCCGTATTCGCCGATCTTACCGAATCCTTTGCCCGCGTAATTACCGTTATGGCAGAATATCGTCTCACCGACTGCTACATGTCCGCCTTCCAGCGCCGCCGCCAGCGTGAACGGCTTAAACGTACTGCCCGGCTCATATTTGTCCGTCAGCGCCCGATTCCGCTTCAGCTCCGCCGGGCTTTGCCGCGCCGTCTTTGGATCGAACGTCGGCCAGTTGGCCATCGCCCATACTTCCCCCGTCACCGGGTCCATCACGATCCCCGTTGCTCCGGATGCCCTAAATTTCTCTACCGTCGATTCCAGTTGTTCTTCCACGCAGCTCTGAATCACCGAATCTATACTCAAAACCACAATACTACCGTCTTTTGCCGGTTGGAATTCCTCCTGTGATCCGATCGGGCGACGAAGGGCGTCGCTGCTCAGGTGCCATTGACCCGCTTGTCCTCTCAGGTATTCGTCATAGCCGGCCTCCACTCCTTCCAGACCATCCCCGTCAATAGTGGTGTATCCTATTACGTGCGCCGCCAACTGACCCATAGGATATTGACGCTGATATTCCCGTTCCAGAACCACCCCTCTGATCTCTAATTCCCGCACCTTTTCCGCTTCGGCTGGGTTAATAAATCGCTTCACCCACATGAACCGCTTATCCCGACGCTCCTGTAGCTTGCCGTATAGTTCCTCTTCATCCAGCCCCAAAGCCCCTGCCAGCTTCCCGGCCGTGTCCTGAAAATCTTTCAGCAGATATGGGTCCACCCGCACCGAATCCGCCCGCGTGCTCATCGCCAGATAACGCCCTTGCCGATCCACGATGGAACCCCGCCGGGCGCTTTGTGGGATAATCTTGAGTTGTTGATGCTTCACCCGCTCCTGGTGCTCAACCGCCTCGGTATATTGCAGCTGCCAGCACCGCCCCAAAACCACTCCCAAACCCACCACCAATAATCCCAGAAATACCTGACCGCCCCGCCATTCGCGACGCTCCTTACTTAACGCTTTCCACTTCAACCTGCTATTGAACCATTTTATTTTTTCAGGTGCCATACCCTTGCACCGCATAGGCGAGGCTTTTTTATGATGATTATATCTACGCTAATTCTAATATGTATCGGTGAAAATCCGTCGTAATCAGTCTCAAATAATAAAAAAACAGCGTCGCGCCGCGACAAAAAAAACTTATCCCCTATGCTTTCCTCCTTATACCTTTTCTTTATCTGCGTCCGTCTGCGGTTTCATTTCTTGACTTCCCCCGGCGCCGCCAACGGCAATCCCAGCTCCGCCACCCGCTGCTTTACCCGTTGCGGCGATTCCATCCGGGCGCTCAGCAGGGCCTGTTGTTGCCACAAATCCTGTCGGAGTTGCTGCTGCTGTTCCCGCAGACACGTCGCCTCATAAACCGCCTGAATATGAGATGTCCGCAGATGCACCAACGCCAGCCCCATCAATAGCGCCAATCCCAATAGATACCCTATCCGCTTCGCGTCTATCATCTCATTCTGCTAATAACTGAAAATCTAAAATATTCAGCCTCCGGCTTAATGCCGGGAGTTTCTTTCCTCTACAATTTTTTATTATTAAAAACGTGTCGTTTTGAGCTCACCGAAGAATCTCGAATCCATGTAACGATAAATCCCTTCCCTATATGAGGCAGGGCTTTACCTCACGCAGATTATCTCACTTCGCCGGCAGCTTCAACTTCCGGCCTATCTTCAGTATCTCATTGTCCGAAAGGTTATTAAGCTCCTGAATCTCCTTAAAACGCTTGGCGTCTCCCAACTGCTCTCGGGCGATGGTCCAGAGATTATCTCCGTCCTGGACTATATAGATTCTTTGCCCTGGTTCCGGAGTAATATGGTTATTGCTGCTTCCCCTCGTCCCCAAAGAACCTTTGTTGCCGATCGCAGACGGCAGCTTTAACTTGCGGCCTATCGCTAGTTTCAATACCTCATTGTCAGAAAGGTGATTAACTTCTTGAATCTCCTTAAATCGATTGGCGTCGCCCAACTGATCTCTGGCGATGGTCCAGAGATTATCTCCGTCCTGCACTATATATTCTCCCACTTTCTCATGGAGTTCTTGTTCGCCTATTCTGGCGATGGGTTTCTCTTCCCTTGTTGACCGACTGTTTCCAAACAAATCTTCCACGTAACGCGTCCGGCCCTGGGGCCACAACGGCCCCTCCTTAACTTCTTCTTGAAGGTCCTTTTTTTCCTCTCCCTCCTTGATCGGCTTGGCTTCGCCTCCGGTGGATTCTACATCGCCGCCAGAGGCCGAAATCCGAGTATCAGTCAATTGTTGCGCAGCTTCCGGTATGTCCAGAGCATCTAAGGTCGCCTCACTGGCGGCGGCTTCAATATCCCCATTCGCCGCCAACTGCCCCAGCTCGCTTGTGGTATTTTGATGTACTCCACGCAGTACTACCGCTATCGCCACTATGAATACTAATCCCAACAATAATCCGATTTTTGCTTCCTTGCTCACCATCACGCCTCCTGCTTAAATTCTTTAATAATGACCGCAAACCTCTGAAAATAAAAGAGTTATCGTTTTTTCCCGGCGGTTTCAAACTACGATATATTAAAAAATATGCCAAAAGGCTATTTTACCTGAATTCGCTTAATGAAGATCAATCATCTTTTGGGATCATTCCCATAAATCCCTGTTAAAACTAGTTTTATATTCTTATCGCCATTCTCAACTTTGCGCTACGGCTCCGTGGATTTTGACTCCTTTCTTTTTCGCCGGCCCTGATCGGCTTGGGCGTCAGGACCTCGAAAACGCCTTCTTTTTGATACTCCCTGAAATTTTGTTTAACCAGTCGGTCTTCCAGACTATGGTAGCTGATTATGGCTACCTGGCCGTCTTTGTTCAGCAGCCTCGGACTTATCTTCAGCAGCCGATCCAGATTGCCAAGCTCATCGTTTACGGCTATCCGGAGGGCCTGAAACGTCCGCGTCGCCGGATGAATCTTGCTTTTTCTGCCTTTGTCGGTGATCCCTAATGCCTTGTTTATCACCGCTGCCAGTTGTAACGTTCTTTCCAGGGGTTTTCCCCGTCGGGCCGCTACTATCGCCCGCGCGATGCGCCGGTTATGACGTTCCTCACCGTATCGCCATATTAGTTCCGCTAGCTTAGCTTCCGGCAGTTTGTTGACTAGTTCACCTCCTGTACTCTCCAGACGGTCATCGAATCTCATGTCCAAAGGGCCGTCCGCTTGAAAACTAAAACCTCGTTCCGCTTGCGCCAACTGGGCCGAATTCAATCCCAGGTCCGCCAAAATCACATCTACTCGTGCTAAGCCTAATCCATTCAATGCCTCATCCAGCCGGCTGAAGTTTTCCCGTATCAAATCAACTCGGCAACACAATTGCCCCAACCGCTTGCCGGCCGCGGCGAGGCTCTCGGTATCCACGTCTAATCCGATCAGCCTTCCCTGTTCGCTGAGCTTTTCTGCTAATCCTAACGCATGTCCCCCTTGACCGACGGTCGTATCCGCCAAGGTGGCGTCCCGGCGATATTTCAGCCGTTTCTGCAGATCCTCCAATAGTACCGGAAAATGAACCATGGCCGGCTGGGCCAATACCGTAACCTCCACTCCCAAAAGAAGTTAGCTGACGATGCTTTCACTCTGCAAGTTGCTGTTGCGACCGTCTAATATCATCTGAATATCGGGAGAGAACTCAATCACGCTATACGCCCCACCCCTGCTTTTGACCCGTGTCAAACGCTCCTCCAATACAAAAAGTTTCTTAAGGAAATCTTTATCTTTTATCATATTCTCCCCATCTTTTCCCGTCCGTAAGGCCTCCTGAAGCTCCTTAATTGATACACCATCTCCCATCTTTTCCTTCCAGGGGTCTTCATAGCAAAGCATTTAGCGCCTCCAATCATCGTGTCTGTTTCTCGAATGTTAAGGTAACCAGAAAACTCACCTCAAACCCGGTTTTCTCCGATGGTACGCTGGGGATAGGCTCTTTGGTCCTCTTCCAACTCCTATCTATCTGCCGGCTCCTGCTCTCGACGCACTGCTGCCTCCTGTTGGTATCCTGTAGTCATCTCTTGATCCTGTCGCATTGCCTCCGCCCGCATCATCAAGAGCATCTGTTCGTGGTTTCCCAGGTGATCCTGCATATACCGCTCCCACTTCTCAGGATCCCAAAGCTCCAGGTGATCTCGCACCCCTATCAGCGTCGCTCGCTCCTTGAGACCGGCCCGACGAATCGCTTTCTCCGGCAAAAGCACTCGTCCTTGCCGATCCAGCTCAACCCTGCCGGCCAGTGCGTAGTTGATCCGCTCGAAGATCAACGACTCATCTGGGGCTGCCTTCCCTGGCGCCACGGCAAGGGCGATGCGTTGATAGTAACTGTCCGGGTATAAGCTCATGATCCGATTGACGCCCATCGTCAGGTAAAATCCCTTGTCAATCTCTCCTTCCGGTATCTGCTCTCGCAGACGCGCAGGTATCGACAAGCGATTTTTCTCATCAAGCGTCAATTCGTATTCACCGGTTAAGATCAGCATGGCTCGCCAACTCTCAGATACTTATGAGTTGATCCATTTACCACTCTTTCCCAAAATCTACCACAAAGCCCCACACTTGCAAAATAAAAAATCCGCGACTTACAATTATCTAATTCCAACAATTTCTATGGGAATGTATTACTAATACAATATGTTGGGTAAATTATATTACAAATACCTAAATAACTATTTTTGTTGATTAAAAAAAATTTTTAAAATTGATGCCTCAATTATTATTGGCTCTTAACATTTATCGGTCATTATTAAAAATCCATATTAAATACTGAGGATTGACCATTGATTTAAAATACTTATTCCATCCGAGAAATATTACCCTAAATATCTGTCATAAAAACACTTAAGAGTGATAAAATCGACCTGCTGTTTAAGACGATCGTTTCGTATCATTTTATCATTTATGATTTTGCTTGATTCTGCTTGACTCTAAGATAATCTCCAAACGAAATTTTTAAAAAAATGTTGTTTGAAATAGAATAGAGGGGATAAATTTTAACAATCTGCCTGAGACTCCGCCGACTAGTCAATGGTGATTTTTGTCAAAGAGGAATAATGACCTTTTCCTATAAGAAGATTATCGAAAGATACCGACGCAATGTGCCTGGCTTCTGGAACGCCTACCGCTGGGTTATTATCCTTTTTATCATCGCCTTGCTTTCTGATGCCCTGAGCACCTGTCATTTCATGCTTTATGGTGATATTGATAGTGAAATTCATCTGGGAATATGGTTGGCCGCCAAAATCTTCGGTCCCATCCTCGGCCCCCTCATCAGCTTTGTCGGTAAGGCTGTTGCCGGCATTTTCATCTGCATTTATTTGCGTCGATGGGCCATCTATATCTTCATCCCCATCATTATCCTCTCCTTCTGGGCCGCCTGGTACAACCTCTGGGGGTGGAAGACGGATTACGTCCCCAATATCTTCAGATTCATCCCTTGGTAAACTGCATTATAACCACAATTATAACAGTAATTACTTGTGGGTGGCAGCCTCATGGCTGATAGGGCTTGGGGATGGTATTTTCCAAAAAAGGTACAAGATCTTTAATTTCAATTATTTAGGGCTTGCTTGCCCTGCTGAAAAACTTCTAATACCCCTTCTCCGAATCCACCGCCAATTTCGGTCTTTGTCCTTTCTGGAGCTCTGCCAGACATGCTAAAAAACTCTCACCTGCCTCCTCCGCCGAGGTGATAGCCGCTATATGGGGCGAAATTAACACATTGGGCATCTCCCACAGCGGCGATTCCGCCGGCAGCGGCTCCTCCACAAATACATCCAACGCCGCACCCCATAACCTCCCCGAATCCAATGCCTCCACCAATGCATCCTCATCCACCACCTCCCCCCGGGCGATATTGATCAGATACGCCCCCCGGCAGTTCTCCAATAAACTTTCATTGAACATCATATAGGACTCTTCCGTCAAAGGCACTGCCAAAACTATCCATTCCGCCTTTTTCAAAGGCTCTGCTATTTCATCTCGGCCAAAAACCCTGTCAAAGGGCTTAACTGCCTTGCCGCTTATCGAGATCCCTTCCACCGGGCAGCCCAGCGCCTTGAATTTCGCCGCTATCCCCCTGCCGACCTCCCCCGTTCCCACAATCGCCACCTGACTGCCCCTCAGCAGCCCCGCTTCTTTCCTGTACCATTCATGGCGCCACTGGGCCTCCCATAGCTCCACCAGATTCTGTGTCACCGCCAGCGCCCGCGCCACACAATACTCCCCGATACGATTCCCGAAATCGCCCTTTGTCCGCGTCAGCAGGGTTTCTTTGGGCCAATCCTGGCGAAAAATAAAGAAATCCACCCCAGCACCCAACGCGTGCACCCACTTCACGCCCGCCAGACTTACCCCCTTCGGCGGATAAAACGCTATATATACATCCGCCCACCCAATATCACCCACCGTCACCTCCTTATACTCCCGCAGGCGAAACTCAAACCCCATCCTCTTACCCTCCAACCACTCCGCTACCTCCTCTTTCAGCCTCCCCGCCAATAAAATATTTTTCACTTCGTTCATATTTACACATTCCTATTTACGTAAAAAACTATGATCTTAATCACGACAATTTAGAATATCACATATTCAGCGTCAAGTGCTCCCCGCTCTTATCCGTTCGGAACTTTATTCTCAACCAGCCCCGACCGTTAGTTGTCATCAAACCGACTTGTCATCAGAGGGGCCGATTTCCAAAACAATACTTATTTGCCTCTTTGCCCTCCTAACAACCGATAATGCCCCGTTAAGCGCCAACTTTTTAAACTCGGCGGTAAGATGAATGTTAAGAGAATCACCAAAAAAATGGTTGCCAACATCAAGCCATTTATCCCCACACAAGATCGGCCGAATAATAAAAAGGGGGAAATCGCCGTAGAAATGATAATCAAGGGCGCCAGAAATATCTTGTCATAACGGGGGATAATCCATCGAAAGGTAAAGATTCGCCCTAAAAAACTTATCGGTTGCCAATAAGGATATGTATAGGCCAGGATTCGAAAAAGCGCACAACCTGATCCACCACAAAATAGAAAAGAAGCATACATGTTCGGTTCGTTGAAAAACCAGATAAAAACGTACACCCACCAAGTACACAGCCCGCTGATCACCGCCGCTCTTCTCAAAGAGATGCTTAACTCATGTTCAACCGTATTCAGCTTCCCGTGCGGCCAACCGATCAAGCCGTTCTTTATATAATACGTCAACTGTTCCCGCCCCCAATCCGCTTGCCAAAAGCGCGTCTCCCAGGGAAATCCTTTGAGATACTTTTGCAGCCCCAAAAGACTCCAACCATACAACCCCGCCAGCACCGCCAGGGCAATTTTTAAATCCATAAAGGGATAAGATGTCAGAGGCGCCGCGAAAAGCAATACTACGAAAAACACAAACTGCCTGGTAAGAATAAAGGCTAACAAATGACAAAATATAAATCCCAAAAGAAAAGTAATTGCCGGCAATTCCACATAAAACATATCCACTGAGTACATCAGCAAGGTAAGTGCTCCCACCACTGCCAAGTCCACCCAGACCAAATGCACCGGTCCCAAGGGCAGCGGCTTGCCGAACCGCCAGGG
>LJUC01000209.1 GCA_001303695.1 Phycisphaerae bacterium SM23_30
GCAGGTTACCGTTACGGAGGCGGGATGGTCGTACTGGGCCCGGTGTTCGATGCCGGTCATCAGGTAGGCTTCGACGTCGATTTCGGTATCTTCCTGCAGGACTTCGACGGTGACGTTATGGCGGCGGAGCATTTGGACGGCGCGGGCGGCACGTTTTTCGAGGAGATAAGCGTAGGGTCGGGGCCTGGTCTTGGTGGGGATCGGTTCGAGCAAGATCTCGGCATCGGTGATCGTGACGATTTTTCGGTCTTCGCCCTGTCCTTCGCCGACTTCGTAGGAGACCTTGTAATCTCTGGGGCCGATTTCCATCCGGACGGGAAATTCACCTTGAGGCTGCTGTCCCAGTTCGATGGTTTGCTGGTTGGCCTGGGCGATGACCCTTTTAATTTTTTCGGGGTTTTGGGCGCAGTATTTGACCAGGGCGCGGCAGGCGACCAGGCCGCTGAGGGCGCCGTCGGAGCGACTCTGGCCGGGGGATTCGTATAGTATGCCGATGCAATTGATAAGGCCGGCGTAATTATAGCTGAAGCGGGGTTCGAAGGGGGCGGCGCTCCATACTTTTCGATCATCGCCGCGGGCGGAACCATAGTACCAGCCTCTGAAGTTGTTGGCTTTGAGTTCGGCCTTGACGAAGGGTAATATTTCCCGGTCGCACAGTTCGGTGATGCGCGGGTCGGAGGCGGCATGGGTGGGTCCCTGATAGGTGACGTTGTAAGGAAAGGCGCCGCCGTTGTGGCCTTCGAGGAATACGTGGGGGCACCAGGGCTGGAGGATGTTCCGGACGAAGTTTTGCAGGGTAGGCTGTTCGAGCTTGATGTAGTCGCGGTTGAGGTCCAAGCCGAGGGCGTTGCCGCGGGTGTTGCGTACAAAGCCGTCGGGATTGATCGAGGGGACGACCAGGATGACCAGGTCGTCGAGGAGCTTGTTCATATCGGAGCCGGGAGCGGCCAGTTGGCGGATGAGGATCAGGACCGATTCCCGGATGGTTCTTTCATTGCCGTGGATATTGGAGGCTATCAGGACGATGGGTTTGCCGGAGGCGAGGGCCTCGGCGGGTTTGGTGATGAGGGGCCGGCTGAAGATCATGTAGGGCTGGTCGCGTCCTTCGAGGGTTTTTCCATAACTGCCGAGCAGCATTTCGGTGGAGCCGGCCTGCACCTCCTGGAGATACTCCATCATCTCTTCGTAGCTGGTATAAACTTCGAAATTCGCCTTTTCGCCGGCGGTCTGAAGGGGTTGGGCTATCAGAGAGCCCGACAAAATAGTCGCCAGGACCACACCCACACATATGCTCCTAAAGATTCTTTTTGGGGTAATCATTTGCTGTGCCTCCTGAATTAGTTAATATTTTAACTGGATGGTATAGTAATTTGTATTTGTGGATAACTCAAATAGCCCCTCATGTAAAATGAGGGGGTAAATCTTAATCAATTTCACATATACAGGTTGCCCCCCGATTTTACATCGGGGGCTAATAAAGTCCCGACGAAGGCGGTTAAGTACAATACTTTTACAGTATAAACGGCTCCATGATATAATAATATTCTGTGAAGAGCAAGGATTTGCGAGCGGTTTTGGCATTTTTTTGATGGGGGGGACGTCCGTTGCGTTACCCCGGGGGCCGGTCGATGAGCATCGTAAAATATAGTAAACGGCGATTATCCGTTCATTTTCCGCGAGGGACTGAGGGGACAGGTGCGATAGTGTAAATGACTCCTACAAAATTGAAGTCAGGCATACTTGGAAAAGAAAAAATTGTTTTTTTATTTTTCGGCGGGGGTGTTTTGGCGTTGGACGAGTTTTTGGGGGTAGGGGGTGTTGAAGGATTCGGCGATGAGTTTGGCCTTAAGGCACAAGAAGGCAAGGGTTAATTGGGGGTCGCTGTCGAGGACCTCTTGGGCGGAGTAGGTTTTCCATTTTTGGGCGGCGGCGGGGCCTTCGGTTTGATGGAGGGTTTCGGCTTCCCGTCTGACGAGCAGGATCTGCTGGTTTTGCAGGGCGGTGAGTTCGAGTTCGACGTCGGGCTCGACGCCGTAGTCTTTATTAGCGGGATCTTTAGGGTCTTTGTGGACGCGTCGGCCGCTGGGCAGGTAGTAATAGGCGACGGTATTTTTTAATTCCGCCTCGGAGGGGCGCAATGGGGAGATGGTCTGGACGTTGCCCTTGCCGAAGGTGCGGGCGCCGACGATCAGGGCGCGGCCATGGTCTTTGAGGGCCCCGGAGACGATCTCCGAGGCGCTGGCGGAGGCGGCGTTGACCAAGATCACCAGCGGCAATTTGTCGTCGAAGGTGTTTTCGCTATGGGCCTCGTCGGACATTGCCGCCAGGCCCCCGCGGACGCGGGTGCTGACGATGACGCCGGAGGTGATGAAACAATCGGCGACCTCGATGGCGGTGCTTAGGTAGCCGCCGTTGTTGTCGCGGAGATCCAGGACCAGGCCCCGGAGGTTTTGTTTTTTGAGCTGGTTGAGGGTTTGCCTGAGCCTTTCGGTGGTTTCTTCGGCGAAGCTGGTGAGCCTTATGTAGGCCAGGCGCCGGTCGGGATCGAGATAATACTGCCATTGTCCCTGGGGATCGCGATAGAGCCCTTTGACGGTTTTAACGACGATGTGCTGGCGGGTGATGGTAAAATCGCGGAGGTCTTCAAAATCTTCCCGCTCGATAGTTAAGACCACATCGGTGCCGGCTTTTCCGGTGATGCGTCGGACGGCCATATCGATGTTCATGTTGGCGGTTTTTCTGTCGTCGATGGCGACGATGATGTCGCCGGCATCGAGGCCGGCGCGGGCGGCGGGGGAATCCTCCAGGAGGGTTTCGATTCTGAGCCGGCCGGTGCCCTTACTGATGAGCACGCCGATGCCGCTGAATTCGTTGGTGATGTCCTTGCGGACGTTGGCGACGTCGGCGGGCCAGATGGCGTAGGTATAGCCGTCCAGGGCGGAAAAGGCCCCCTCGGCAAATTCGGCGATAATCACTTCGTCGGGCAGCTTAACCGTCTCGCTGCTGATCTTCAGCACGGCACTTAAAAGATTCAACACCTGCTCGTAGTTAAAATATTCCGGCGGCTGCTTTTCGTTGCGCTTCAACATCTGCTCCAAGGCGTCGCGGTATTTTTGCAGGGCGTCGGAATCTTTAAGGGTATCGAAAGTCCGGGGCAACTTTTCGGATTGGGCGAGGTACAAACAGTAGCGCAAGGCGCCGGCGGAAATTTCTTTGAAATCGGGTTCTTCCACATACTGCAGGTCAATATTTTTAAGGGCCAGGGAGAAGATATTGAAGGATATATCTCGGCGTTTCTCCTGCCAGGGGAGGGTATCCTCGTTGGGATCGGGGATGTACAGGTTCTCCAGCAGGGCCATGCGGAGCAGACGTTCGCTTTCTTTTTTATATTGCCGGTTCTGTTTATCCAGAAAAGTCAATTGATAATAAACCCGAGCGAAGGCCTCATTCCAATTTTTTTGCTGTTCGTAGAGGCGGGCGATGTTAAGAGAGCGGTTCACGATCATTTGGCGGAGGTGCGCGGCGATGGTTTCTTCCATGCCGACGCGTTGGGCCAGTTCGTGGGAAGAGGTCAGATAGGCCAAAGCCCGGAGCCAATGATCCTGGATCTGTTGCCGGAGCCGGGCTTCCTCATCCTCTTTCCGGGGGTGGTTGAGATCGAAGGCTTCACTGGCCTGGAGCATTTGTTCGCGCCATTGGGCGGTTTGGGTTTGCTCTTTGATTTTTTCGAGATATTCATTATAGGCATCCTGCTGGGCCTGTTTTGTTTGGCGGGTGATGCGGTCGTACCGGGAGAGCATCTCCGAAAGCAGCAGGGCGGTTTCATTCTGAGCGGCTTTGGGATCCAGAGAGGCCAGACTGATCCTTGCTCCCTCGAAATACCCGCGGGAGATAGACTGGGCCGCCGCCCGCAAGGCGAGCTGCTGGTTGTTTACCGCTAACTGAGTTTTTTGAGAAGCGGTATCTTCGGCGGAGACGGCCGGAGCTAAGCCCTTGCGGTCGTTCCATATAAGCAACCCCAGCAGTGACAGCCCCATAATCAATAAAACCAGCCGAACAGCAAAATTATAGCTATGTTTGTTACGCATTCGATTTCCTTAAATTACCCTGTGGAGACCAGCTATTTTCGAGGAGTAAATCACGTATAACGCCTGAAAAGTCATAAATCCTTATTATTGCAGGGTTTGTGTTGAAATATCCGTAGAGATACAGATTCCAGCATAACCAATAATATAATGTCGGTTATTTGAGGGCCTTTCCCGTGGTTTTTGGCTGCTCAATAAAGGACTATACTATTATATTCGCCTGGCTGAGTAAAGATTAAACTTTTTAACTTTATTTGGGCGGCCCAAGGGAAGCGCACGGTCAACACGGCTAGGGAAGGGTAGGCGTGGCTTATTTTACGGCGGCATGCTCGGGTTTATTACGGCATTAATTTTATATTTTTGGTTGGTTCTTAGAATAACTGCAGCACGACGCCGGCGGTTCCGTTAAAGGGCAATCTATTACTGCGGACCAGGTCGATAAGGTCGCCGGCGGTGATGGCATAGGATTCTCCGGGCAGATTGGTGCTGCTGATATCACCTTTTACAATTATTCGATGGATTCGGGCGGTGCCGGTGTTGTCGGCGGCAGGCTCATCATCGCCGTCGCCGAAAAAGGGCCCCCGGGGGCTGACGCCGGCGGCGATGCTGCTGTCGATCATATCTCCGCCGATTTTAACTTTTTTGATTTCGATATTGCCCCATTCGATGTCGTCGCCTCCGGGGGCGGGGTCGAGGGTAAAATCGGCCCCGATATCTATCCCGCCGACAATCGTACTGCGGTAGAGGTCCTGGCCCACTTTGACGGAGCCTATCCCGTCCAGCACCGCCAGCAAGGCTTCATCCAGGTCGCGCACGATTTTAGCCCTGTTCAAAGTGCCGCCGACGCGGAGGGTAAGTCCCTGGCTGTCGTTGGCCTTGAGATAATTTAAATCACCGGCGATGCCGATTTGCGTATCATTGAGATCGTCTTTGACCAGCAACTGATCGACGGCGTCGCATAAAAGAGTGGAATTCTGGATGTCGGTGCGGAATTTGCCCAGCGTTAAGGTTCCATCGATGTTGATGTTAGTATCGCTGACTGTTTTTACCGCCTTGAAGAAGAAGACGTCGCCGGCGACCGAGATGCTGCAGTTGTTTCTAATTCCCCCATCGACAATTATTTTTTCGACATTACCGTCCACGTCGATAGCGCTGCTGGTGACGGATTTATCAATATCAATTTTTAACACATCGCCGTGTACGCTGATAGTGGAATCAGCGGTGAGGGATTGCCTTAAGCGTATGTAATCCAAATTGCCCCAGACGCTGAAGCTGCTATTGCTGATGTTGCTGGAACCATCGTAGGGTCGGCCTACTTGTAGTTTTCTCAGGCTGCCGGAGACGGTCACCGCGGCGTCGCTGACGCCGCCGGGGACTAATATATCGCCGGCGTCACCGGCGATGTTGAATAAATGGCTGGCCTCGGCGGCGGCGCCGAGCGTATCAACCTTTATGCGGCTAATTCGGCCCACCATCAGGGCACCCAGGTCGCCCTGCACCCACAGGCGTCCCAGGTTCGAGCCGCCGGTATCGACCTGGCCCACTTCCAGCAAGCCGTCGGCGACGGGGGTTTTGACGGTCACCTGCAGTATGCTGTTCATATTGGTGCCGGAAACGGTTAGGTTCTCCAGCGAGCCGTCCAGGATGGCGCCGGCTCCGAGGATACGGATTTCATACTCATCGCCGTCGGTTTCGATGCCGGTCAGCACCGCCGAGAGCAAAAGACGCCGCTCCAGGGCCTCCAATTGGAGGGCGCCGGGTTGGTGGCAGGATGGGATGAGGGGGGGATTTTTAATGCTTTTCATGGGATTAGCCTCCTTGCTAACAACATTAGCCTCCAGCTAACAATTTATATTTACTTTAGTCATATCGTCATATTAAAGTTGATTGCTTAAATATCTAACTAAAGTTTTGCCCAAGTCCGGTATCTAAGATTAACGCATGGGGCAAAGTCCCATCCTACATGCCGAGCATAAGTAAGATAAAGGCGGAGGTCGGATTTTTGAAAGGATAGGCGCTCGAAATTCGCTCCCTGACAGCCCCCAAAGGAACATAATCGTGCTAAAAATATCGGCACCTTTTTCCTTTCAACCATTACATTTTCAACTCTCCCAGGTCAAGCCAGTCTTTGGCTTCTTTGCTGGAGAGGCCGCCGCGGCGGGGGCGTTTTTTGGTTTTCTTTTCCGGCGGGGGCGGCTCTTCTTCGAGGGTGGGGGCAATTCCCTTCATGGTCAGGGAGATCCGCTGGCTGGGAGCGTCGATGCTCAATACCTTTACCGTTACCTGGTCGCCGACGTTGACCGCTTCGCGAGGCGATTTAATATGCTGATCGGACAATTCCGAGATATGCACCAGGCCGTCCACGCCCGGCTCCAGGGTAATAAAGGCGCCGAACTGGGCCACTTGAGCCACCCGGCCCTGGTAAACCTGGTCCTTTAGATATTTCTGCTCCGCGCCGGACCAGGGATTTTCCTCGATCCTTTTCATGCTCAGCGAGATGCGCCGCTTATCCGGGTCCACCATTAATATTTCCACTTCCACCATGGCGCCGGTTTCGATGACGTCGCGGGGATGGCGGATGCGTCCGGCCCAGGTCATCTCGCTGATGGGGATGAGGCCTTCCATGCCCGGCTCCAGTTCGGCAAAGGCGCCGAAATCCTGGAGGTTTCTGATTTGAACCTTATGCCGGGAGCCCACGGGGTATTTCTGTTCGACGGAGGTCCACGGATCGCCGCCGGCCTGCTTCAAGCTCAAGGAAAGGCGTTTTTTTTCTTTGTCGATTTCGATGATCACCACGTCGATATCCTGGCCTACCTGGAGGATTTCTCTGGGGCTTTTGACGCGGGTCCAGCTCATCTCGCTGACGTGCAGCAGGCCATCGACGCCGCCCAGATCGACAAAGGCCCCATAGTCGGCGATGCTGCGGACCACCCCGTGACGGATCTGGCCTTTTTCCAGCTCCTGCCAAAGTTGTTCGAGGCGTTGTTGACGTTCTTTTTCCTGGACGTTGCGGCGGCTT
>LJUC01000210.1 GCA_001303695.1 Phycisphaerae bacterium SM23_30
TTTCGGATTTCGAGTTTCGACATTCGAATTTGAAAACGAATGATTACATATACCCCCTTCGAGGGGGTTATCTGATGCCTCCCGCTCTGCGGGAGGAGCCTCACACGAGGTCATGGCCTCCTTGAACAGGTTCGGAGTTCATTCCCCATGTAAGCACTTTTGAACGTTACCAAAACATCCCCTCATTCTCCAGGAAGCGGCACAGAGGTATGTGAAATGGGAAAATCAGTCAAGAACACCATCAACGAAGTGGTGGCATTCCTTATTCCGGTCTTTTCCGTTCTGGTCTGCTGGGAGATCATCTCCAGGTTCGAGCTTGTAAATCCGGTCCTTCTTCCGCCGCCCACGAAAATTATCAGACATACCTTGATCCTGCTAGGCCCTGCGGATGTGGGGGGTGTCAGTTTCTTTCTTGAGCGGCACGTGCTCATCAGTTTTACAAGGATCATGGCCGGCTACCTGATCGCCGCCACCAGCTGTACCATTCTGGGGCTCTTGATGGGCATCAACAAGCGGGCGTTTAGTTTCTTCAACCCGCTGATTACCCTCATCATGCCGATTCCCAGTTTAGCCTGGGTGCCGGTTGTCATTCTCTGGCTGGGCCTGGGAAACGCGACCATCATCTTTGTGACCATGATCGCTTCTATTTTCCCCATCATCTATAACAGCGCAGCCGGCGTAAGGAGCATGACGCTCAAACACATCTGGGCGGCTGAGATCATGGGCGCCGATCGGAGAACCATTTTTCTGAAAGTGCTCCTGCCCGGCGCCATGCCTTACATCATTGCCGGTCATAAGCTGGCCTTGGGACGGGCGTGGCGCGCCCTGGTTGCCACGGAAATGGTCGTGGCAACCGGCTACGGGTTGGGATATCTGATTTTCGAGGCCAGGACATTCATGGACACCGAGACCATGTATGGCGGCATTGCCATGATCGCTGTTCTCGGCCTGATCATAGAGAAGGGTTTTTTCGGTCATCTGGAACGCAAGACTGTTGAAAAATGGGGCATGTCGAGGAGCCTGTGATGGATCAAGAAAACGTCAAGATCAGGGCGCTGAATGTCAAGAAACGCTTTGCGTCCACGCCGTTTACCGCTGGCGTCACCGCCTTGCAGGACATCAGTTTGGAAGTTCACGAGGGTGAATTTGCCGCACTAATCGGTCCTTCCGGCTGCGGGAAATCCACCTTCCTCTACATTGTGGCCGGCTTTGAGAAGGCCACGGCCGGTGAAGTTCAAATCAGCGGGCACACCGTTACCAAACCCGGTCCCGACAGAGGCATCGTCTTTCAGGAATATGTCCTCTTCCCCTGGCTGAACGTGGAACAGAATATCACCTTCGGTTTGGAGATTCAGAACGCGAGCAAAGCGCAATGCAAAGGCCGCTGCCGGGAGTTGCTCGAGATTACCGGGCTAAGCGGTTTTGAAAACAACTACCCGCACACCCTGTCGGGCGGCATGCAACAGCGTGTGGCCATTGCCAGAGCCCTGGCCTACGATCCGGAAGTCCTGTTGATGGATGAGCCCTTTGGTGCGCTGGATGCACAGACGAAACGGCGGATGATTGCAGATTTTGTGCGCATCTGGGAATCGATGAACAAGACCGTTCTCTTTGTGACCCATAGCGTTGAAGAGGCGCTTATGCTGGCGGACACCATATTTCTCTTCTCTTTCAGACCCTCTCATATCAAGGGCGTCTTCAGGATCGAACTCCCCAGGCCGCGCGATGTGGCCCATCCCAAGTTTGTCCAGATTCAAAAGGAGATCATGTACAGCCTGGACGAAGAGGTGGAAAAGATGATGCGGCTGGAGTTGAAAGGCGACGAGGCAAAACAGAAATAACTCGGATGCGCAACCGGATTGGCCCCGGTATATCATGGGGTTTTGCTTGATTCAAGAATCGCTGAATTTGTCAATTATCGGAAAAGGGAATAAAGCATGGAAACAAAATATCTAAATGCCGATCTGCTGATTATCGGCGGGGGAAGCGCCGGCTGCATGGCGGCGATCCGTGCCCTAGAACTCAATCCCGAGTTGAAGATCATCTTCTTTGAAAAGGGAGATATCAAATACAGCGGTTCCATCGCAAGGGGGATGGATGCGCTGAATATAGTTGCCATCCCGAATTTCACAACCCCGGAGCTTTATATAGAATCCGTCTCCATGAGCTGCGAGGGGGTGTTGGATTTGGCGCCCAGCTATCGATTGGCCGCCCGATCTTTTGAGTTGCTCAAGAAACTCCAGCACTGGGGTGTGCATTTTCCAGTGGACGCGAACGGAAACTTCAGAACTCTAAAGTATCATATTAAGGGGGAGTTTCAAACCGCCATGGAAGAACCCGACCTGAAGGTCATCATCTCCCGAAAGGCGCAAGAGCAAGGCGCGGTCGCGTTGAACCGGATCATGGGCCTCGAGTTGCTTCTGGACGACGGCCGGATTTCAGGGGCCGTTGGATTGAACGTGCGCTCCGGGGAACTGGTCGTTTGCGGGGCCAAAGCCGTCATCCTGACCGCAGGCGGTCAGGCCCGCTTCTCGCTGCCCAATTCAGGCTACCTCTACGGCACATTCGACTATCCGGGCAACAGCGGCGATGGGTATGTCATGGGGTTCCAAGCCGGCGCAAAGCTGACCTGCATGGAGTTTACCAAAAGCATGATGCTCATCAAGGACGCCAACATGCCCCTGCTGGCCATCACGGTTACCCGGGGAGGCCGGGTCATGGACATGCTGGACAACATCATCATGGAAAATGAGTGTGCCAATCTCAGCCGTATGGATGATGCCTATGATAAGGGACTGGGTCCCTTGAGGATCCAACTGCGCCATCTGAAACCGGAAGTGATCGACGAGATCGAAGGGATCCTCTTTTCCACCGAACGCCCCGTACAGGAGCGGTTTTTTAGGGGACGGGGAATCGATTTCAGGAAACGAGACATCGAGCTTTGGCGCACCGAGGCCCAGATATGCGGCGGACATGGGATGGGGGGACTCTATGTGAATGAAAGAGCCGAAACTGGCGTCCCGGGGCTCTATGCGGCGGGAGATGCGGCATCCGTGCCCAAGCAACATCTTTCAGGGGCCTTTGTATTCGGTGAGGTGGCCGCAGAGGAAGCCGTGGCGTTCATCAAGTCCAACCCGACTGTGAAAATAAACGACGGTCAAGTTCAAGCGGTCGAGGAACGTCGCAACCAGCTTTTCACCGACGTTGATCGGGATATTGATGTTCGGGAGCTGGAGTACAAGGTGAGACGGCTGATCTCCGATTATGTGATTTCGCCCAAGAACGAGTTAAAGCTGAACAGTTGGCTGGAATGGTCCGGCCGGTTTCGCGAGGAGCTGCGAAACCATATTGTTGTTCGCAATGGACATGACCTGTCCAAACTGTATGAAGTGGCCCACATCGTGCAGTGTGCCGATTTTTCGGCTCGGGCCTCACTGGAGCGCAAGGAGAGCCGTTGGGGGACCGCCCACCGGCGAACCGACTACCCGGACCGGGATGACAAGAAATGGCTTTGCCATATCCTGACCGAGAAGGGCGATGCCCCGGAGGATATACGGACTGGCACAGAACCGGTGAAAGGTCTGGATGGTAAGAAGGGGGGGGCATGATATCTGACATCAATATATGCGTTGACCGCGATCTCTGTTACGCCTGCGGCGAATGTGTTGAGCGCTGCATCATGGACAACCTGCGTTTATCTGCGGCTCCCTGCCGCCAGGCATGCCCTTTGAATCTAAACTGCCAGGGATATATACGTCTCATCGCACAAGGCAAAGAGGTGGAAGCGGCTCAAGAGTTAAGAAAATACACACCCTTTGGCGCTATTTTAGGACGTGTTTGTTCCCGGCCGTGCGAAGACGCCTGTGAACGGGGGCGCAACTTCGGTGACGGCGCGGTCCATATTCGGGCCCTCAAACGCTATCTGGCGGACACCTACCCGGACATTGTCGCAAGCCTCCCTGGAGAATCGAAATCTGCAAGCGGGCAGAAAGTGGCGGTGATCGGTTCCGGACCGGCCGGCTTAATGGCCGCCTACCAACTGCGAGCCGATGGTCATCATGTCAGCGTATTTGAGGCGGAAAACAAACCCGGAGGGTTTTTGCGTTATGCCATACCGGCCTTTCGCTTGCCGACGGAAGAGATAGATCGCGCGGTGGTATATCTTAAAGAGATGGGCGTTGAATTTCAGACCGGGCAAGCGATCGATGGCCAGGTCGGTTTTAAAGAACTGGAAGCCTATGGCGCTATCGTGGTGGCTATTGGTGCCGGCAAGGGCAGAGAACTGGATGTGCTCGATAAGGATTTGGACGGCATGGTTTCGGGTCTGGATATCCTGGGCAAAGCAAAGAGGGGGACGCTACCGGCGTTTGGGGGGCATTCCGTTGTGGTAGTCGGCGGAGGCAACACGGCGGTGGATTGCGCGTTGACCTGCCGCATGAGCGGTGCGCGGGAGGTGAAGATCGTATGTCTGGAAAACCCCCTTCAAATGCCGGCCTATGCACAGGAATTGCGCGAGGCCGTGGAAGCTGGCATTACCATTGAGAACTGCTGGGGCGTGAGGGCCATGGACCAAACCCCTGAGGGGCGAATCCGTCTCTCCCTGGCCCGCTGCCTGACGGTGTTCGACGCGGCCGGCCGGTTCAATCCTCAATTGGACGATACTTGTGCATTACACGAGCTGACCGCCGATGTGGTGGTTTCGGCCGTCGGTCACCAGGTGGACCCCGGACGATTACCGGCTGATCTTTTTGATGAGAGCACCGGCCAAATGGCAGCCGATCCATTGACGCACCAAGCCGTAGGCCGCGAAAAGGTATTTATTTGCGGTGATTGCCTCACCGGCCCGTCTTCAGTGGTTCATGCCATGGCCTCGGGCCAAGAAGCGGCCAAATCCGTGGATCGGTTCCTGCGGGACGAAAATCTGGCTTATGGCCGGGATTATTACGCTATCAACGGCCTGGTCACATACTATGAGCTTTCAACCCGGCGAGCCACCGGTGGCCCCCGGGCGCAGCTGAAGAGATTGCCCGCAGCCGAGCGGGGGCTGACGCGCGAAACGGATCAAACCCTGACGTGCGAGCAGGCGCGAAAAGAAGCCGAGCGGTGCCTGAGTTGCGGCCGGGCCTTTGAATCCAATAAGACGTGTTGGTACTGCTTGCCGTGTGAAATCGAGTGTCCAACTCAGGCTCTTACGGTTAGGATGCCGTATCAGGTTCGCTGAAGTTTACAAGTAAACAACATTTCAGGCAAAACTTCGCCCCTTATGCTGCAGTTCTATTTCGGCTGCATTGACACGGTTAACCACATCTTTCCCGGGGCACGTGGAAAAAAATGGGCACCGGTCTTGATAGTTTTATTCACCCAAAATGAATGTGAGAAAGGAGAATGGGATGAAGAAAAACTTATTTCTAATGAGTAGCCGGTTGGAGGGTTTGCTGATGACCAGCATCTTGGCCCTGGCCATGATTATGATGCCCATCATGGGATCTAATCCGGCCATGGCCGAAACCAAAAATATCGTCACCATGGGCATGTGGAGTTCCCCAGGCAATTCCATGCTTCCCCACTTCTATCACCTCGGGTATGCGCGAGCCGTATACCGCCTCGTTTTCGACAGTCTGCTGGAGTGGGATGAAAACTCCAACATCGTGCCCAAGATGGCCGAGTCCTATGAAATTTCCGGAGACGGCAAGACCTACCGTCTGAAGATCAGAAAGGATGCGTATTGGCATGACGGTCAACCTGTGACCTCCAAGGATGTTGAATTTACCATCCAGTGCCTCACAGACCCGGGTTACTCCTTCATGGATTTTAATCTTGTCGCCGGCATTGCAGGGGCCAAGGCCCGGAAAAAAGGAGAGACCCAAGACCTGGCCGGGTTCAAGATTATCGATGATAAGACCTTCGAGGTCAGCACAGAGGGCGTGTTCGCCCCCATGCTGGACGGCTTCACCGAACTGCACATCATTCCCCATCACGTCCTCAAAGACATCCCGGTCAAGGAGATGGCCAATAGCCCGTTTGCAGCCAATCCGACCGTCGGCTGTGGACCATATAAGTTCGTCAAGTATGCCACAGACCAATATATTGAGTTCACCCGCTTCGATCAATACTACCTGGGAAGGCCCAAGATCGAAAGGGCCTTCATCAGTATTGTCAGCCCGGATACGGCCATCGCCCAGTTGGAACGGGGCGAACTCGATCTGGTCCTGGGGCAAGGGCTGGGAGATATCCCCAATATCGAAATCGATCGGGTCAAAAGGGTGCCCACCCTGGATGTTCAGACCGCATCCGGGCCATATACCCAAGGCCTGATGCTGGTTTGCACCCAGGATAAACTCAAGGACCTGCGGGTGCGAAAGGCCATAGCCTACGCCATCAATACCGCCGGTATCATCAAGAAGATCCTGCTGGGCAACGGCTCGATCATGGCCACCCCGCGCGCGGTCGGGTACCCTTTTTACGACGACAAGCTCAAGCCCTATGACTACAACCCGGATAAGGCTCGCCGGTTGTTGACCGAGGCGGGCTGGGACAAAGAGACTCCCCTGCGGCTTGTGGTCCCGACAGGCAACAAGGAGCGGATTCAATGGGCGACCGTTACCCACCAGAACCTGACGGAGATCGGCATCAAGGCCGAGTTGCAGCAGATGGATATCGCCACGATGATCAAGACCCTGCGAGACACCCCGGAGCAGATCGACGCATTCTTTGTGGGATACATCAATTACATGGATCCTTTCATGTATTTTCACCGGCGGTTCCATACGGATAGCATTCCCGGGGGGAACCTGCTCTACTACTCGAACCCTGAGATGGACAGACTGATCGATGCCTCTGCTGCCACGGTCCAAAAGGAAGAACGGGCCAAGATCTTCGATAGCATCCAGGAGATCCTCCATGATGAGGTGCCGGTAGTGCCCATCGTCTGCCCCGCGTCGACGATTGCGGTGAACAAACGGATCAAAGGGGTTAGACACTCTATCCTTTATGTCACGCGGAATATCCATGAATGGGAGATCCAATAAGCCGTCCGGGAAACGCTGCCCCTCGGCGGGACAGCAAAGAGATGATGCTGGCACG
>LJUC01000211.1 GCA_001303695.1 Phycisphaerae bacterium SM23_30
AGGCCAGCAGGGCGGTCATGGGGCAGGCGGCGCCCTGATAGACGTCAGCCGCGTAAAAATGCATGGGCACCGCAGCGATCTTAAAGCATAGACCCACAATCACCAATACCAGCACGAGTATATAAAGATTACTGGGATTTTGGGCCAGGGCCTCGCCAATCTTGTCGAGTTGCAGGGTGCCGGCCAGGCCGTAAAGGAAACTGAAGCCATAAACCATAATGGCGGCGGCCAGGGCGCCCAAGAAGAAATACTTCAAGGCGGCCTCTTTGGCCTGGGCCCGGACCCGAGAAAGGGCAACCATTGCGTAAGTGGGGATGGATACCATCTCCAGCGATAAAAACAGGACCACCAGGTTATGGGCAACGGTGGCCAGCAGCAGGCCGGACAGCGAGATCAACATCAGGGCGAAGTATTCGGCGGCAATGCTGGGAGACGCCGGCGAGGATGATGGCTGATCTTTATCTTTTCCCACGCCATAACGATCGGGGTACCAGGAGACCAGAACGAGCACCATGCCGATGATTAAACTTACATAAGCGGCAATAACAGACAGCGACGTGAGGCGCAGGGAGCCGTCTTTATAAAAGATTTCCCCGCCGTTAATGTAACTTCCCTGACTGGCGCTGCCGACGATAAGGGCAATAAGCAAGACGGCGAAGGTAAAGGCGGGTAATACCCGCCTCCAGGTGCTAGAGCTGCCGGCAGAGAAAAGGAATATCGACAGCGCCCCGGCGTTGAGGATGATTATCGGTCCCAGTATGCGCAACAAGTCACTCACGAACGGATATTTCCTTTCGAGAAAGGGGCACGAGATAAATGCCGGGAGAATATGGTGTTGACATGCCTGTGTTTGGCAAAGGCATGTCGCCCACCGGCTCAGATATTGACCCGGAAACGGGAGGTTGAGGCTTTTCGGTTTCGGCCAGGGTTGGAATGAAAGGCTCCGGGCAGGGGGAAAGACAACTTTGTGAACCGGTCAACTCCATAGAGGCGGTTTGCGGTTCGGCAGAAGGCGCTTTTCCGACGAGGACCATGGAGGAACCGGGGCTGTAGGAAGTTATTTGTTGGTTGATCTGTGCCAGAGACGGATCGGTGCTGTCAAAGTATATTTTGGGATAAACACCTAAAACCACCACGAAAACGGCGATGGGAGTCAGGAGCAGCCATTCGCGCGAGGAGAGGTCGGGGGGTAGAGTTTCAGCTGAATCATCGTGGTGAACGGCAGGCTCTTTGAGCGGCCCGAACAGGACGCGCTGGCACATCCACAGCATATAGACGGCCGAGAGGATAATGCCGGTCGCGGCGATGACAGCGTATGGCCAACCTAAAGGCCCCACCACCGATCCCAGCTCACGGGAGGAAGTAAAGACGGCGTACAGGACGCCAAACTCGCTGACAAATCCGTTCAGGCCCGGCAGGCCGATGCTGGAGAGGCTAAACAGGATCAGGAAGAAGGCGAAAACCGGCATGCGGCGGGCCAGGCCGCCCAGATCGCCGAACTCGCGGGTGTGATAACGTTCGTAGATCATGCCGACCACCAAGAACAGGGCCCCGGTGGAAAGGCCGTGATTGATCATGTAGAGCAGGGCGGCGCTCAAGCCGGTATGATTGAAAGCGAACATACCCAACATGCAAAAGCCAAGGTGGGCCACCGAGGAGTAAGCGACGAGCTTTTTGATGTCGCTCTGCACCCAGGCGCAGAGAGAAGTATAGATAATGCCGATGATGGCTAAAATGGCCACCAACGGGGCGGCCTGGTAGCTGATTTCGGGCAGCAGGGGCAGGGCGACGCGCAAAAAACCATAGGTGCCCAGTTTCAGCAGGATACCGGCCAACAGGACGCTGCCGGCGGTGGGCGCTTCGGTGTGGGCTATGGGCAGCCAGGTATGGAAGGGAAAGACGGGCACCTTGACGGCAAAACCGACAAAAAGAGCGATAAATAGTAATAATTGCAGGTAATCGGGGATGGCAGGGGCGATGGTATAAAGATCTCGAATCTCGAAAGACCAGGCGCCGGTATTTTGCTGATATAACCACCCGATAAAGACGACCGCCCCCAGCGTGAGGGCGCCGCCGGCGACGGTGTAGATATAGAGCTTAAAGGCGGCATAGCGTCGTTGGGGACCGCCCCAGATACCCACCAGCAAGAACAGCGGCACCAGGGTGACCTCGAAGAATATGAAGAACAGCAGCAGGTCCATGCTGATAAAAACCCCGGTCATGCCGGCCTGCAAAAGCAGCATAAGGGCATAGTAGCTGCGGGGCTGCTCTTTAATAGCGGTAAAGCTGGACCAGATCGAGATGGTGCTGAGCAGGTTGGTCAAGAGCACCAGCCAGAGGCTGATCCCGTCAACGCCCAGATGAAAGGTGCTGTTTATTTGCGGGAACAGCGCAGCAGTAAACTGCAGCTTGAACCGGCCGTCAAATCCTTCGTTGATACATTCCAGCAGGGTAATTACGGCGACCGCCAGCGTCAAGCCGCTGACAAGCAGGGCGCAGGCGCCGATACGGCGGGCCTCGCGAAGCCCGATCGCAGCCGTGAGCAAGGCCCCGAGGGCAGGAATAACCAGCAAAAGCAGTAAGGTATAATCGTTTTCCATAAGTTTTAAGCTGTCGGTCTGTTAAAAACCTCTTTCCAGGGCCCATAAAACGAAGAAAAAGACCACCGCCAGGCCCAGCAGCATCAGCAGGGCATAGCCCTGGAGCAGGCCGCGCTGGGTGGTCCGCACCAGAGCGCCCAGGCCGCGCGGGACAGCGGTGATGATCCAGAGCAGCGAATCGATAAACCAGTTGTCACTGCCGAAACAAACGTGGCCGAAATTGCGCAAGGGCCGGACGATAATAGTATCATATAATTCATCAACGTAATATTTATTAGCCAACACCCGACGCACGGGCTGCAAGGCACCGGCGGCAAAGGCGTCGGCCTTGCTGCGGTCGGGCCGATTATAAACCCACCAGGCAAAACCAATACCGCCTCCCACTACGACGATACTGATGAACATGACGGTAAAATGGCCGAGATGACCGTGCTCGCCGGCGGTCAGGTGAACGTATTTTTCGACGCTTTCGGAGCCTTCTAAAAAGTTCTCGAACCAGCCGGGATCGCCCAGGACGTTGACATAACCGGCCAAAGCGGCCCCCGCGGCCAAGGCTACCAACATATAACTCATCACCGGCGTTTCATGGGGGTGCTTGACTTCCTCGGGCACGATACGAGGACCGTGGAAGGCGAGGAAGTAGCAGCGGAAGGTATAAAAGGCGGTCAGGGCGGCGGTGATAACCCCCAGCCATCCCAGCCAACTGAGAGAATGGTGGTTCAAGGCGCCGGCCAGGATTTCGTCCTTACTGAAGAAACCGGAAAACAAGGGGCAGCCGGCCAGGGCCAGAGCCCCGACCAAGAAGGTCCAGCGGGCCCAGGGGACGTCTTTTTTCAAGCCGCCGATTTCCTTGAGGTCGATGTGATCGTTCATGGCGTGCATGACGGCGCCGGCGGCCAGGAACAAAAGGGCCTTGAAGAAGGCGTGGGTGTACAGGTGAAAGATGGCGGCGCCGGCGGCGCCGACGCCGGCAGCCAGAAACATGTAACCAAGCTGGCTGATCGTTGAGTAAGCGAGGATCCGCTTGATGTCGGTCTGGGCCAGGGCGATGGTGGCGGCGTAAAAGGCCGTCAAGCCTCCCACCACCGCGACCACGGTCATGGCAGCGGCGGATTCAGTGAAAATCGCCCCGCATCGAACGACCATATAGACGCCGGCGGTCACCATGGTGGCGGCGTGAATCAGGGCGCTGACGGGGGAGGGGCCTTCCATGGCATCGGGCAGCCAGACATAAAGGGGAAGCTGGGCACTCTTGCCGACGGCGCCGGCAAACAGACACAAGGCGATGGCGGTAATCAGGCCGGGGCGCTCAGCGGCCATTTTCGGCACTTCATCAAAAACCGCCTGGAAGCTAACGGTGTCGAAATTGAGGAAGATCAGCAGGATGCCGACGGCAAAACCGAAGTCGCCCACGCGGTTGACCAGAAAGGCCTTTTTGGCGGCGGCGGCGGCGGAAGGCCGCTGATAGAAAAAACCGATCAGCAGGTAGCTGCAGAGCCCCACGGCCTCCCAGAAGATATAAAGCATCAGAAAGTTGTCGGACAGGACCAGCATCAACATGCTGAAAACGAACAGGCCCATAAAGGCGAAATAACGGGCATAGCCCCGGTCGCCGGCCATGTAACCTTTGGAATAGATTATCACCAGCAGCGAAACAACTGAGACGGTGGCGAGCATTACCGCGGTCAAGGGATCGACCGTGGCGTGAACGAGGCTTTTGAGGGTGCCCATGTGGAACCAGTCGTAACCGGTTATTGCAATAGCCTGGTGGTCAACCTCAAAGAGCAGGATGATCGACAGGAGGGCGGCGACGGCCACGCCGCCGATGACCAGCAGGTGGCAGTGACGGGGAATCACGCGCGATCCGAGGGCGGCGGCCAGAGCCGCTCCTAAAAGCGGCAGCAAGGGTATTAACCAAACCCAGGTCATATTCTGCGTTTATCCTTTCATTTGGGCGAAGGCGCCGGCGTCGAGGGTATCGCGACGGCGCTGCAGCACCATAACCAACGCCATGGCCAGAGCGGCTTCGGCGGCGGCGACCACCATCAGGAAGATGGAAAAGGCCTGACCTTCCAGGCCTGCGGCGTTATTGAGCAACCAATAACGGTTGAAGCCGACCAGGTTGAGGATGACGCCCTGCAGCATCAACTCGGTACAGAGAAAGATCATAATCAGGTTCCGGCGGGTGACAAAGCCCACCAGGCCCAGAACAAAAAGGACGGCGCCGATCAGTAAGTAGTACGTATAATCAACCATAATAATCTTTAATATCGCTCTCGTTGAATAACATGCCGGTGCCTGGCGAAGGCATGCCGCCCAACTATATTTAAAACAGGTTTCTTCGTTCCTCCGGTTCTTTGACTTTGGGGGCTTTGAGGACGGCGATAGCGGCGACGGCGGCGACGAGCAGGACGACGCCGGCCACTTCCAGGGCCACCACATGATTATTAAACAACTCCGCCCCCAGTTTGGCGGCCGTGCCGGTGCCGACCAGGACGTCGGCGTCCTGGGCAATGTTATCCGCAGACGGTATTAAAAGTCGCAGGATGGAACCCGACAGGAAAAATCCAATCAACACGGCCAGAAAGGGACTGCGGGCGTCGATGTCGCATTCGTCGAGTTCTTGCTGGCGGGCGAGCATAAGAGCGAAGATGTAAATGACGATAATCCCGCCGGAGTAAACGATCACCAGTGCCAGCGCCAGGAACTCGCCCTTCTGCAATAAGACCAGCCCGGCCACCGCCAGCGCAGTGAGCACGAAATACAAGGCGGCATAGAGGGCCTGCTTCTGGCAGATCATCAAGAAGGCGCTGATGACGGCGACGGCGCCGAAGAGCGTAAACCAGAAATGTTCGGCCTCTCGAGGCGCCCGGGCGCTGATCAGCAGCGCGGCGAACAGGCCCACCAGCGCCACCGCCGCCAGGAGGGCGCCGAAGCGGGGAAAACCGACCCGGCCGAAGCGCGGCAGCATAAGAAACAGCCCCAGCGCCCCAAGGGCGATAATGCAGCAGATAATTAAATATAAATTACCGTCCATAATTACATAACAACAGCATTATATTTTGCTTGTCTTTTGTTCGATCTTATTCCAGTAATCCAGGGCCTCGCGTCGGCGGTCGCAAGTATAACCGACGATGTCGGGGCTTCTGCGGGGTTTGAGGTCCTTGGTTTGGTCATAGACTTCGAGCAGTTTGTCCTTGTCGTAGATCATCTCGGCGCGGGTAAGGCCGATGTGGTTGTAAATAGGCGTCAGTTCGATGGCGTCCACGGGGCAGGCCTGTTCGCACATGCCGCAATAGATGCAGCGGAGTTCGTCGATCTCGAAAGTCACCGGGTATTTTTCCCGGTCGGGCCAGGGAGCGGGACCCGCCACGATAGTGATGCAATCGGCGGGGCAGGCGGTTTGACACATGAAACAGGCCACGCAGGCGACGCGGTCCTGCTCGTCTTTGTTGAGCCGATGCAGGCCGCGATAGTTGCTGTTACGCAGGCCGCCCCGGGCGACGGGCAGGTCTTCGCGGCGCTGTTCGGGGTACTGCAGGGTGCGTTTACGACTAAACCAGTGGCACAGGGTCAGCCAGAGTCCTTTGCCAATGGCGGGCAGATAGATCTTCTCCCAGAAACTCAGGTCCGGTTGCTCGACGTTAATAATGTCATATTTTTTGATAGCCATAACCTTAAAGTATTATTCCGCGTCCATAACAATAGGTATATTTTCCCGGGCCAGCTTGGGTTTCGATATTCCGAGAATTATCAGAACCGCCAGCAACACGCCGATATTGGCGACTAACTGCCACCAGAGAGCGGCAGCGGAACCGGCCGGATAAAAATATACAACTATACTGTTGAGAAGAAGCAGCGCCAAACCTAAAGGTACGCCGGCCCTCCAGGCCAAAGACATTATCTGATCGAATCGGAAGCGCGGCAGAGTCCATCGCACCCACATATAAAAAGCGATAAACACCCACAATTTCACGATAAAAACCCCGACTCGTATCAGGGCGGCGCCGAGGGTGGAGGCATCAGAGGTTATAAAGGGCAGATGCCAGCCTCCGAAAAAGAGCACAATCGCCACGGAACAGGCCACGATCATGTGGGCATACTCGCCGAGGAAGTATAAGCCGAATTTCATGGAGGAATATTCGGTATGATAGCCGCCGACGATCTCCTGCTCGCATTCGGCTAAATCGAAGGGCAGGCGCTTGGTTTCGGCAAAAATGCAGAATAAAAATATGATAAATACAAACGGTTGGGTGAGAATGTTCCAGTACCCGCTAATCTGTTGATTGACGATTTCCTCCAAGCGCAAGGTCCCCGACAACAATACGATACTGAGGATAGAAAGGGCCATCGGCACTTCGTAACTGAGCATCTGGGCGGCCGAGCGCAGACCTCCCAGGAAAGAGTACTTGTTGTTGCTGGACCAGCCGCCTAAAAACACCCCATAAACGCTGAGGGAACTGGCGGCCAGGACAAAAATCCGCCGAAGGGCACCACCGCGATGGCGGCCACCGCCAGGCCCATCATGATACAGGGCGACAGGATAAATATCAGTCGATTGACGTGATCGGGGGTGTAGTCTTCTTTGAAGAGCAGCTTGAGCCCGTCACAGAACGGCTGAATAATGCCGCGGGGTCCGGCCCGGTTGGGCCCGATGCGATCCTGTATCCAGCCGGCGATCTTGCGCTCCACCAGGATCATATAGGCGACCATCAGGAGCATAACCGCCACTACGCAAATGATCTTTATCAGTGCTTCTATTGCTATATATAATGCTTCTTGCATAGAGCAGGCGCCGTCACGTATTCAATGAATTAATGCTCTGGCAGTTACGATTAACATTTTCAACCGGGGGTAATTCGATTACGTCGGACATTTCCCGGCGTACCTGGGCCAGGTCGAACGTCTCTTCCCGGCCGTCGAGACGCCAGAGGATGCGGGCGTCGTCGTCGGCCTCGCCGGGCGGATCAACCGCTTTATTAAAATTCTGGCACATATCCTGATCGTTGATAAAACAGCCCTGTTTCTCGCTCCAGGCGGCGCCGGCCAGGACCAGGTCGGCCTGTTCGGCCAGGGTGCCGGAAAGCACGTCCTGCACAATCAGGATGGGTGCGCGGCGCAGAGTTTTGATGTTTTCAGGCGGACA
>LJUC01000212.1 GCA_001303695.1 Phycisphaerae bacterium SM23_30
AGACGCCGACCAATGTCCTGACCAACGCCGCATTGGATCCGGTGGCGAAGATTCCGGAAACCAAGGTCTGCGCGGTGCGGGTGGAGAAGGCGGCCGGTTAAAGATAAATAATACCGAGGGTATTTAATGCATGTACGAGGGAAGGCAACAGTTTAACCCGTAAGGAGGTCAAGGCCATGAAAAGGACAAATCTAATCAGGTTTAAGTTGGTATGGGCGTTTTTAGGGCTGGGGTATTTATTATCGACCGGGGCAGTTATTTTCGGGGCAGGGAGCGGTCAACAGGCAGCGGTATTCGAAGGAGTTGTCTATGATTTTGATTCAGCGCGTCCTGAGGCGCTGGAGGTGAAGGAGGTTTCTTTTTATGCACCGGCGGTGGATCGGGACATGAAGTTTAACATAGTGCTGCCGAGAGATTATGAATCTTCCAACAAGCGTTATCCGGTGCTTTACATGCTGCACGGTCTGACGAGCAACTACCAGGCGTGGGGGCGGATGGGGGTGCCGGAATACCTGGTTGATTATGATCTGATCGCGGTGATACCCGATGCGGGCAATTCGTGGTATGTCAACTGGGCCGAGTCGCAGGGGGGTCAGAAAAACAACTGGGACGATTATATCATCCGGGACCTGATCGGCTACGTGGATAGTCACTATCGCACGATAAGCCGCCGGGAAGGCCGGGCCATCAGCGGTCTGTCGATGGGAGGCTACGGGGCGCTGCTGCTGGGTCTGCGGCATCCGGATTTATTTTGTTCAATCGGCAGCCACAGCGGCTATCTGGTTTACGGTCGAGAGGCCTATAAGGCATTAAAGGCAGGCCAGGAGCCATTCGTGGTGTGGCCCCGGATGCTGGAGGCGGAGGCCTCCAAGCGTCTGGCGGTGAACGTTAAAGGTTTTGGCACTCAACAGGAGCGGACGCCGAAGGGGAAGATATTTGTAAGGGCCGAAGAGGCCGAGGGGGCGGATCCCTTTAAGCTGGTTCTCAAAGTCCCGCCGGAGAAGCTGCCGCATATTTACCTCGACTGCGGCACGGAAGACGGCCTGGTGAAGGGATCTCAGGATTTTATGAAACTGCTGATGGAAAACAAGATTCCCTTCACTTACGCCCAGGCGCCGGGCGGTCACGCGGCATCCTACTGGCAGCGGGAGGTGGAACATTCCATAGCGGTGCAATACGCCATTATTCAGCGAAACCTGAGAAAGGCGGCGCAAGAGCCGGCAGAACCTGAGATACCGGAGGTTTTGCAGAAATTCGAAAATGATTTTATCCGTACCAGCGCGGGCAATCTGATGATTACCTTTATCGGGCACGGGACCTTGATGTTTACCTTTCAGGGCAAGATCATTCATATTGACCCGGTGAGCAGCGAGGCGGACTACACCGGGATGCCTAAGGCGGATATGATTTTAATCACCCACGAGCACGGCGATCATCTCGATCCCAAGGCTATTGAGAATATCCGGAAAGAGGGCACCAGGATGGTACTGACCAAGGTCTGTGCCGACAGGGTTGCCGGCGGTACCGTGATGGAAAACGGCGACGTGCAAACAATTGAGGGGTTAAAGATAGAGGCGGTGCCGGCATATAATATAGTGCATATGCGCTCGGCGGGAAATCCGTATCATCCCAAAGGAGCAGGCAACGGCTATGTAATCACCTTCGGCGATAAAAGGGTATATGTGGCGGGCGACACGGAGAACATACCCGAGATGAAAAAGCTAGAGGAGATCGACATTGCGTTTTTGCCGATGAATTTGCCCTATACGATGGCGCCGGAGATGGCGGCCGAGGCGGCCCGGGTTTTGCAACCGAAGATTCTTTATCCCTATCACTACGGGGAGACGGATACGAGCAAACTGGTCGAATTATTGAAAGATACGCCCGGTATCGAGGTCCGCATCCGGAAGATGAAATAGACATCTATCCCTTTTAGGGTTCAGGGATCAGGCCTCGACTTTACGTGGAGGGCTAAGGGGCGGAAAGGAGCAGGCATAAGGTATATCATAGACACAAAACACCGGGGCAAGTATAATTTATGTAAAGCTGCGTTTTAGTTATGTTTATTAAAACCATGGGCAAGGTTAATAATTAAATTTTGGTAAAATCGGCTTGGGGCATGTTTTTGAAAGGAGTCAACATGGCGGTGCGTTATCTTACAATTTTAGCAATATTGATGTTGGGTTCAGGGGATCTGTGGGGGCAGGTGATCACACCGCCTCAGCAGGCCCTTATGGAGAGGATCAAGACGCGTTGGGCCCAGGAGGTTTCGCCGGGAGACGTTTGGCCGGAATATCCTCGTCCGATGATGGTGCGTAAAGACTGGCTCAACCTTAACGGTCAATGGAAGTTTGAGATACTGCGCAGGGAGGCGGAGAAACCGGAAGATTTTAAAGGCGTAATATTAGTGCCCTTTGCGCCGGGGTCGGCTCTGTCGGGGATACCATGGTTTGTTAACCCGGACCGGCGTTTATGGTATCGGAAAGGTTTTCACGTTCCGGACGAATGGACCGGCAAGCGCATCCTTCTGCATTTCGGGGGGGTGGACTGGGAGACCGAGGTATGGTTAAACGGCGCCTCCATCGGGACCCATCAGGGCGGTTACGATCCTTTTAGTTTTGATATAACGTCGGCCCTGACCGACGAGCCCTTTCAGGAACTTATTTTGAGCGTCTGGGACCCTACCGACGAGGGGCCCTGGCCCCGGGGAAAACAGGTGCTGAAGCCCGGGGGCATATTTTATTCTCGCGTCACGGGGATATGGCAGACGGTATGGCTGGAGCCGGTTCCTGCCGTCTCGATCAAGAAAATAAAGACCGTTGCGGACATTGACGCCGGCGTATTGCAATTGACGGCTCAGGGTGAAAATACCACCGGTTCCGATACGATCAAGGCCGACGCTCTGGAAGGGGGCAAAGTCATCGCCACCGTAAGCGGACCGGTAGGTGAAACTTTGGAACTCGAAATCGGAAATCCGAAGTTGTGGTCTCCGGACAATCCCTTCCTGTATGATCTGAAGGTATATTTAATACGCCAGGACAAAGAAATCGATCAGGTGGGCAGTTATTTCGGTATGCGAAAGATTTCTCTGGGTAAAGACGGGGGGGGTACGACACGAATATTTTTAAATAATAAACAGATTTTTTCATACGGTCCGCTGGATCAGGGATGGTGGCCGGATGGATTATACACCGCCCCCACGGATGAGGCGCTGCGGTACGACATTGAGGTCATCAAGAAACTCGGCTGCAACATGATGCGCAAACACGTCAAGATCGAGCCGGCGCGCTTTTATTACTGGTGCGACAAGCTGGGTCTCATGGTCTGGCAGGATATGGCCTCCGGGAAAAACACCACGGCGCAGGCCAAGAAGCAATTTGAGCTGGAACTGATACGGATGATAGACAACCTGCAAAATCATCCGAGCATAGTGATGTGGGTGCCGTTCAATGAAGGCTGGGGGCAATTTGACACTCCCCGGCTGGTCAATCTTATTAAGAGGCATGATCCGACACGACTGGTCAACAACGCCAGCGGCTGGACGGATCGGCAAGTGGGCGACGTCCATGATGTCCACGCTTATCCGGGTCCGAGCATGCCGCCCCGAGAGCCGGGTCGGGCGGCGGTGCTGGGGGAGTTCGGGGGTTTGGGCCGGGTGATTGAAGGCCATATCTGGCAGAAGGATAAAAACTGGGGTTATCGCAGTTATAAAACCGAAGAGGAACAAACCAACGCCTATCTGGAACTGATAGATAATCTGCTGCCTTTGATCGGCGGCGGGCTCTGCGGGGCGGTCTATACCCAGACCACCGATGTGGAAATTGAAGTCAACGGATTGATGACTTACGATCGGGAGATCATCAAGATGGACCCGGATAAGCTCCGCGGCGCCCATCGCAAGCTGTATCTGCCCCCGCCGGTAATCAAACCTATTGTTCCCACTTCTCAGGAGGCGCCGCAATCTTGGCGTTATACCACCGATAAGCCGGCAGACAACTGGGCCCAGGGGGATTTTGACGATTCCCGGTGGCAGCGGGGAGCGGCCGGATTCGGCCGAGGCCGGACGCCCGGCATCACGATAAATACCCAGTGGACCACTTCCGACATCTGGATGCGACGAACATTTGAGATGTCCAAACAGGAAATTTATAATCCTCATCTTCAAATCTATCATGACGAGGATGCGGAAGTATATTTGAACGGCCAACTGATCGCGAAGGTGTCCGATTATACTACGTTTTATGTTCTGATTCCCCAAAAGGAGAGGATTTTTAAGGCCTTAAAACTGGGCACCAATGTTCTAGCCGTACATTGTCATCAGACCACGGGCGGTCAAGGGATAGACGCTGGCATAGTCGATGTCATCACGAAAGATTTTTGAAAGCGCGTTGTTCATGCCCGTACGGCGTAAGGGGTATGCCACCCAGCGAAGTAAGAAAAGAAATTTGATCCCATAACAAGTTCAATTTTATTTTCCGGAAGTAATAATCCGTCGCAGTTTGGCGTATTCGGGCCGGGATTTGTAAAACGGATCCAGCGGGTAACAGCCGGAGGGCAGTTGGTGACGGGCCGCGGTGACGCAGTGGCCGATGGTTCGGCAGAGACGTTTTTTATCGAGGGATTTGCCGTGAAGAATATCCGCCACGATCTCCGGATAGGGTAGAATGGCCCTGGCCAGCCCGACAAAGTCGGCCATCCCGTGGCCGATCACGTGCTGGGCGACGTGGGGGAGCCATTGCTGTAAATAAGAATATCCGGCGCCGATGAAGATCATATGGGGCCTTTTTTTCTTCAGTTCAGCAGTAATGTTTATGAGCCGCGCAACGCTTTTGAGGGGGTCTTCCGGAGGGAGATAGCCGTCCCAGGGCGGATAAAAAGCCGGCCTTTGAATATGATGATTGTAATAGGGGCTGCCGGCGGAGGTGCAGATGAGGTGAATGTTCAGATTTTCCAGCAGGTCCAGAAGCCGGATCGTTTCGGTGAGGTCGATTCCCAGGCCGGCGGCGTCTCCGCCGAAAGCAAAGGGGTATTCGCCTGATATTTTTTCGGGCCGGCCGATTCCGTTTTGGCCCCTGCCAAAGGGTAAAAAATCAAACAGGCTCAAGCGAACGCCGATTTCCAGACGGGGCACATTTTTTTGAATCCCCAGAACGATTTCCCTTAGAAAGCGGGTGCGATTTTGGAAGCTGCCGCCGAACTTGCCCGGCCGTAGAACGGCTGAAAGAAATTCGTGCCCTAGATAGCCGTGACAGTGTTTGATGTCCACAAAGTCAAATCCCGCCTGTTGGGCCAGGTGAGCGGCTTTGATAAAATCGTCGATGATCTTTTCCACCTGGTCATCACGGAGGGTGGGATACCCTCGCAGACCGCAGCGCCGGTCAAGAATGGGGTGATGATAAACGAGGTGAGGTTTTATGTGTTTACCGTCGGGATAACAGAAACGCCCCGCATGAGACAACTGCAGACCGACGAAAAGATCCTCGCTACATTCAAAGTGCTGTTGATGAGTTGACATCAACAGATGCAGCAATTGGGCGATTTCCTCTACCGTGGTTTCATTGATTATCAACTGTTGAGGATGTCCCCGGGCGTCGTCGGAGACGGCACAGGCTTCACCGCCCCAGATGAGCTTGGCGCCGCTGAGTCCGAATCTTTTCCATCGTCTTTTGGTCAGTTCTCCGGGTCGGCCGTCCGGTCGGCAGTCCCAGCCTTCCAGGGGGAGAACGCAAAATCGGTTGCCGATGTTTTTTCCGGCGTGTTGGAATGGTTGATTTAAGGGCGAATCGGGACCGGCTTTTAATTTGGCATCAAAAGGCAGAGAGACATGGATTTTTTGCAGATACTTATGTAAATCGGAAGCGGTTTTCAGGGAGGCGATTTTAGCGTATTTTATTTTACCCATGCGTTTAACCGCTCCAGGATATTTTTGAGCACGGGGATGTCCGATTCCGGCCGCCGGGGATTATCCGGGTGGGGAGAGGAACTTTTGGTCCAGCCGCGCAATTTGAGAAACTGGGCGGCACTGTGTTTATAGGCGGGCGTCGGGGGGCGAAAGGCAAAAAATCCCAGATACTGCAGCAGATCATTCAAGGGATAGAAGCGGCTATCTCCCTGCTGCCAAAATTTATCTCGCAGGGCAAAGGCATCCGGGGCGAAGGTCGTTAGTCCCAGCAGGTAATCGCTGCCGTACATTACCATATCGATGGCGGTATCGTTTCCGGTAAAAATTTTAAAATCGGGCCGTATGCGATTGCGCAGCACCAGTCGCTGCCATTCCAATTCGCGGGCGAGCGAGGAATGCTTCGCCCCCACGCATTGAGGAATTGACATGATCTGCTCATAGGTACAAAGATCATAGATTTTACCAAAGGGAGCAAACATTCGCCCCAGCTCAAAGGCGATATACTCATCACAATGCCGGGCCAGGGTCTGGTAGGCCGAGACGAGTTCCGGATTTGCCAGTTGGGTCAGCCCGAAGGACTGGAAAATTACCGGCGTGCCCTGGTGCGATTGAATTAATTCGATTTGTCGGCGGCAGGCGTCCGAATTCCAGGGATCGCCGGGTCGATCGGCGACAAAGGCGCCCGCGGCAAATTTAGCGCCGGCCAGGAGTTTTTCGGTGCGTTCCAGTGCCTTTTTACGCGTGGCCTCGTCCAGAAGGTTTACATAGCCGGTGTCCATGTTCACGGCGGGAATGAGTCCGGCCCGGGCCGTTCGTAAAACATGCTCATCGAAAGAAGTCCAATCCACCTCATGCGTATCGAGATAGGGCAGCAAGATCGCGGAAATCCCGGTAATCCTGCGCTGCGGAACAATCAACCTGACGGGATCGATACTATCTTTTTTTGAGGATTCCGTACCGGTCATTCTTTCCGCCGCTATTTTGCCGCAGTGAGGTTGTTTATACCGGTTTATACGGTCAGGGCGACATATTCAGCCGGTTGGGCCAGGGCCGCTTTTACTCGTTCGGGGGTGAACGGCTGCTGGAACAGGCGGGCGCCGACGGCGTCGAAAATGGCATTGGCTATGGCGCCTCCCACGCCAATAATCGCCGGTTCGCCGCCGCCCTTGGG
>LJUC01000213.1 GCA_001303695.1 Phycisphaerae bacterium SM23_30
GGCAAAATACGACCGTCCGAGAGCGTAAGAAAGCGCAGGCCGCGTTAAAGATGGTTCTGAGAAAATCTAATACAAAAATCTCCGCTTTCCGCAACAGGAACTAGTCAATTTCGAGATTGCCACGGTGAATTCATAAAATTTCAATCGAGGAATCAAAATAAAATGAATATAGTTAAAAGTTCCCGCCATTCCAAGATTGCCGGTGATTTCGGCGAGCACCTTATCTTATATTGGTTGTCAAAATACGGCTTTGAATGCGCACGTGTCGATCATACCGGCATTGACCTTATCGCCCGCAACCCGAAAACGAGAGAACTAATGGGAATCTCCGTAAAAAGCAGAACTAGAAATCCAGGCACTGAATCTGATATGGTTAGTATTACCAATAGTAATATCGAAAAGGTAAAATCAGCTTGTAAAGCCTTTGATTGTATTTCATATTTTGCTATTGTTGTCGATGCCGGAGAAATCATAAGAGGGTTTATTATGCCCATGTCTCACTTGCTCAAAATAGCCCCTGGGGGCAAAAAGGTGTCCTCCTGGAAAATGACAAAATCGTACTTAGCAAGGTATTATCAAGACCCCTTGATTAAGTCATTCGAGTTAAATACTAAAACTATAACTTGGTGGTAACTTTTTCACCTTGAGTGCCGTATTCTATTAATTTGCAATAGGTTACAATATTAACTCGCCGGCAACGAACAAATTCCTTTTGTCAGGCCCATCTTAATTATTGATTTGGGTAATACATGTCTCGATATTGAGGTGTTATATAGACGGCGTGGGCGGGTTGTTTAAAAAGAGAGGGACAGGTATTTAACCTATCCCTTTATTAACGGGGCACGCTAGTGCGGTTATAATTTAGGTTAAGCTGCGTGTTTTAGTTGTTGACGTTTATGGTGACGCGTTTTTGGTCTTTGCCGCCGAGTTCGGAGGCGAGATTGATTTCGACCCAGCCGCGGCGGCCGTCGATTTTCACCAGGTAGCGGAAGGTATGTTTGTCGTTGCCTTTGAGGCGGAACTCATGTTCGGGTTGGGTGAGGACGGTGCCTTCCCGGCGGCCGGCGAAGTACTGGTTGATCCAGGCGAGCTGTTCGGCCTTGGGGTTGAAGCCGCCGCCGCGGCCGCCGAAACCGCCGCCTCTTCCGCCGCGTGCGCCGGCAGCGGCGGCAGCAGCGCGAGCGGTTACGGTCGTTTCGGGGGCGGGCATATCGACCAGGGAGATATTATCCGAGGCATTAAAGGTGAGTTTGTCCGGTACGGCTTTGCCGAGTTCGAATCGGCGGTCGGAATAGGTGGGATAGATCTTGTCGTTTTTGACGGTTACTTCGACCCAGCAGAGGTCGGCGGTGCAGGGAGTGATCTTAACTTCTTCGATTTCCACTTGGGGGAACTGGCTGGCGTTGTAGAGGACAAAGTGGGCGTTTTTGTAGGCTTCCATCTCGATGTAGCGGGCGGGGGGTGTTCTCTGGGTGTGTTTTTTCTGGGTGCCGCCGATCCAGATTTCGCCGAAGTCGGGGTGTTGGGCCTTGTGGGGCCAGACCCAGCCTTCGCCGGTGAGATCGATATCAATCCAGTCCTGCATTTCTTCCTGGGAGGCGCGGCCGTCGTCGTTGAGGTCAATATCAAAGGTGGGAGTGCCCCACAGCTCGATGAGGATGCCATAGGCGCCGAGCATGTCGTAGGTGGCGGCCTGGGCCTGGCCGCTGCCGCCGGAGGCGGAAGGCGAGGGGCGGTAATTTCTCAGGATGCGGTTGCCGACGCTGACCAGTTTTTCCAGGGCGGCCTTGTCTTCTTCATAGCCGGCCCGCACTTCTCTATCGAGGGTGTAGGCATACTTGTTGGTGACTACGGGTGCTTCTTCTTCTGCTACCGCTATCTGTTGTTGCTGACCCCGCTGGCCGCGCTGGCCGCGCTGGCCTACGGGCGGTACCTGCTGCTGGACGGGCGGGGTGGTTACCTGCTGTTGTTGCTGACGTTGGCCGCGTTGGCCCCGCTGCTGGACGGGCGGGGTGGCTAATTGCTGCTGAACGGGCGGGGTGGTTACCTGCTGTTGTTGCTGACGTTGGCCACGTTGTCGTTGACCGGGTTGGGTCGTCGGGGTTGGCGGGGCCTGAGCGGTTGTTTGACCTTCGCCCGGCATGGGTCGGGGGGGGGTGGTGAACATGATCAAGCGGCCGGTATTATGGTAATGATAGCCGGCGAAGATGTTGGGGTGGGCCAACATGAAATTGAAGGCGTTGCGGGTGCAGGGTTCGGACATGGTGTAGGGCCAGCCGGCGGACAAGTTCCAGCCGGAAGGATAATTACGGTTGGGATCGGGGCCGCCGATGTCGTCTTCATTCATTCTGCCGTCGCCGTCATTATCATACCCTTCCGAGCCTATGCGGCGGAAGCGCAGGCCGTTGTTGGTCACGCCGTTTACGATGGGGACAAACTGCCGCCCGTCCTCGGAGAGGGTTAAAGTTCCTTCGGGGTCCTCGATGTACATGGTGGAGAGCTGGCCGTCGCCGTCCACGTCTTCGGTCTGGTCCTCGTCGTAAAGGCCGTCGCCGTCGTTGTCTTCGGGGCGATAGGGTTCCCGGGGATTGTTGGGGTTGTTGGGCCAACTGACAAACGATTCGTTGGCATCGACATTCAAACCGGGCAGGATGTAAAAGGTCGTTCGGTTGAGCATTTCAAAAATATAGGGATCATAATCGTAACGGGTCAGCAGATACCAGGCGACGTAGAGCGAGCAGGTGATGCCGTTGACCTCGTTGCCGTGGACGGCGCCATCGACCCACATAGCCGTCTTTTCCGAATGAGGGCCGGTTTCTTTGGCGGTGATGGTCAACAAATACTGTTCGCGACCCATGCGGCTTTTACCGATGCTCTCGATGTCGCAAAGTTGGGGGTACTGCTGGGCCATTTTGTGCATCAGTTCAACCCATTCGGCGTAGGAATAGTAACGTTTCCAACTGATGGGGAAATCAAGTTCCCCGTGATAGCCGCCGGGATTGTCCTGACGTTTCTTTTGCGCTGAAGTCGGTTCGACGAACACCGTTAACATCAGCGCGGCACAAGCAAAAATCAGTAAGAAAAAGAGTTTTGATTTCATTTTTAAGTTACCTCCATGAATGAACAAATATGCAATTCTTTTATTAAATTACGACTTTTTAGGCCTACTGCGTTAACGGATAGTAAGTTCCTGGAGATCGGTGCCGCCTCTTTGCGAGGAAGCAATTACTTTCAAGGGAACATCGCCTTCCACGGCAATGAGCCATCGGACCTGGCGTTGATTAGGTGGGGGCGGGGTTTGCTCTTGAGCGGCCTGGCCGCGTTGACCGCGCTGGCCTCGTTGTTGACCGCGCTGACGTTGACCGGTGAGTACTTGCTGCTGGCGCTGACCGCCCTGGCGTTGACCCATTTGCTGCATCATCTGCTGCATCTGTTGCTGGTTAAATTGACCCCGCTGGCCTTGCATCATCTGCTGCATCATCTGGGGATTGAACTGGCCCATACCGGCGGGGGCCGCCGCCTGGTCGGGTTGAGCGGGCGTATAGCCGGGGATTTCCACGGTGCCGTCGAGCACGCCGAGCTGCTGGAAGACACCACCTTCCAGGAAGGTGACTTTATCACGGTCGGTGACGAGCCAGACGACGTCCTGGCGGTTGCCGGCGAGTCGGTCGCCTCTTTCCAGATGGGTGGGTAGCTTACCGACATTTTCGATGGTTGCCGTTACTTCGACGATTTTGATTTCTCCCTGAGCTTGATTTTTACTTATAGTGACTTGGTTATTTTGTTGTATGACCTGGGCCTGTCCGGCATCAACGGTATAAAGGACCTTGGCCTGGGCGTCGGCGACGACTACTTTGGGCATCAGGCCCGCCCGGAAAAGCTCAAAATCACAGTGGGTCTGGCAGACACCTTCCAGAGATTCACCCGGGAAGGCGTTGCCGCCGCGATATTTGGGGATCCAGCCGCCGATTTCGCCGGGGCCCAGTTCCGGATGGGTGAACCTGGTCCAGGGGATAAAGAACTTGCCGCCGAACTGTTCGTCCTGGTATTTTAATGAAGCGCGCTCGCGCTGCACGTTGGCGTCTGCGCCGGTGAATTCGGGGATTCCTTTCATATCTTTTCGGGAATTCCAAAGCTCGGTGGTTATTGAATAGGCGCCGAATTGTTTGTAGGCCCAACTGGTGGCCATACCATAGCTATAGCGACGGTCGGCCTGTTCGTTGTAGCTGGGTCTCCAGCCGCGGGGGGGTTTATAACCTCGGAGAATGTCGTATTGATTGGCGCCGGCGGCCTCCATTTCGGCCTTGAATTTGTCGATGTCTTCGGGATGGAGCCAGGCTTCGGGGACCTCTTCGCCGATCATCTCCAGGTATTTTTTACCCATGATAAAATCCAGCACCGCTAGGTCTCTGGGGGCGATGCCGGTGTCGGCCTCAGTGCCGATGGGCCGATAGGTAAATCCGCCGGAGGTGTGATAAAACTGGGCCATCAAAATATTAGTGTGATTGGTGAAAAATTCACAAATGGCATGGGTCTCCGGGGCTGAAGTGGCATACAGACCCGAACCGCCCGGCAGGCCGTCATCGCGCATCCAGCCTTCGGGGAAGTTGCGGTTCAAGTCGATGCCCGACTCGCCATCCTCGCCGCGGCGGCCGTCGCCGTCGTTGTCCCGGTCTTCGGTTACTACCGAATACCGTTGTTTGTCGGTTTCCTGGCCTCTTTGCAAACGGACCATCAAGCGGGGATCGACATCGTCAATAACATACTGGCCCTCGGAGTCGCGGTAGCGAAATTGGGTGATATGACCGTCGCCGTTGAGATCATCGGGACCGTCCTCGTTAATTTTGCCGTCACCATCGTTGTCTTTCAGTTCGCTGTTTTGCCGCTGGGAAATATCCCTTTCGACACTGTTAAAAACCCCGTCGGGATTGACGATGGGGCAAATGTAAAAGGTGTTGTCATCCACTAACTTGGTTATCTCCGGATCGGAGCCGTAACCGCTGACCAGCTTGTTGATGGTGTATAAACAAACCTCCGTTCCGGTAAACTCATTGCCATGGGTGCTGCCGCAGATCCAGTGGCCGGGTTTGCCCTGGTAGGGTTTCATGGGGATGACGTTTTTGACGTTTTCCTTACGCATATTGCGTAACTCTACATGGGCGTCGATGGTGGTTCCCGTTTTCATATTTGAGATGACCAGAACGTAGATCGGCCGTTCCAGGGTGCTTTTGCCGATTTCTACCAGTTCGGTGATGCCGGGATACACCTGGGCCACTCTTTTGAGATAATCCGCGGTCCCGGTGTAACCGTGAAAGTCATCAAAGCTGATGGGAACACTCTGGGTGCGGACCGATACCACCCGGGCCCGACGCTGTCCCAGGGCCAACTCTGCGACGGCAACTATCATCAGCAGCAACATGAACCATGAGACGATTTTACGTCGATTTGACATTCCAAACATAAGAGTCTCCTTTCCTGTAAAAAATTTGGATTATGACATTTGCTCAGTTAAGCGTCTGAACATAAAATTGAACTCCTTTCCGGAATTAGCTTTTATAACATTTTAAGGTTGAAATTGAAATTGAATTTACTAAAAAATATCGGCATTTTACATAAATCCAACTATCCCTGATACTTAGGGGCGCATATTTTCCGGGGGCAGATTATGGAGAAAGTGTTGGGGAAAGAGGTTTTCGGTTTTTTTAACTAAAGTTTGGGGAAATTGGGGTTAGGCATACCTGGGAAAGTCCGGTTTTTGCATGACCAGGCCTGTCAGTCGGCAGGGACACAGCGGTTTTGGGCCCAGTGTCGGAGGTTTTGAACTTTTTCAGCCATGGTCACCGAGAGCGGGGGAGAGGACTTAAGGGTTTTTAGTATTAAGGAGGTGGTAAGGGTATAAGTATTGCCGTAGGCCTCGTGCAGGGCCGCGATCACCGCCTGTTCGATTTCGGCGCCGCTGAATCCCTCAGAGGCGTCGGCCAATTTGTCCAGATCGAATTTACCGGTATCGCGTCTTCGTTTGCGGAGGTGGATGGCGAAGATTTCTTTGCGGGTTTGTTTTTTGGGGAGGTCCACGAAGAAGATTTCGTCAAACCGTCCCTTGCGCAGCAGTTCGGGGGGCAGCGCTTCGATGTCATTGGCGGTGGCCACCAGGAAGACGGGGTCTTGATGATCCTGCATCCAGGTAAGCAGGGTGCCGAACATACGTTGGGAGAGGCCGCCATCGCTGCTGCGGCTGGCGGCGGAAGCAAAGGCTTTTTCAATCTCATCGATCCAGAGGATGATGGGGGCCATCATTTCCGCCTGCCTGAGGGTCATTCTTAAGCGGCGTTCCGATTCACCGATATATCGGTCATAAAGGGCGCCGGTATCCATGCGCATCAGGGGTCTTTGCCAGGCGGTGGCGATGGCCTTGGCGCAGAGACTTTTACCGGCGCCCTGGACGCCCAGCATGAGGACGCCGCGGGGCGGTTCGAGTCCGAACTCGCGGGCTTTATCTTCCAGGGCATGTTGTCTTTGTTCGAGCCATTTTTTCAGTCGATTCAATCCCCCGATTTCGTTCAGGTCGATGGGGCTTTCGACGTATTCAAGCAGTCCGGCGGAGGTTAAGATCTGGCGTTTGCGGGCCAGCACCTCATTAATATCATCCTGATCGAAACGATGGTTGTCAGCGACGGTGTCGATGATGATTTGCTCGGCCTGACGGCGGGTAAGCCCCCGCAGGTTGCGGATGATGGCCTTCAGGCCGGTACGAGTGATATCGATGGTGATGGGTTTTTCCCTATGAAAGGAGCGGAGCGTTTTAAAGACGATTTGCTCCAGCTCCTGCTCATCGGGCAGGGAGATATCGAAACGGGTGGCATAAGACTGGATGGGCTCCGGGAGTACTTCGCAATGGTCGATAAGGATCAGGGAACTACGGGTCTGGTCGAATCTCAGGATCAAATCACGAAGCACCCTAAGGGTTCGAGCATCCCTGAGGTGACTAATAAGGTCGAAGGCGACGGCAATGGTATCTGCTTCGAGGCGGCCCAGGTGGAGTAATCCCGCGGCGGGATTGGCGTTTCGGTTGAGTTTATCGGCGGCCTCAAAAACCAGCTGTCGGGCCAGGGTTTCTTCGTGCGTGACGATCGAAATGCAGGGATGATGACTCCGGAGCATTTTTACCAAACGTTCGGCGTCGCCGGTCTTTTTCGAGCTCTCATTTTTAGTCATAGGATCAGTTCCCGCAAATCAATAATCACTATCCCAACAAGCTAACTTTTTAGATTATTTTTATGAAATTCTATAAACTTGGTTTTATGACACCTTCATTTCATACTCCTGCCCAAGGTCACAGTCGAGCTGTTCATCCGGTTTTGCCGCTTAATTAAGATAATCCTATCAAACGATTTTGTCAAGGTCGAGATCTCCAGGGATAATTACCTATTGCCGGCGGCGGAAAGGGGCTCTGGAATACGGACCGATCCGGTTGCCGTGTGTCTTGACCTCTTAAAATCCGTCGGTTCCGTTGAATAATTTTGCCGTTCGAGGTAATTATTAGTACTGAAATTTTGAGACTTGAACGGTGAAAACAAATGGAGTAATATGCAGTGTTTTATATTAGTGAATTTTATAGGATTTTGATTATAAAACTTTAGGATATAAGATTTTAGGCAAAGGCAAGGGCGCCTTTTCGGCAGAAATGAACAAGAGGAGATCCATGGAATTAATTTCTTTTAAGAAAACCGGGCGGATCGGCATCCTTAAATTTAATCGTCCCCGGGCGTTAAACGCCCTCAACGGGGCGCTTCTTGAGGAACTGGAAGAATTTTTATGCACAGGGATAAATGCCGAACCAATCCGGGCCCTGGTGGTGACGGGTGAGGGAAAGGCGTTCATCGCCGGGGCGGATATTAAAGAGATGCAGTCGTTTGACCGGGAGGGCATCCGAAGGTTTTGCGAACTGGGGCACCGGATCACCCATTTGCTGGAGAACCTGCCGATGATAACGATCGCGGCGGTGAACGGTTTTGCTCTGGGAGGCGGACTCGAGATAGCATTGGCGTGCGACTTTATCTATGCTTCGAGGGATGCCAAGCTGGGGCTACCAGAGGTTTCGTTAGGGGTAATTCCCGGTTTTGGGGGCACCCAGCGGCTGCCGCGGGCGGTGGGCGCCCGGCTGGCCAAGGAGCTTATCACGACGGGCCGGTCGCTGGACGCCGAGGAGGGGCTGCGGGTGGGGCTGGTTAATAAGGCGGTGGAACCGGAGAAGCTGTTGGAGGAGGCAATAAATACGGCAGAAAAGATACTACAGAACTCTTTTTCCGCAGTCACCCGGGCGAAGCGCTCCGTCCACGAAGGGGGCGGCCTTTTGCTGGAAAAGGCCCTGGAAGTGGAGAGGGAATATTTTGTCGATAGTTTCACCACGAAAGATCGGGCGGAAGGAATGGCGGCCTTCATTGAGAAAAGAGCGCCTGAATTTGCCTAAAAAAATTGAATTTGGAAGAGTAAGGGCGGGAATACTTATAGAATAACCGCAAGGTACGGGTATATATTTGCTTTTGGATATGAGGAGCAGCCAGGGAAGTTATTTACTGTGATTCGGGAGTGAGATATGAACATCTACGTTTGCGCCAAGCAGGTTCCGGATACGGAGACCAAGATTGAGTTGGCCGATGGTAAGACGGTGGACGAGTCAGCCGTCAAGAAATGGATTGTGAATCCTTACGATGAATACGCCGTGGAGGAAGCGGTCCAGCTGAAAGAGAAATTGGGCGATGACGCCCAGGTGATTGTGGTCTGTCTGGGTCCGGAAAAGGCCGCCGAAGCGATTCGCACGACCCTGGCGATGGGGGCGGATCGGGCATTGCACATTGTCTGCGACGAGTATTTAGATCATCACCTGATCGCGACGGCCCTGGCCGGCGCCATTAAAAACGATGGAGAATATTCGGTTATTTTCATGGGCAAGCAGGCGATTGACGACGATTCCTACCAGGTTCATTTGCGGCTGGCGCATTTACTGGGGGCATCGGGCGTCACCAGTGTGATAGATTTCGAGTACGGCCCCGAGGCGGTGCAAGTAGCTCGAGAGATCGACGAAGGGGCTCAGGAGAAAATCGAACTGCGACTGCCGGTGGTTTTAGCGGTCACCCGGGGGATCAATACCCCGCGTTATCCGCCGCTGCCCAGCATTATGAAGGCGAAAAAGAAAGAGATCAAAAAACTGACGCCGGCCGACGTGGGGATCAGCGAGATAACCAATAATGAGGAGATTGTGGGTTTGGCGCTGCCGACGGAAAAGGCCGCCGGCAAGGTGGTCGAAGGCGAGGCGGCAGAAACCGTGCCGGAATTGGTTAATTTTCTCAGTAATGAGGCTAAAGTTCTATAGGAACAGAAGAACATGCCTGCACGGCCCATGCCCGGGATAATAATGGCGCGGGCATGGCGCCTGGTATGAGAGTTGTTTGGAAAAGCCTTTAATTTAAACGAAAGCGAGTAAAATAAATGAGTTCTCTTGGAGTTTATATTGAGTTAAAAGAAGGCAAGGTCAAAAAGACCAACCTGGAATTATTGACGCTGGTGCATCAGAACGGTCAATCGGCTACGGCGATAATGTTCGCCGACGATGCCGGCGGATATGTTGAGGAGTTGGGCGCTTATGGCGTCGAGCAGATTATTCAGATAACAGGGCTCGAGGGGCCAAATAGCTATCCGGAAGTGCGGTCGGGGCAACTGGCGGAGATTATTAAGGAGCAGGGATTGTCGGATTTCATCGGCACGCATTCGGCACACGGCAAGGATTTGCTGCCGCGGGTGGCGGCGCGGCTGGGGGCGCCGCTGGCGACCGATTGTATCGGGGTGGATTTCGAGCAGGGGGTGGCCACCAAGCCTATGTACGCGGGCAAGGTTATCGCCCAGGTGAAACTAACCGGCCGGCATCGGCTTTATACGATGCGGCCCAATACGATCACGCCGGAAAAGGCCGCGGCCGGCACCACGCCCAAGATCAAGACCGTCGCCGCCACGGCGGGCACGCCCCTGTCGCAGATTAAAGAGATTGTTAAGGGGGTGGCGGGTCGTATCGATCTGACGGAGGCGCAGATAATTGTCTCGGGGGGGCGGGGGATGAAAGACAAGGAGAATTTTAAGCTCTTAGAAGAGATGGCCGACTGTCTGGGCGCGGCGGTGGGCGCTTCGCGGGCGGTGGGCCAAACGGGCAAAACGGTCAATCCGGTACTTTATATCGCCTGCGGGATTTCCGGAGCGATCCAGCATTTTGCCGGGATGAAGACTTCCAAGGTTATCGTGGCGATCAATAAAGACCCGGAAGCGCCTATCTTTAAAAAAGCGGATTTCGGCATCGTGGGCGATCTTTTTAAGGTGTTGCCGGTGCTTACCGAGGAGCTTAAGAAAGTAATGAAAGGCGATTAATTGATAACCCGGGAAATTGGTTGGAATAGCGGCCTGCCCCACTGGCTATTGATCGTGATGGACATTGTTTTGTTCCTGGCGATAGCGGGAGTGGTGGTTTATAAACTTCGTAAACGAACGGCGCTGTGGCGCATCGGCAAGCCGGACAAGCGCACCGACCAATTGGGCAGACGTATCAAGTCGGCCTTGACCGAAGGTTTATTTCAAAGAGCCGTGTTAAAAGATCGCTATCCCGGCATTCTGCATGCGATGTTATTCTTTGGTTTTGTGGTCTTGTTTATCGGCACGTCACTGCTGGTGGTCCAGGAATATATCGCCACCCCCATATTTGACTGGTATTTTTTTCAGGGTAATTTCTATATTGTCTATTCTTTTCTTCTGGATTTGTTTGGTCTCTTGGCGCTGGCGGCGGTGGTTCTTTTTACCGTTCGGCGTTATGTGCAAAAGCCGGCGCGGCTGGATAATCAGTCGGAAGACTCTTATGCCCTGATCCTTTTGTTTTTGGTGCTGTTGAGCGGTTTTTTGGTGGAGGGGGCGCGGCTGGCCGTCGAAGGGGATGACAAGCCCTATGAGAAATGGTCTTTTGTGGGTTGGGTGCTGGGGGCGGTTTTACCGCGTTCAAAACCATTGCATATGATTTTGTGGTGGGTTCACCTGGCGCTGGCGGTCTGGTTTTTAGTGGTTATTGTCGGCGGCAAGTTTATCCATATTATTACCTCGTGGGCGAATCAGTTTTTCCGGGACCTTGACGAGCAGAGCAAAGGCGCCATCAAGCCGATACCGGCGGAGGAGTTTGAGACGGCCGAGTCATTCGGGATCGCCAGGCTTGAAGATTTGACCTGGAAGCAGATTTTCGATACCGACGCCTGCACCCGCTGCGGCCGCTGTCAGGACGCCTGTCCGGCTTTTAACACCCGGAAACCGTTGTCTCCCAAAAAACTGATGCAGGATATAAAAATCCATTGGCTGGAAGTGGCGCCGGCGCTGGCGGCCGCAAAAGCCAAGACAAGCGGCGACAGGCAGAGCGCATCGAACGGGGCGGAAATAGAAAGAAAGGCTATCAATGGCGAGGTGGTTTTGGCGGAGGAAACGTGGGCCTGCACCAACTGCCGGGCGTGCGTGGAGGTGTGCCCGGTGTTTATTGAGCACGTTGATGTTATCACCGGTCTCCGGCAGAACCTGGTGATGGCGGAAGGGCAGATGCCCAACGAACTGCAGGATACCCTGCGAAAGCTGGAGACGCAGGGCAATCCCTGGGGGATGGGCAGTCATCAGCGACTGGACTGGGCGAAAGGGCTGGAGGCGCCGCTGATAAAAGACACGTCCGACACGGAGATATTATATTTTGTGGGCTGTGCGGGGGCGTTTGCGGATCGGAATCAGAAGGTGGCGCAATCGTTTGTTAAGGTGCTTAAAGCGGCAGGCGTCAAATTTGCGGTTCTGGGCGAAGAGGAGCAGTGCTGCGGCGATACGGCCCGGAGGGCGGGTAATGAGTATTTGTTCCAGATGACGGCCCGGCAAAATATCGAGCTGTTTAAACAGTATAATATTAAAACCATAGTAACGACCTGTCCACACGGTTATCATACATTTAAGAAAGAATATCCGGCTTTTGAGGGCAAGTATGAGGTATATCATCACACGGAATATTTAATGGAGCTTTTGGAGCAGGGGCGCCTGAAGATAGATGCGAGCCGAATAAAGCAAAGGCTGACTTATCACGATTCCTGTTTTCTGGGCCGGTATAATGATGTCTATGAGCCGGCCCGGCAGGTGTTGCGCCGGCTGGGGGGGCGATTGGTGGAGATGGAAAAGACGCGCCACCACAGTTTCTGCTGCGGGGCGGGCGGGGCGCGGATGTGGCTGGAAGAGGAAAAAGATCAGCGGGTGAACATGGTCCGAACCGAACAGGCCCTGGCCACCGGCGCCGAGGGGGTAGTAACGGCGTGTCCCTATTGTTTAACGATGATCCAGGACGGACTGGACGAGCTGAAGCCGGAACATAAATGTCGCGATGTGGCGGAACTGGTGGAAGCGGCTTTGGTTTAAGCCGGCGCGTGGGGCAAAGCCCCGCCCTATGAGAGTTTATTGATAAAGGAGACTAACTGGTGCTGAATGATTATCTGGAGAGATGTGCGGTGATCGGGGCGGGAGGCAAAATGGGCAGCGGCATCGCCCTGCTGCTGCTGCAGGAGATGGCGCGGATGGAGGTGGAGCGGACCGGCAGGATCGCCGGCAACGGTCGATTGATTCTGGTGGATATGAACGACGAGATTCTCACGGGTCTGCAGGCCTACCTGAGAAAGCAGATGCTGCGCTACACCGAGAAAAGCATCGTGGCGTTAAGAGGATATTACAAGGACCGAGACGACCTGCTGGAAAATAGGGAGATGATAAGTGACTTTATCAACGGGGCGCTTTCCATGATACGCCTGGAGAAAGACCTTAAAGAAGCGGCGCCGGCGCGGCTGGTTTTCGAGACGATCGTGGAAGACCTGGAGGTGAAGGCCCGGGTTTTTTCCACTTTAAAAGGGATTTGCGCCGATGACGCATATTTTCTGACTAACACCTCGTCGATACCGATTTCAGTGCAGGCGGAAAGGGCGGGTTTGGCCGGTCGGATTATCGGGTATCATTTTTATAATCCGCCGGCGGTGCAGAGGCTGTTGGAAGTAATAACCACCCCTCAAACCGACAAGAACCTGCAGGAGCTGGCCACGGAACTGGGTAAACGACTGAAGAAGATACAGGTTCCCTCCCACGACGTGGCCGGTTTTATCGGCAACGGCCATTTCATGCGGGACGCTGTGTTTGGGATGGAATTAGCGGCCGGATTGGAAAAGGATGCCGCCCCCCATGAGGCGATCTATATGGTCAACAAGGTCAGCGAGGAATTTATGGTGCGGCCCATGGGGATTTTCCAACTGATGGACTACGTCGGGGTGGACGTCTGCCGGATGATCATGAAAACGATGAATACTTACATCGAAGACGAGGATATTCACAGCGAGCTGATCGATCAAATGAACGAAGTCGGCGTAAAGGGCGGCCAATTCCCGGACGGTTCCCAGAAAGACGGATTTCTCAAATACGAGAAAGGTCGGCCCGCAGGCGTCTTTTCCCTGAAAGAAAAAGACTACCACATGATAGACCAGAGCGGCTGGAGCAGGACCTGCGACGACAAACTCGGCAAGCCTCCCGCCGATCATGCGGGCTGGAAGGCTTTAAGCAAGGATAAGAATATTGACGACAAGCTCAAGTCATATTTCGGGGCCCTATTTAAAGCAGATACGTTGGGAGCGAAACTGGCGCAGCGGTATCTACGGAAATCGCGCCAGATCGCGCGGAAGCTGGTGGATGACCAGGTAGCCTATAATATAGATGACGTCAATAAGGTGCTGAGGAACGGGTTTTATCACCTGTACGGCCCGGAAAATGATTATTTTTAATTTTATACGATAATATTTTGCACTATAAATTGCTTTAAAAAACGTTAGGATTCGGTAAATAACCGACCAGGAGAATGGAATATGAGAGGTTTGCGTAAGAAAGTTTTTGTAACCGCCGGCTATAATACCGTCTTTTTTGGGCCGGGCCGGAAGGAATTCAATCCCAAAAAACCGATGCGGCCGTTCGAAGAATATCTCCAAGAAGCAGCGGAGGGAACCTGCCGCCAACTGGCAAACGCCGACTTTGATGAAGGGGTGATCGGCAATTTCATGGCGTGCCGATTCCTCAAGCAGGGTAACATACCGGGATTTCTCCCGTATGTGGTGCCGAATCTGCTCCATAAACCCTGCGTCCGCACGGAGGGGGCCTGCGGCTCCGGCGGGGTGGCGTTGACCAATGCGATCCGGAGCATCCTGAGCGAGCAGGCGGATTCGGTTTTCGTCATGGGATTTGAGGTACAAAATACCGTCAAGGCGGTTTATGGCGCCGACTATCTGGCCGGCGCCGACTATATCAGCGGCAAACGAAAAGAAGGTCACGCCTATTATTTCCCGGATCAGTTTTCCAAGCGTGCCGGCGCCTACGGGGAAAAATTCGGCAAAGACAAGACCCGCCGCGGCATGGCCAAATGGTACGAATTGTCCGTGCGCCACGCCCGTAAAAATCCCAAGGCCCAGGAATACCACAACCAGGTGGAAGACCTTTTTGCCTTGGGCATGACGCCCCCCAATCCCAAGACCTTTCTGGAACACCTCAACCAATATGACTGCTCCAAGGTCAGCGACGGCGCCTCGTCGCTGGTGATGCTCTCGGAGGCGGGGCTCGATAAAGTAGGAGTTAACAGGGAAGACTGCCTGGAGATTATGGGTTTCGCCCAATGCCAGGCCGATGTAACGCGGGTTCCCGAGGACCATACTTTCATGCCGACTATTGCCGCCGCCGGCCGGGGGGCTCTGGAGGCGGCCGGCGTCGCGCGGGATGAGATCGGCGTTTTTGAGTTGCACGAT
>LJUC01000214.1 GCA_001303695.1 Phycisphaerae bacterium SM23_30
AAGCCTCGCTGCGGCCAGATCGGTGGTGGAAAAGAAAGACCGGGCCCAAAAAGCGTTTGTACGAGATATGCTGAATCAAGACCTGTGCGACTGCCGACATTACGATATTGTCATCAACACGGAAAAGTTCCAGCCGGAATCCGCCGCCAAACTCATCTGGCGGGCCTTCGACCAACGCACGCTGAATTAAGACGGCACGGATAAACCTCTCCTATGTGACAACGGGGGCATAGCCTGTTTTTTAATTACGACAAGGGCACCATCCCTTTTATATAAATCGAATCCCCTACCTTGGGACCCGGGGCAAAAGGGAACCTCAGGGCGTTAACCGGCAATACGTCGCAGGTTTTTTATTATTTACCACCACCAGGTAAAGTCGGCGTAAAAGCCCAGGCCCCAGTCATAGTTGTCGTAATAATAGAGATCTACATAATAGTAGTCGTCGTAATAGTAGCTGTCGTAGTAGTAGGTGTCATAATAGGGATCGTAGTAGTAGTCGTAATAGTAGGCGTCATAGTAGTAGGGATCATAATAATAAGGGTCATTATAGTAATAGTCGCCATAGTAATAGTAATCATCATAGAATACGCCGCCGTCTATATAAGTATCCCAGTAATAATAGCCGTCGTAATAGTCTTCGTAGTAGTAGTAATCCCAGTAGTAGGGGTCATAGTAGTAATCGTAGTAGCCGCCGGCATAGTAGTAGTCAAGGTAGGCGAAATCATAGACCGGCCAATACCAGGTGTAGTCTTCTATAATGACCAGTTCGTCCCAGCGTTCGTTGCGGCCGTATTCGTCCAGGATAATCCTTCCGATCCGGCCGGGTGTTTCTACCGTCGAATTGGAAGAGTTCCAGGCGTAAATTCTCCTTATCCCCTCGGGCCCGGCGATGATTTCGCTATCGATGATCCAGTCCCAGGCGTCGATGATCCTAATCGGTCCGCAGGTTTCGATCAGGGTGCCGTCGATACTGCCGTCGGTGACGATTCTTTTAATGCCCAGGCCGGCAAAAATCTCCGAATCGATAACATCATAGCCGACATAAAGCCTTTTGAGCACCCCGTCGGTCTCCACCAGCGACAGATCCATATGGCCGTAGATCGACAGGCTCTTGATCTGATCGCGCGCGTAAATCAGAGTTTCGTCTTCAACATTGCCGAAAACCCGCATCTTGCCCAGCCGCCCATCGACGGCTAACGTGGAGGCCGCCATCCCGCCCTCAATCACGACTCTTTTGAGGTTGCCGGCCACTTCGATATTAATTTCTTCCAGGGCCCCATAGACCTCAATCCGTTTCACATTGCTGTCCAGAAACCACAGTGTCGGGCCGTCCTCAAAGATCAGGTTGCCCTCGACGCTGATCCTTTTTAGCGCCCCCACTTCCAGATCGCCCAGGTAACCATCGACGTTGATCCGCTTGAGGGCCAATCCGGCCGCATTGATATACCCGACATCGACGACGCCGTCTCCGCCTTTGCGGTAGGCGTCGATAAACAATTTACTGGAGAAATCGGTATCGATCAGCTCGATGCTTTCAATGTATTCTCCCAGCTCCGCTTCGGAGGTGGTAATAATAAATTCGCCCCTGCCGAACAGCTCCACCGCAATATCATCACCATCGACATCGACCCCGTACCAGAAACCCGACAACAAACATCGAGGCTCCAGCGTCTCTAATACCAGTCGATCCTTATTTTCGCGTTTCATAATCGCACCTCCTGGTGCAGCCAAAACAAAGAGTCATGATTCAGGGCTGAGTCTATGGCATTATAGCAAATTCTCTCGTGTTGTTCATACCTATAGACACAATTTGACCGACCGGGGATAGGCAAAATATCGCCTGTTATTCCAGCAAATACATATTAAATACCAAAATGCGCCATATTTCAACTCGCCGCGGCAATTACGCAAGTTCTTAAAAAATAAGATGTTACATCATTAATCGGACTTCCGGGATAAATAAAGAAGAAAAATCAGCCTTTTTATTTGACTTTGCATAGTATGTGTTACATAATATGTATAGAAAACTAATATAACTTTTTTGAGGTTACAAACTATGAAATTAGAACGGGAACTATTAAAGGGGGTGGCGCCGGTGGTGGTATTGGAGATACTTTCGCGGGGGGCGATGTACGGCTATGAGCTCTCGGGAGCGATCGCCCGGCGGAGCGGCGATATCCTTACGTTGGGCCGCGGGACGCTTTACCCCTTGTTGTATAACCTGGAGGCCAAGGGGCTGATCAAGGGTGAATGGCAAGACGCCGACAGCGGCCGCAAACGCCGTTATTACGCCATCACCGGCAAAGGCGAGGAAAAACTCGCCGCCCAAAAACAGCAACTGCAGCAGTTGCAGCAGGCAGTGAACCTGGTCTTCGGCGGGGCCCAGCCCAACCTCGCCTGGACGTAAAATTGAAACCGCAGATGCCTGCCCCACCCAAGCGGATAGACACAGATGAACGAGCATATTTTTAACAATGTTTCATAATGGTTTTTACAGATTATAAGAATTAATATATGAATCACGAGGGCGAACAACTTCCGAGATGCATAACCGAGTACCTATCGGCGGTGATCAATAAGATGCGCTATCGGCGCCAGGTGCGGCGGGAGGTGCAGCAGGAACTGACCAATCATTTTGCCGATGCCCTGGCCGATTGTGAATCCGAACAAGAGAAACAACGACGGGCCGAAAAAATGATCGCCGGATTCGGCGATGCCAAACTGTTGGCCCGCCTCATCCGCCGGGGCAAAAAACGCTGCCGACCCTTATGGAAAAAAGCATTGATTCGCACCGGCCAGGCTGCTTTGGCGGGATACGTCATTTCCATTCTTTTTAATGCGTGGGCCTTATATACCTGGCGCGCCGACATAAATATATATGTTGAAAGGTTTAACCAATTAAATCGCCCCACATTCGCTGAGACAGAAAATGCCTGGCCTTATTATGAGAAAGCCGCCGGTTTATTTGTCAAGCCGCCGGAGTATCTGGAAGATATATTTTCTGGAACAAGATTTAAAGGAAAAATATCAATCGATTTATATGCCGAGTTAAACGAGGAAGAAAAGGCCGGGATTGAAAATTATCTGGCGGACAACGAAGCGGCCTGGCAGGGAGTTTTACAGGCAGTGCATATGGAATACTGTTGGCGGGAAATACCGGACGCTTCACCCGAGACGATAAGTAAAATTGAGAATCAGTTGGGATCGATTCGCAGTCTGGCGCGGCTGGGATTATGTCGGACCCGGCACAAGGTCGCCCAAAACCAATTAAAAGAGGCAGTGGACGAGTGTCTTGCTGTGCTGGAGCTGGGCTGTCAAATGTCCCAATCGAAATTAATGAACGTTTACCTGGTAGGAAGGGCAATTACCGCTGCAACAGAAGAAACCCTATTAAAAATAATCGCCGGTGATCGTGAGGCTGTATTATCATTAACACAAATCCAAAGTAAACTGGATAATCTGTTCCCCCAGGGATATCCTATGTACGACGGTCGGGGGGAATTAACATTCTCTCTGGCAAGTATGACCGACACCTTTGAAAAAACCGGATTAACCAAGTTAAGAGGATTGTTCTTCCCTGGAACTTTTGTTTTGCTGGGAAATCGCCGGAATATCGAAGAAAACGCTCTGGATTGGTGGGAAAACACCAATAATCTTAGTCTGTATCAGCAGGAAAAATTATCTGGGCAAGAGAATTTCACCCCGCGCATCCCCCAATTATTACTTGATTTACTCAAACCGGCTCTTAAGCGGACTATAGAGATCAATTATCGCAGTAAAGCTATACATGAATCATTGGTTACAATTATTGCGCTCCAACGCTGGAAATTGGATAAGGAGGCGTATCCGGAAAATATGCAGGAACTAATAGCGGCAGGTTTTCTCCTGCGATTACCGGACGATCCGTACAGCGAGAGTTTCTTAAAGTATCAGCGGCAGGGGGAGGATTTTATCCTGTACAGCGTAGGCGCGGATTTTGACGACGATGGGGGCACGGAAAATCCCGAAGATCTTTGGGGGGAAGAAGACGCCGGCGGCGACCGGGTCTTTTGGCCGATTAAATGAAATTTTACGTTTCTTTTTCTTCAGGAAATTATAAACTGGACAATACCATGCAAGAGGATAGGCAGAATCAGGATTTTTTGCCTGAGGGTGTAACCGGATATATTGCCTCGGTTATCAGAAAGGTGCGCTATCGCCGGAAGGTGCGGCGGGAGGTGCAGCAGGAACTGACCGATCATTTCACCGATGCCCTGGCCGATTGTGAAAGTGAGTCGGAAAAACAACAACGGGCCGAACAAATGATCGCCGATTTCGGCGACGCCAAACTGTTGGCCCGCCTCATCCGCCGGGGCAAAAAACGCTGCCGACCTTTATGGAAAAAGGTGTTGATTCATACCGGCCAAACGGTATTGGCGGCCTATATCATATCCTGTTTATGCAATGCGTGGTTCATTCACACCTGGGCCGCCTATGGCGATACTGATTACACCCAAAGGTTTAATCAGCTTTCCCGGCCGGAGACGCCGCAGACCGAAAACGCCGCCCTCTACTATGAAAAAGCCGCCGAGTTGTTCGTCAAACCCCAGAAAAATATCGAAGAAATTATTTTGGGAACCTGCAGTGGGGGTGTTTGCGCATTGACGCTCCAGACGGATGCCGAGCTCAGTCAGGAGCAAAAGGCAGCCCTAGAAAAATGGTTCGCCGCCAACGAGCCCGCCTGGCAGCAGGTCGTCGCCGCCACTGAAATTCCTTACTGCTGGGGGGAAGTTGATGAGATATCCTCCGAAAATATCAAAAAGGTATTACTTCGAATCGAATCTTGTCGAACCTTTGCCCGGTTGGGAATAGCCCGGGCCCGGCAAGAAGCAGGGCAAAATCAATTCGATCAGGCCGCCGCCCAGTGTTACACCATTTTGCGCATGGGGAAACATTTTTCCGGCCCCAAATTGCTGATCGAGCACCTGGTGGGCCTGGCCTGCATCAAGCAGGCGGAATCGTACCTGCTAACCATGCTGGGCAACATTGATCCGGAAAGCTTGCCGCTGGATCAGATGCAAAACCAACTGCAAACCATTTTTTCCGACGGCTATCCTGTGCTCAACAGCAAAGTGGAAATGAACTGGAACCTCGGTATGACACAGAACATGTTTTCCCATTACGGCACGGTCGGCGTCATCGGGTATTTCTACCCGGGGATGTTTATATTCATGGGAAATCGCGAACGTCTTGAAACAGACACTCTTTTATTTCACAAAAATCTTGCTAATGTCAATCCTTATCAATATCAGTTAATCCCCAAAGATGATGATCAAACGCGCACCGGGCCGGAATTAGCGATGGAATTGGTTAAAAAATCCTTATGGAGAACCCTTAACATAAGCTATCGCGGAAAAGCACTGCATGAGGCGCTGGTCACGATCATCGCCTTACAGCGCTGTAAACTGGATAAAGGGGCGTATCCGGAAAATATGCAGGAACTAATAGCGGCAGGTTTTCTCCGGCGATTACCGGACGATCCGTACAGCGACGGCATCTTAAAGTATCAGCGGCAGGGGGAGGATTTTATCCTGTACAGCGTAGGCGCGGATTTTGACGACGATGGGGGCACGGAAAATCCCGAAGATCCCTGGGGCGAAGGAGACGCCGGCGGCGACCGTGTCTTCTGGCCGATTAAATAACCACCTTTCTTTATCGTAGAATTTCTCATTTTGTTGGAGGCTTTTAGCTTGCCAACAGTGAAAATTCGTGATAATTAAGCCGTTATACGCCACAAGGACGCTGTCATGGAAATGGAGCCCGGATTACTGAAAATCTATGAGCGGCCCCCGATGCAGAATCCGCGGATGATCATGGGGCTCACCGGCTGGATGGACGGCGGCGAGGTCTCCACCGGGACCATCGAGTGTCTGATCGGCGCCCGCGGCGCCCGTAAGATCGCCGAGATCGATCCGGAACCTTTTTACATCCTGAACTTTCCCGGCTCCATGGAGATCTCGGCCCTGTTTCGGCCCTACGTCCGCTACGCCGACGGCATTATGCAAAAATACCAGGGGCCCACGAACACTTTTTACGCCGACAAGGATAATCACCTGATTTTCTTCGTGGGCCGCGAGCCGCATATGAGGTGGGGCGATTTTGCCGGGTGTGTCTTCAGCATGGTGGAAGAGTTCGGCGTCAAAGCGATATATTTCGTGGGCAGTTACGCCGGCCTGGTGCCCCATACCCGCGAACCCAAGATCGTCGCGGTGGTCTCCGATGAAAACCTCAAAGAGCAATTGCAGCAGTTTAAGGTAAAATTTTCCGATTACGAAGGGCCCTCGGGGATTTCCACTTACCTGTTAATGCTCGCCCGCGAACGCGAACTCAATATGACCAGCCTGGTGGCGGAAATCCCCGCCTATATCCAGGGCCGCAATCCCAAATGCATCGAGGCCGTCACCCGCCGCCTGGCCGCTATGCTGCATCTGGAGATTAATCTCGACGACCTGCGCCGCCTCAGCGACGATTATGAACGCCGCCTCAGCGAAGTCGTCAATGAGCGCCAGGAACTCGCCGAACACATCACCAAGCTGGAGGAACACTACGACAAGGAAATCTTCGACACCGAAATGACCGACCTCAAACGCTTCCTCCTGCAGCAGGGCATCCGCCTGGACTGAACCAATCTTTTTAAGCAGTTTAACCGATTTTATCTCCCGCCCATCGGCTAATTTCCCAGGTAAGAGTCGCCCCGGCCGCGGGCATGTAGATATACGCCCTGCATGCGATTACCCCATTTACCCAGGATCTGTTTATCATCCAGCGAGAACGTCTCTCCGACTCCTGAAGGCCCGGCCCAGCAGGTGTAGATATTATCACCGGCCAGTCCCATCAGCGGGTTCTCCGCCCTTTTGACGCTGGTATTCATAAACAATATGTTCTGACATTCGGTCCGATGGTTCCTGGAATTGCCGTGCTGGAGGTTTTCGCCGCCCCGATCAGTCCAGCTGCCGTCGGGATTTTGATGCGGTTTATTGTCAACTCCCAGCGCCGCCTGGTT
>LJUC01000215.1 GCA_001303695.1 Phycisphaerae bacterium SM23_30
CGGTGGTGGAAAGGCAGATAAATCATTAAAAACACCCCCACAATGACGGCGGCCAGACCCATGTTCTGAGAGATGGTCAGCCCGAACCATTCCCTGGGTTCCACCCGGATCATCTCCAGACCAAAACGGGTAACCCCGTATAAAACCAGCATCCAGGCGGCAATAAATCCGTCGTATTTACGCAGCTTAAACAGCAAATTGAGCACCACGCATAACAGCAGGGCGTTGCCGATGGAGTATATCTGGCTGGGGTGAATCGGGTGCATGGGGTACAGACCGTCTCTAAGGTCCTGCAGCTGCTGGGGTGTAAGCTGACTGACAGGCTTGGGTTCGCGATAGTAAAGATGTTTTTCCTCGTCCGGTATGTCATTCAGAGAAATGATCCAGTGAATATCGCTGTTGCGATAGCCGGGCCGGTAATAATCCTCAGGCAGCTCGATCAGGGTGGGCTGATCGCCTCGGCGATCGGGATCAGGATGAAGTTGATAGTCGTAGGGAAAGCTAAAACGCGAACCGGTGACCTTCTCGCAGCCGGGCCCCATGTGGGTATGGGTGTTGACCGCCGGAAAACGTATCGCCCAGGGCAGCTCACAGGGCGCCCCGAAACAGCACCCGTTCAACAGACACCCCACCCGCCCAAACGCCAGACCCAGCATCGCCGCCGGGGCCAGAATGTCGAGAAATCTCAGGATGGGCAGCTTCTTGATCTTGAAATAGATCAACATCACCAGCATCGCCAGGCCCAGACCCCCCAGAAACTCCAGACCCCCCGACCAGATGGCGAAAATCCCCTTGAGATCGTGGCGGTAATCGGACCAGTTATGCAAAACGTGCATCGCCCGCGCCCCGATGACGCCGGCCAGCAGGGCATAAGCCGCAAAATTGGTTATGTGCTGGGGATCTTCCCGCAGCCGCCGGCAGCGCCGCCGGGCCATCCACAAGGCCGCCAGAAAACCCGCCACCATCATGAACCCGTAACTCTTGATGCTTATGTGAACAAACGGCAGCGTAAATAATTCCGGTCGCATATCTCTTATGGTCGGTACATACAACTAATTGTGATAAATAAGTACTTATTAGCACTACAACGCTATGTAGGCATTGTTAGGCCCTGAAAGGGCCACATATATCAGCCCAGGGCAACGCCCTGGGATAATGTAATTGAAATACCTTATTAGCCCTGAAAGGGCGACATAAAATTATCATAAAACCTCGCCAATAAGCCATTTAGGACGGCCCTTGCCCCGCCCCGTCACTTTTTGGCCGGCGCCGCGGTAATATTGTCAATCAGCCGGGCCGTGCCCAAATGAACCGCCAAAGCGATCAGCACCGGTCGGTCGATCCTGGCCACAGGTTGCAGTAACTCGTTGTCAACAATAGAGATATAATCAATACGTCCCTGGGATTCTCTTGCGATGATCTCCTTCATGGCGGCAATGACCGCGCCGGGGTTCGTCTCGCCCGACGCGACTAGCTGCCGGGCCCGCTCCAGGGCCCGGCTCAAACAGACCGCCTGCCGCCTTTGATCGGCATCGAGGTATTGATTGCGGCTGCTCAGCGCCAGCCCGTCGGCCTCCCGGACCGTGGGACACGAGCGGATCTCGACAAAAAAATTCAGGTCCGCCGCCATCCGCCGGATGACCGCCAGCTGCTGGGCGTCTTTCTGGCCGAAATAGGCGATGTCCGGCGTGACAATATTAAACAGCTTGGCCACCACCGTGCAGACCCCCCGGAAAAAGTGGGGCCGCGACGCCCCGCACAGGTGGGAGCTGATCTTCTCCACGTTGACCCAACTGAGATTTTCCTCCCCATACATCTCCTTCACCGAGGGGGCGAAGATCAGATCTACCCCGATCTCTTCGCACGCCGCCCGGTCCGCCTCGAAGGTCCGCGGGTAGCTCTCCAGGTCTTCGCCGGGGCCGAACTGCGTGGGATTGACGAAGATGGTGACGACCGCAAAATCGCACTCCGCCCGGCAGCGCCGCAGCAGCGACAGATGTCCTTCGTGCAGACCCCCCATCGTGGGCACACACCCTATCGTCTTACCGGAGGCCCGCACGCCGGCGATCACCTCGCGCACCTGGGCGATGGTTTCGGCGATTATCATGCTTCAAGTATAGACCAGCAGCGCTGTTTTTCAAGCGTATTTGGCAAAAGGAGCTCTTTGCGGCATTCGTTCGCCGGCGATCTTCCGAATTCAAAATAAGGCTGAAATTTCCCAAATTTTTATTATCGATTATTTCGTGGATCTGGGCCGCGATCTCCAGAACGGAATAATCTCCCGCACCGAACATCAAAGCATTTAAACTGAAAGCGCCTCCCCTGTCATCCCCAGAAACGTAAGGCGGGCCGGGCCCGCCATATATATGCCTTAAAATTTATCATTTTGTTTTATCACATAATCTCCCGGCTGTACCTCGTACCAGATATACGCCCCATCTGTCAAACGCTCTCGATATTCTCCGCTTTTATCATACGCGCTAATTTCCGTCGGCGGTATCTCCATATCTTCCGGCCCCACCACCATCCCCCAATGACCGAAACCACCCCCCCAGGTCAATCGAACTTTAAAACCTTCTTTCTCTTCTAACTTTAATGTATCCACATATCTCGGCTTCAATTTTTTGATTGCCTCGGGTAAATTTGGGTATAGCTGAAATGATAAAAAATCGTTGGGCTTATCCACGGTCTTTAACCATTCTCGTATTTCCTCGATATCCGCATTTTTTCCCATCCCTATCTTAAAACCCTTCATAAAGGGAGATATGCTTGGTACATGAAACTTAGGACTGATAATAATCACCAGTATGGTAATTATAGTAAAAATGGACCGTATTATTACCTGAACCGTACTCAACCGCTTAAAAAACACAATTATCCTGATAAATAGAATCCACCATAAAACAAAAGTCGCCAGATATAAAAAACAAGGTGAAAAATTCACTGGCCCCCCATTTTGCAGACCATCCAGATAAGAAATATAATAACTTAATGCCATGCTCCCCGGTGCTAATCCCACCGCCCCCAAAACCAACAGTACATCCACCCATAAGCGGGGCCTTTTCTCCGATGTTTTTGCTTTTCTGCGTATCAACCAGATCGGCCCAACTACTAAAATAAAAATCCCCACCCCCACCAATAACATAAAAAGTATCTCCATCGTCCCCGGGATCCCAAAACCCATCATGCTATAACTCCCTGACATATATCTTTAACTGAGATTTCCCATTTACACGTTTACAAAACATGATTCAATCCTTTCGATGCTAATAAGTTTACCAAATTCAACTTGAACCATCAAGATTTGTCTTTTCTTAGGCAGCTTTCTTGCGGATTTAAACGAAAGACCAGATTTGTGGGTCCCCGACTGCTCGAAATCCCTGCCTTGGTCCAGACCTTGACCGTTCTGGCATTCGTCATATCCAATCGACCGCAGGTTTCAGGCGTTTAATCCGTTCAAGAATCTCGTGAAACAGGGACCTGGATACCAGTACCTCTGCCATCTGGAACGTCACATATCGGGCATGTCTCACGACCTTGGCTCCGATCTTAACCAGCTTTTCACGCATGGTTCGCAGTGACCAGTCGTTGATCGACTTGGGCAAAGCTAAACGCCGCAGGAAATTACCGATATTATACGCCAAAGCGAACAGATGGAGCCGAACCTGATTATCATCAAAATCATGACAGGAAAGCCGTGCCCATTTTAACGTATACTTGCCTTCCTTGATCCATTGCTCTGCCGTACCGCGTTGGTTATAGAACTTGACCACATTACTTAGTGGTTGATGAAAAATCCGAAAAAAGTACCGTATATCTTTAATTTACGCAGAGCAATAGTAAAAACTCTTGAAGGCGCAGGGCGAGTTCTGTAAAATTACATGTATCATACCGGAGAAAAGTATGTTTTTTAATCGTTTAAATGGGAAATTTCGGTTAATAATCTATCATCCGCACAAGCCCCGCCAGTTATGGCCGGGTAATCGCTTAACCACCATATACCCTCGCTATTTTTCATCATTTAACCTTAAACCTTCAACTCTCGACTCTCAACTTCGACTTTTGACTCCGTAATCAATTATGCTATAATCAATCTAATCAATACTCACAAACGGGTCCGGTTATGAAACGAAAAAACAAAATCATCCTCATCGTCTCTCTCCTGAACATCATCCTTATCGCCTGCTTCCTCCTCTATTCTTCCCTTACCCTTACGGGCAAAACCCGACGATTACTTAATCAACTCCGCAACCATTACAACAATCCTGTCCCATTCGCCAGATTCCTCAAAGACGTAGGCCTTGGCAAAGAAGATGATAATTTTAACAAATATGAAATCATCGAAGAAATTGCTATCCGGGGCCCATCTATCATCCCACTCCTGTTAGAATACCTCAACAAAAACGACAGTTTCGCCTTTAAAAACGACCTCGTCTTGGTTTTTTGCGAAATGAATACATCTGATCCTCGAGTAATTCAGGCCTTGTCCGATATTATCAAATACCCCTCGGCCGATGAAGAAATCATCATTTCTTCATTTGATACGCTAGGTTATATCGGCCCTCCCGCCGAATCCACCCTCTTGGAACTGCTCCAACACCCCAACCTTATAATCCAACTCCGGGCTGCCCACGCTTTAACCAATCTGCCAGACCAATGCCAAAATCCCGACATCATGCGTCTTTGTCTCGATACCCTGAATCAATCTGATCAGAATCTCCAAAGCAAAGCCATCAATATTTTACGGTCCATGGGCATGTACGCCCAGCCGGCCGTACCCGATCTCTTGCGCGCTTATGTGCAAAATCCCGAACTCTTTTGGGATATACGCTATATCTTGCGTGAAATCGGCGAACCCGCTGTGCCTCTGCTCCTCCAAGCCGTTCGCGCTGACCGCTCCCCCAAACCTCTGCCCGCTCTTATGGCTCTGGTCGATTTGGATCCCAACCTAGTCGCTCCGGAATTCCTCCCGGATCTCATTGAAACGATTGGCTATCGGGATCCGAAAACCTTAAAAAAGACACCGGAAGCCTTCGCCAAACTTAGCCCGAGGGATCGCTTGGAATTATATGGCTACGAAGGCGACCCTCTCCGATTGCAGGCCATAGCTATCCTCACCAGCTTGGGCCCTCATGCACAGCCGGCTATCCCCGGCCTTATTCAGGTCCTGGAACCCAACGATTTTATTTATTACGAACAGGTCTTTAGAGCTTTATGGGCTATTAATCCCTCTGATCCATGCGTGATTTCCTTTTTTAGTGACACTCTGCACCACCAAAATGACGCTTTCTCTTCAATCGCTCTTCACAGTTTTAGTTATCAAATCTGGTCGGAATACTACCCACCGGAATGTGCTTCAATATTAATCCAAGCTTTTATTGATGGCGATCTTGAATTTCGCATCCATTCTCTTGATGCCTTGTCTCGAATAGGTCCTTCTGCTCAAAAATTGGTTCCTTACCTCATCGAGATGCTGCCAGTTTCTGATAAAATCAATCAGTTTTTTATTTGCCAAGCTCTCTTCGACATTGATCCTGAAGGCACTCTGGGCGATGTGATGACCGTCTTAATGGACTTTCTCCACAGAGAAGATGTTGACAGTGCGGCAATGTTATATTTGTCTCAAATGAAATCCTGGGCCCAGGACGCTGTTCCCGACCTGAAAGCCTTCCTTGATGAAGAAGAAATTTCGATACGCCTTGATGCAGCGAATGCCCTCGCCAAAATCGATCCCCAACATTCCTCGGATTTAATCACTGATACACTTTTACAAATCATAAAAAATAAAAGGGCTGACATCCGGAACCGACGACAATCCATTTGGACCTTGCAGTTGAATGATCTATTAAACCCTTCGATGATTCCTGTTATAATCGATATTCTGGAGGAAGATAACGATTATCTCCGTGAAAGTACGGTTAATTTTCTCTCCTGTTTTCCTGCCGAATCTCATGTCATCCTGCCTCATCTGAAACGTATCCTGAAAAATGATGAAGATAGCTCTGTTCGTATAGCTACTGCTGGTGCCATCCTCAAACTGGATCCTGATCATCCTGACACGGATGCCCTGGATTATATAATTTCAATATTTTTCGGTAAATATCCATATTCTTGGGATGTTCCTTATACCTACTTATCCGATCTCGGTCCCGCCGCCGCCCCCGCCGTCCCCATCCTCACAGAAAAACTAACCGCTCCCCGGTACCCTGTCCGTCAACGTGCCGCCGACACCCTCGCCGCCATCGGCCCCGCCGCCCAAGATGCCATCTCCCACCTCCAAAACCTCCGCCACGACCCCGTCCCCGAAGTCCGCCAGGCCGCCGCCTCCGCCCTTAAAAAAATCCAAAAGTAAACTATCCTCGTCAATGAAATTAAATTTTATCAATAAAATATTATCATAAATATGATTGTTTATATCTAGCCATTATGACAAAAAATCGTTATATATATTATATATATATAGGAGATTGGAGTATGGAGATTGGAGGGTTGGTTTTTGGTTGACCTTTTCCCGATTTTATTTATCCACTTTAGGTCCGGCCTTAACTGCCCTAAATCTTTATTCAGCCTGAGTTTGCAATTACTTGGGAAAATCCCCGCCGCGAATTTTCCCGCCTTTGCCCTGCGGATTTTCCCGGAAAATCAGGCCAGGTTTTGATGCTAATCCGGCGGGGTTTTAGGTGAAATATTCGCGCACTTTATCCCTTTTTTATGACCCTGTGATCCATAAGTTCAGTGATCGTAGACAGTAACGGACAAACGCTTTCGTCGGTAATTTGACCCATAACAGGTCAATTTTAGCATCAAAATTTACCGCAAAACGACCGGGAAATTTCCCTTATCGGGAGGGCGTCAAAACGGGCGGCAGCCTCAAGCGCCGCTTGCCGATGGTCCATGCCGGACCGATCAAAATATCCCCCTCCTTCCGGGTCGATTTTATTTATCCTTATCCGGGACGTAGCCGTCGGTCAGGGTCAGTAAAAAGGCGGTGATGTCGTCCACCTCCTGTTCGGTGAGGCCCAGGTCG
>LJUC01000024.1 GCA_001303695.1 Phycisphaerae bacterium SM23_30
ACTATTCATGAAAGGGGCGGGATCTCCGTCTCGGTTTCGAGTGATGAGCAGGACGGCAGTATGCTCAAGGAGATTCAAAATGTCGAAGAGTTTATAGGGGGCAGTGCGGATGATCAATTCCGGTTCGAAGATGAGGCGGTGTTTGCCGGAACCCTAGACGGCGGCGGCGGCGTTAATACGCTTGATTATTCGAAATACACCGTCGGCATAAATGTGGACCTTGCTTTAGGAACCGCTAACGTCGAGACCAAAGTCAGGAATATTCGGGACGTTTTAGGCGGATTGAATGATGATAAGATTATCGGCAATTCGGGTGATAATATATTGGACGGCTCCGGAGGCGACGATGAACTGTATGGCGGGGCGGGGAATGATATACTGACAGCAGGAGCAGGAGATGACCTCCTGAGGGGGGGAGCGGGCGCAGATATTCTTGACGGCGGGGCCGGCAACGATGAGATTTCTTATAAAATTGACCCGATGGGAGTAACTATCGATCTTAATGAAAACTTTGCAAAGGACGGCTATAGTGCAATTGACTTGCTGTCCAATATTGAGAATGTCACGGGGACGCCTTACGGCGATACATTATTAGGAGATGCACAGGCCAACCGCCTGATCGGAGGAGGTGGAAATGACCGGCTGGAAGGCGGGGTGGGTGATGATGAACTGATAGGCGGTTTGGGAACCGATATTATCACTTATGAAAACGATCCGAGCGGAGTTAAGGTAGATCTCAGTCCGGAAGAACCGCCTGCGGGAGAAACACCCGATGGAGAACCGTTTAAGGGAGCGGCAACCGACGGATACGGGAATACGGATAAGCTGGCGGGGATTGAAAACCTGATCGGTTCGATCCATGACGATACCTTGAGGGGAGATGAATTCCATAATGTTCTGATAGGCGGTCCAGGCAATGATGTCCTCCAGGGCCGGGAAGGAGCGGACACTTATAAGTTTGAGGATACCTGGGGTGATGACTCCATTGCGGAAATTAACGACCTGACGGAAAACAAACTTGATTTTTCCGATTGCACGACCGACCTGGTCGTAACGATCCATTCAGAGGGGAGCGTTTCCGTCAGGAACGGCTGGAATATATTGAGTTTGCTGAGTTTTATTCCCGAAGAGATATTGGACGTGCCGGATGGGATCAGTTCACTCAGTCATGTGGAGTATATCAAGGCCCTGGTCGGCGGCGACGGTGATGACAGGTTTGTATTTGAAGAGGGGGCCGATTTTGCCGGAACGATAGACGGCGGCGGGGGCGGAGAAGACATCCTTGAGGGCAAGGAAGGCTCTGACACTTACAAATTCCGTGATTACTGGGGAAAGGACATAGTGCTGGAAGAGGGCGTGGCAGGGATGGACACCCTCGATTTTTCCGAAGTCACTACCGACCTCACCTTTACAATCTACGCTGATGGTTCAATATCGGTTACCGACGGAACCAGTTTAGTCCGGCCGGTTTTGAATATAGAAAAATTAATCGGCGGCAGCGGCAATAATATTTTTGTTTTTGAAGAGGACGCCGCCTTCGAGGGAACTATTGACGGCGGTGCAGGTGAAAGTAACACGCTGGATTTCTCAGCTTATACAACAGGCATCAATATCGATCTTTTCAATGAGAGGGCCCTTTTGGTACAGGATGACTCAAATCTAATCGGCGAGTTCAGCCGTATTCATAATGTGTTCGGTGGCGCCGACGGTGATGTCCTGACCGGCGATGATAATGATAACATTATTACAGGCGGCGCAGGGAGTGACGAGCTTTACGGAGGCAAAGGCGATGATCTTTTGGCGGGCGGCGCCGGTGATGATACGGTAGATGGCGGCGAAGGCAGGGATATAGCATCTTATAGAAAGGCCGAAAGTCCGGTTACGGTTACCCTGGCACAACAGGACGGACAGGCACAACCAACCGGCGGGGCAGGCGGTGATATCCTTTTGCACATAGAGGACCTTATCGGATCATCCCATGGCGATACATTAACCGGTAACGGCCAAGACAATATTCTGATCGGAGGCGAAGGAGATGACACGCTTCGGGGCGGAGCCGGAGACGATACGCTCAAGGGAAACGCAGGCGATGATTTATTGGTGGGTGAGGAAGGGGCCGATACAGTCACTTATGCCGATGCCGAGCAGGGAGTGGTTGTCGATCTGACCCAGGCGGCTGCGAATGAAAGTATGGCAACAGCCCAGGATACGATTGGCGCCGGCAGTGACAAGTTGGTTACTGTGGAAAATATTGTCGGGTCGGGGCATAACGATACGTTGATCGGTGACAACGGTAATAATGTTTTGAGCGGAGACGACGGGGATGACACCCTGGAAGGGCTGGGAGGAGATGACCTCCTTACCGGGGGCGAGGGTAGCGATACGGCCTCTTACGCCAAAGCGAATTCTCCGGTCTATGTTGATCTTGGCATTTTGGGATCTCAACAGACCGGCGGCAGCACCGGCAGCGATATTCTGGCCGAGATAGAAAACCTGACGGGTTCGGCAGGAGACGACATCCTGATCGGTGATTCTGGGAACAATATCCTGACCGGCGGTGCCGGCGGCGATACCCTGAAAGGCAAATCCGGGGCCGACACCTACACATTCTATGATGACTGGTCGCATAACGATCAAATAGTAGATGACAACAAGACCTTAATTGAATACCTCCCGGACATCCTGTATGAAGGCGTTGAGGATGTTCTCGATTTCTCGAATGTCACCACCGATCTTATCTTTACAATCCATACCAACGGCAGCGTCTCGGTAGTTGACAGTTATAATACCCTGTACAGTGTCAATTTACTCACCGACGTGAGAAATGTCGAGGTGCTGATCGGGGGCAGCGGCGACAATACTTTTGTCTTCCAAAACGGCGCTATATTTGACGGCGCTATTGTGGGCGGCGAAGGTGGTGTCAATACCCTGGATTATTCCGAATATACGACCAACATTCTTGTCGATCTGCGCGTCCAGGATGAACTCACGCCTGCAAAGGCTCAGGGGACCGAAGGCGTCATAAATATTCATAATGTCACCGGCGGTTCAGGGGACGACACAATTATTACTGATTTCGGTGATAATGTATTGATCGGCGGACCTGGTGATGATGTTTTATCGGGCGGTCGAGGATACGACACCCTCGAGGGGAAACAGGGTAATGACAGTCTCGACGGCGGCACCGAAAATGATACTCTAAAAGGCGGCATGGGTGATGATACTCTTGAGGGCGGCCCTGGAAGTGATACGGTTTCCTATGAGGATGCCCCCAAGGGCGTTACGGTATATCTGGCGGTAACGGAGGGACCGAATGCTTTTGTTGGAGGAAGCAGCGCCGCAGAGGCCGACAGCAGAGATACGTTGAGCAGTATTGAACATATCGTCGGGTCTGCCCATCCGGACGTTATCGAGGGAGATGGATCCAATAATATCTTGATCGGCGGCGGTGGAAATGACCGGCTTCTCGGCGGGGATGGCATGGATGCCCTGGATGGCGGAGAAGGCGATGATATTCTTCTCGGTGAGGCGGGGGACGATTTTCTTGCCGGCGGGTCGGGTGCGGATGCAGTAGATGGCGGCGACGGCATTGATCTGATTACTTACGCGGATGCCGAAGGCGCGGTGACGGTCGATCTTGCCGATGCAAACGGCCCATATGCCGACGAATGGAAAGACGGGGCGGTTGTCAGTCGGGATATATTGGGCGCGGTTGAAAATGTGCATGGATCGCCGTTTGCCGACACTTTAACAGGAGATGAACTCGGTAATATCCTGACCGGCGGGGCCGGCGATGATGTGATCGATGGGGGCGGGGGCGATGATATTATTTACGGCGAGGCCGGAATGGATACGCTCATCGGCGGCGAAGGTGTTGACATTATTTCCGGCGGTGAAGGTGATGATATTATTGAGGGTTATATTCCCGGCGGTGATCCTGAAGCGGATATCGCTCTGGATATGGTTTCCTATGCCGACTCCGAAATTGGAATCAATGTCGATTTTAGCCAGTATGATATCATCACGAATACCGTGACGGCCATGGGCGATACGCTTTCAAATGTCGAAGGCGTGGTCGGGTCGGAATATGATGATGAACTGATTGGCGACGAAGGCGACAATGTGCTGATGGGTGGCGGGGGCGACGACCTGCTCGAAGGCAAGGGCGGCAATGATCTTCTGGCGGGCGGCGAGGGGATCGATACCGTCACCTATGCCGGTTCCGGCGTGGGAGTACATGTTGATTTGGGACTTACCTGGGAACAAGAGACCAGTGAAGAAACCGGCATGGACACCCTGCTTGATGTTGAGATACTGATCGGTTCCGATTTTAACGATGTTCTGATAGGGGATGCCGGCGATAATATACTCATCGGCGGGAAAGGTCAGGATACTCTTGAGGGCGATGCCGGCGATGACATTCTAAAAGGTGGTGAAGGGGCGGACCATCTTATCGGCGGCGAGGACAACGATGTCGTTTCCTATGAAGATGTCGAGATAGTATCAGGCGCCGGAGTGGTTGCCAACCTGAACGATTCGAGAATGAACACCGGCGCGGCCTTGGGGGATACTTATGATAGTATTGAGATTCTTGTCGGTACCGCAGGTGATGACGAGTTGACCGGTTCCGCCGGAAATAATATTCTGGTCGGCGGCGGCGGCGATGACATCCTTTATGGTCTGGAAGGAAACGATACCCTGATCGGCGGAGAGGGAATAGATACTCTTAGAGGCGCGGCTGGCGACGACATTCTGGAAGGCGGTCCGGGCGACGATATCCTTGACGGCGGTACGGATTTTAATACCGCCTCCTATGCCAATGCCGAAAGCGGCGTTACCGTTGATCTTAACGGCGACCAAAAAGATATTAATGATGAAGCGGCCGGTGATGAGTTTATCAATATAACCCATATTATCGGTTCTTCCTATGACGATCTATTGATCGGTGATGCCGGAGATAACGTGCTTGTTGGCGGCGACGGCGATGATACCCTTATCGGAAATGCAGGGGCTGATATTCTCCAGGGTGAAGACGGTGATGATCTCCTGCAGGGCGGCCAAGGCGATGATACCCTGATGGGCGGCGGGGGCGTTGATGTTCTTGAAGGCGGTATTGATGATGACATACTCAATGGCGGCATGGACGCCGATACGCTTACCGGGGGCGATGGTGTGGACACCGTCTCTTATGCCGACGCGGAGAGCGGCGTCACGGCTGATCTGAATAAGCTATCCGGCAGCCGCGGGGAGGCCAACGGCGATCAACTCGCGACCGTAGAAAATCTCGTGGGCTCAGATTACGAGGATGAGTTAACAGGTGATATATACACGAACGTTATTACCGGCGGGGCAGGCGACGATATTCTAGAAGGACTGGCAGGCAACGATATCCTGGACGGTGGAGAAGACAACGATACGGCTTCCTATGCCCACGCGCGGAAGTGCGTTACTGTCAGCCTGAAAATTATCGAAGTTGAACAGAATACCGGCATTTCCACCGGCCTGGATGAATTGAAGAATATAGAGAACTTAATAGGCTCGGCCTATGATGATGAATTGGTCGGGGATGAGAATGATAATATTATCTGGGGCGGTCTGGGGCATGATGTAATTAGAGGCGGCGAGGGCAACGATATCCTTCTGGGCGAGGCGGGCACCGATACTCTTGAGGGCGGTTTAGGTGACGACCTACTCATGGGCGGCGCCGATGGAGATACGCTTATCGGGGGAGAGAATGATTTTGATTCCGATACCGCCTGCTATGCTGACTCCGAAAGCGGTGTCTCAATTAATTTAAGCCTGCAAGCCGGGGCCGGCGGCGAGGCGGAAGGCGACAGCCTGACAGAGATTGAAAACGTCATAGGCTCGGAATTTGACGATATCCTCTCGGGCGATCTCGCTAATAATATTCTCGTGGGTGGTTCGGGTGATGATCTTCTTCTCGGCGGCGAAGGAGATGATACGCTTTACGGGGGCGCCGGAGACGACACGCTTAAAGGCGGATTAAACACGGATACGGTTTCGTATCTATACGATGACAATGGCGTCTATGTCGAATTGGGCGTTACGGCTACGGACGGATTCGGCAATGCAGATAAATTGTTCGATATCGAAAACTTAGAGGGATCCTCATTCGACGATACCCTGATAGGCGATGGATTTGCTAATGTCCTGATGGGTGCTGGCGGCAAAGATACCCTTGAGGGCCTGGCAGGCAATGATACTCTGGACGGCGGTTGGGATGATGATGTTCTTACCGGCGGTATGGGTGATGATACATACAAGTTCGGCGATGAATGGGGCGAAGATTCCATCGTTGAAGACGCGAGTGAAACCTCCAACGCCCTGGATTTTTCCGATGTCACCATGGGGCTCACCTTTACCATTCACGTTGACGGAACCATTTCCATAACCGATGAACTTCATACGCTTGAGCACATCGGCACTATCAGCGACATTACCGGCGGCCTCAGTGACGACATCTTTACCTTTGAGAAGGATGCAGCTCTTTTGGGGATCATAAACGGCGGGCCGGTTGAATTGGAGGGAACGGATGTCCTTGATTATTCCGCCTTTACGGATTCCATATTGGTGAATCTTTCGGATGACAGTATTAATCCTCCCGGCACCGGAGGGATTACCAATATCAAGAACGTTGTAGGAGGTCAGGGCGATGATATACTCATAGGCGATATTAACGACAATGTTCTAGTTGGCGGCGGTGGCGTTGACGTTCTTGAAGGTCGGGATGGTGATGATTTGCTCCTGGGCGGCGAAGGAGCGGACACGCTCCGAGGCGAGGCAGGCGATGACATCTTGGAAGGTGGAAAAGACGCTGACTACCTCTATGGCGGCGAGGGAAACGGTGACAGCGATACGGCCTCGTATGAATATGCCGATTTCATTGCCGAAGGCGGCGGCGTAACCGTCGATCTGAGCCAAAATATCGGGGTGACCGGCGAGGCGGAAGGAGATATACTGGAAGGTATTGAAAACCTTACGGGTTCGGCGGGTGATGATACTCTAATTGGAGATTCTCAGAGTAATATTCTTTACGGTGGTGACGGGGATGATCTTCTGATCGGCAACGGCGGCAATGACACGCTTGATGGAGGGGTGGGTTCTGATATGGTCTCCTATGCCTGGGCGCAAAAGGGCATCAGTGTCGATCTGAATACCGTGGATGAGCCCAATGCCTTCGTCGGTGATGAAAGTGCTCCGGACACCAGTGATACCCTAATCGATGTTGAAAACGTTACAGGTACGGCCTTTCCAGACGTGATCCTCGGCAATTTGTACAACAACATCCTGATCGGCGGCGGGGATGTTGATCATCTCGACGGCGGCCATGGCCGGGACGTTCTTAAGGGCGGCGAGGGAAATGATACCCTTATCGGCGGCAGGGATTCCGACATTCTCAACGGCGGTTTGGGCGGGGATGATCTCTATGGCTATATCATCGACGGCGACCCGGCATGGGATTTCGGTTCCGATTCGGCATCCTATGCGGATGCCGATATGGGCGTAGAGGTTGATCTCAGTGGGCTGATATTTACCCAAAACACCGGTGAGGCCCAGGGCGATACCTTTTACTTCATTGAAAACCTGATCGGTTCGGCCCATAACGACATACTGATCGGCGATAACCGGGGGAATATCCTCACCGGCGGCGCCGGGGCTGACACCCTGATCGGCGGGGAGGGATTTGATACAGCGTCCTATTCCACTGATCCCAATGGGGTGACGGTTGACCTTGTCACTGGAGAAGCTGAAGACGGGTATAAAGATAATGCCGGGATTGGTTTTACCGACACCCTTTTAGAAATAGAGAACCTGGAAGGTTCAGAATTCGACGATATTTTACGCGGAGATGCATCCGCCAATGAAATTATCGGCGGTTATGGCAATGATATTCTGGACGGCCGCGGTGGGGATGATTACCTTGAAGGCGAAGACGGTGACGATATTCTTATGGACACCAGCGGCGACGATGTCCTGATCGGTGGTTTTGGGAATGATACGCTATCCTATGAAAATGCCGGCAGCGTTGATCTGGGCGGTGTTTATGTTGATCTGAGTATTACAACGGAAAGACAGGATACCGTCGCAGCCGGTAATGACTACATCGCCGGTATTGAAAACCTGACCGGTTCGGCTTATGCCGACTATCTGATGGGTGATGATGCAGATAACATCCTGAAAGGATTAGCCGGTAACGATACTCTCATGGGCTGGGCGGGATCGGATACGCTAATGGGCGGCCAAGGGGCCGATGATCTCTATGGTTACAACGCCGACGGCGATCCTTATAGGGATACCGAGAAAGATACCGCATCTTATGCTGAAGCTCAAATTGAAGGCGTGACCGTCGATCTTATGACCGGTCTGGGAACCCAAGGAGAGGCCCTGGGCGACACCTTGTTGGGTATCGAGGACCTGGTGGGGTCCGACTATGATGATATTTTAAGAGGCGATTGGTGGGATAACGTTCTGGAGGGCGGTCCGGGTGCAGATGAACTGGACGGGCGGGACGGTATTGATACGGTGTCCTACGAAAACGCACCCGTTTCACCTGATGGAACCGGTGTGGTTGTCAACCTGGGGCTTTCTTCCAATAATCCTCCCATAAGTACGCAAGGGGCTGAGACCGGCGATACTATCCTAAACATTGAGGGCGTTTTTGGCTCAGACGGAAACGACATCCTTACCGGTAACGGCAATGCTAACGTCCTGGTGGGCGGTCTGGGGAATGACACCTTCAACCAGATCGGCGGCTGGGGCATCTTCGACGGCGGGGCGGGGGATGATCAATACAACGTTTTAAATTCGGCCACGGCGCCGGGTTTTGAAATCCGGGAAAAAGATTCCTTTGATGTTGATAAGAATTACCTTGCCACAGGCGATATTATTATCTCCTCCGCCTCATCCATCACGGTCAAAAACGGCTATACGGTGCAATCCTTAAACGGTGACGTCGTCCTGAAGGTCCATGCCTACCGGGATCTGAAATTTTCCTACTGGTATTTCCTGAGAGGTTCTGAAGACAAGTCCTCTCATGCCTCGATTACCGTGGAAGCCGGGGCGGCGGTGGCCGGTCAGAACGTGACCATTATGACCTCTTCGAACACCTCCAGGTATGACGGCTTTAGTGTCTTTGAAGACGGCCTGGCGCTTTTTATGGATAACCCCGACCTGCGGGAAATTAGCGGCACCATGACGTTTTACGGGCCCACCCTGGAGAATCCGGAACTGGTACCGACCATCGAGGGGACCTTTAGCGGCGGCGAGGACTTTGAAACCGTGGGATTCGAGGTCGGACAGCTTATCGAGGTCGATGGCTCGAAACTGAACGATGGGAGCTACACCATCCAGCATATCGACGGGAACAAGCTGATTCTCTCCGGAGCGGCGGCGGCCGGGTCAGCCCTGCTGGAAGAGGAAACGGACGCAGCCGCGGTTCTGGTGCGGGAGGTCAATACTTCCATAGAGCCTAAAGATGTCGTGGTTTCAATGCTTGACAACGACGGTAATCCCTTTGGTTCGCTGAGCGCCGATGACCTTAAACTGGGCCTGCTTAAGATGGTGGAGACTTCGTTATTTCTTGACATGTTTTCTCTGCCGGCCCAGGTATTCCTCTCGGAATCCACCAGTACGATAAATGTCAGCGGCGCCATTACCGCCGGTGAAAACGTTGCCATCGAGGCCTCGGCCTATTCGGATGTCAATGTCCTCACTTCGCCAACGCTTTTAGGAATGGCCACCTCCATGGGCGGCGCGTATGCCCAGTCGGTGGCCCGGGCCCATACCAATATTAATACCGGCGCTGTGATTAGCGCAGATGGCGATGTCAGCCTGAGCGCCGAGGTGAACAACACCCTTATAGAAAATGTTTCCGTTTCTACGGACAGGTTTTATGCCAAGCCGAAAAGGCGACCGAACAACACGCATTACGACCCTTTAAATCCCCCGGCCAAGAAACCAACCCACATACCGAGACCCAGGGTGGCGGTAGGGATCGGTAATGCCATTTCAGATTCATCTGCGGTTATCGCAACCGGTGCGACGATTACCGCCAGCAATTTGGATATATCGGCTGACAATAACGACAACTTTTCGGTTACGGTTTCGGCGGCGCCCCTGCCGGCCGCCGGCGGCGGAGGCAAGAAAGCTCAGAAGAGTAATGAGGAAAAGAATAAGCCCAAACCATGGTATCTCAACATGGGCTCCTCGTATGCGGTGGCGGTGAGCGTTGTCGATTCTACCAGTGAGGCAAGGATTGACGGCGAGGTCACACTGTCGCAAAGCACACCCACTACGCTGGATTTGCTCGGAGACGGCGCTGTTTCCGGCACTGATGAAACTATTGACTTTGGTTTCGAGCATGGTCTGGAAACCGGGGACGCCGTCGTCTATACGAGCGGCAGCAGTGAGAAAATCGGCGGACTCGAAGACAATAAGACCTATTATGTAAAGGTCGTTCATGATAAAGACGGATTCGATCCTCCGGGTGATGTCAGTGATAGCGATAATCGAATAGAGCTTGGTACTAACCACGGATTTACCACGGGTGACGCTGTCGTTTACAAAAACGGCGGGGGTTACAGCATCGGTGGTCTCGCCCATGATTCGATATATTATATTATCTTTGACGACAGTGTTCCAAGCAAGGTGCAGTTGGCCAAAACCGAGGCCGATGCTCAAGCCAACAACCCTATCCATCTGGACATCTCGGTATGGAACAATCCTGTTCCTGATTTGTGGATTCTGACGGAAGAGGATCACAGCCTCACTTCGGTAGCGTCCACCAAGATAAGCCTTGCCGAAACCAAGGCCGATGCCCAAGACGACAAAGCGATCGATATTGATCCGCCCACCGTCGATGGATACGGGCACAGCTTCAGAAAGCCCAGCGATGTGAACGTTACCTCTAACGCCGATCATATAACAAATTCGATCAATGCGTCCGCTTTGGTGCCCAAGCAGCCGCCCAAACCAAAGAACCAACAGGCCCATAATAAAAATTCAAAGGGCATGACGAATTTATTTGCGAATCCGAGGTATATCCAGGTAAAGAAAAAACCGCCCCACAAATTTGGCCTTACCGGTTCGGTAGCGGTTGTCGTCAGTTCAAACCGGGCGGATGCCGTCCTGGGCGAAAATAGCGTGGTGTATGCGCCTGATAACGTAACCGTACAGGCCAATGCCAAAGACAATATCAAGGCGATTGTCAGCGCCCATGTCAAGCATCCTTCCGAGTACAGCTCCAGCGTCGCGGTGTATGTGGGTTATTACGCCAATCAGGCCGACAGCCACATCGACAAGAACGCCCGGGTCGATGCCGGCGGCAAGCTCCTGGTCGAGGCCGATGCGACGATCCCCAATCAGATTACCCTGGATGAAGAATTCGGCAATTTCCTACAAGTCTGTCAGGATTTTATCAAATTCCCCTCGTTGGTTGAGTTGAGCCGGAATCCGGATCCCAATGCGAGCCAGGCCAACACAACATCGAACACGAGTGTTTTGGATCCCTACCTTAATCAGAGCAGCTACCTGGCGTCCAACCTCGGGACCACCCTGGGCGAAAAGGGCGCCGCTCTCTCGTTCATCGTGAACTTTTTCCCCTCCTATTTCCAGATTGCCGGCAATCTGCAAAACAAGATTGCCACAACCTTTGTTTCGGCCAGCGCTAAAAGCGGGATGCCGGAACCCAAGAAGGAGGACAGCGGCGGCACGGACGATGATAAGAAAGAAAAGGAGAAATGGGGCCTGGCCCTTTCGGGCGGTGTTGAGGTGTTCATTATAAACAACGAAGCTAATGCCTGGATAGGGCAGGGCGCAAAGATCAACACCGACTCCTCTCTGATTTCCTCAGTGCAGGATGTTGAGGTCAGGGCGGACGGCTTTATCGAGACCATCAATATGGTGGGTATCCCGGATCCCAATATGACCCAGGTCCTGCTGGGCCGAAGGGCAATTATTCCGACCACCACGGATCGAAAAACCAAAGACGATCCTGCTGAGAAACAACAAAACGATCCCTGGTACAAGAATCTGATAACGAACCTGGGTCCGTCGGGACAGAAGACGTTTAAGGAGAGGCTGGAGAACCAGCTTCTGTTCCCGACCAAAAGCGGCGGCGACTGCCTGGGAATTAATGTTTCCGTTACGACCTATTTCAATACGGCTACGGCCTATATTGACGACGGAGCGGTAGTCATCTCCGATAAGGACGTTACCGTCAACGCCGACACCTGGAACCTGCTCATCGACCTGACGGCGTCGGGCGGCAAGTCCAAGGTGATTGGTATCACCGGGGCCGGGGAAGGCAATTATATCGAGAATAATTCCATCGCCTACATCGGGGATAAAGCTACCATCCACGCCGCCGGCAGCGTTATTGTTGATGCCGATACCGATATTGTGGCCGTCACTTACGCCGGCACCCTCACCAATGGCGGTGATATCGGGGCGGGGTCTTCGATTACCTGGAACCAGGTCGTTAATAACACCAAGGCGTTTATCGGAAAAGCAGATGAATCCGACTTCGCCCAGTCGCTTCCGATCATATCCGGCGTCATAACCGCAGGCGACAGAATCGAGGTCGCCGCCCGTAATCTCGAATTGGTCTTCAGTGCCGGATTTGCCGGTTCCTCAATCCTCCCGGAAAAGAAGGATATCGGCAAGACCGGGATGTACGGTTTAAACCTGACCTTCTCCGGTTTTTGCTCCATCAACCAAACTTACGCTATAATCAGCGATAATTATGAGCTTACGGCCGGTTCGGATGTGAATGTTGACGCCAGTGATTTTACGCTGGGTATAAATGGCGCCGTCGCCTTCGCCATTAGCGATAAGATGGCCACCAGCCTCTCCGGCGTCGTGAATATCGTCACCCGAGACACCCGGGCCTCCATCGGCGACCCGGACAACAATGCCGCCGGCGCAGTTGTCGTAAACGCTGACGGCAATATCGTCGTCAATGCATCAAATAACGGAGGGCTTGGCGCTATTACCCTGGCAGGCGCCGGCGAAGGCGGTAAGGCCAAACAAGTCAAGAAGGAAGACAATCAAAATGATGATCAAAATAACAATGATGACCCGCAGACCAATAATCAAGATGATTATTTCTCGGAACTCGGTTTCCTGGAGAAATACATCTATAAGCCAGTCCTGGAGGGCATCGGAAAAGTCGGCGGCAAGATCGAAGACGGTCTGAAAAAGGCCCGGAAGAAAATTGATGATTTAGGCATCAAGGCCTCTCATTACCTGCCGGATATTGCCTTGTCGGGCGACGCTTCGGTAAATGTTGTGGTCGATACCACCCTGGCCCGCATTTATAATAGTGATATCCAAAAGGCTATAGATGTGGACCTCAATGCCCTCAATCGCACCATTATCATTGCCGGCGCCATGACCGGGTCTCTTGCCTTATCAACCACCTACGACAAAAACACGGATGACAATACCGAAGACAGCTCTCCTCAGCTTCTGGGCAAAGTAACGGCCTCCATCGCCGGCTCCCTGACCGGAAATATCATCATCGGAAACACCGAAGCCTCCGTCGATCAATCCACCCTGGTTAATTCAGGGCATGTAAAATTGAACGCGCATAGCATGCAGGTCGATGTCGGTCTGGCCGCCAGCGGCAGCTTATCCATTCCCAAAAAGGCCGACGACGACCAAAAGAAAAAAACAGGTATCGGCACGGCTGCCTCAATTGCCGTAAATGTGATCGTCAATAATACGCGGGACTTTATTGCCGACAGCACCTTGACCACTACCGGCGACGAGCTTTCCCTTTCGGCTCTGGATGCCTCCGTGGTGATGGCCCTGGCTGGAGAAGCCTCGTTTGGCAAGGGCGCCGGGCTGGGCGCTTCTTTCGCCGGCAATGTGATCATCCGGAACACGAAGTCCTACATTGAGGATTCAACTATAACCAGCTCCGGCGACATAAGCCTGAATGCTTTAAATGCCGACGTGGTTGGCGCTGTCGCCGTGGCCGGTTCCTTTTCCCAGGGAGGACTGGCGGTACCGATCTCGGTCGCCTTGAACACGGTTATTCGTAACACTGAAAGCACCATCACTTCCAGCAGTTCCGTGACGACAGACACGATCAAAGCGACAGGTTCCATTTCGCTGGATGCGGATGATCTTTCCGTGACGGTGAACGTGGCCGGTTCGCTGGGTATCGCCGTCAAAGCGGAACAGAGTGGAGGCGGAGGTGGAGGCGATAGCTGGAGCGCCGCCGCAGGCGCCTCTGTCGGGGTCAGTGTTATTGTCAGTTCCGTTGATGCCTATATAGAAGGAAAAGATATTGCATTGGATCTGTCCGGGACCGACCAAGGAAAGGTGGATGGACAGACTGATATCATAGACTTTGGCCGCAGCCATAATCTGCAAACCGGGGATGCCGTTATCTATCACAGCGGCGGGGATGAGCAGATCAGCGGTCTGAAAAACGGCCGGACCTATTACGTGGTAAAGATAAATGACACTCAGATCCAACTTGTCTTGACCGAAGCGGAGGCACAAGCTGCAAATCCGATCGGCATCGATATCGATCCTCCGCAGGACCTGGCAATCTTGCATAGTTTCAGAAAGCCGGATAATTTGAAGTTGGAATCCGGCGGCGACCTCGCCCTCGACGCCAACCGGGGATCTGTCCTCGCCAACGTCAGCGTGGCCGTTGCCGGCGCCCAGACCGCAGCGGTGGGCGGGGCGATCTCTGTTAATGTCATCGTGCCCGAAACCAAAAGCTATATCAGATACGCCGCGGTCATGTCGTCAGGCAATTTGAAGCTGTCCGCCACGGACCGGGCGGTCATCGTCGCGCTGCCCGTTACCGGACAACTTGCTGTTTCCGAACAGGATAAAGGTTCCGCCGCGATCGGTGCGGCAATAGGGGTGAATGTGATAGCAGGCCGGGTGGAAAGCCTTCTGGAGAATACTACCGTTAATGCCAAAGCCGGGGTCGGAAAAAATGTCGCGCTTTCGGCCATCAATGAAGCCATCATCGTCGATGCCGCTATTGGCGGTCAGGGCGCCGTCAAGGAAAAGAGCGGCGCTATTGGCGGCTCCTTTGCGATTAACACGATAGTAAATACCACCCAATCCTATATCAAGGATTCAACCGTCCGTACGAATGAGGAAGATATTACCCTGACTGCTAAAGACCGTTCCATAACGGTTGTCGGCGCCGGCTCTGTCCAGGTGGGCGGGTACGCCGCCGTCGGGGCTGCCGTATCCGTAAACACCATAGTAAATTCCGTTGCCACCGGTATCGAGAACAGCACTATAAAAGCCGGATGGGACATCAAGCTGGATTCGCATAACCTAAACATTATAGCCAACGTGGCCGTCGGCGTTCAGGTGGCCTTTAAGGATCAAAGCGGCGCCGTGGGCGGCTCCTTTGCAGTCAATACTTTGGTGAAGTCTATTGAATCAACTGTCACCGGTTCAACCCTCTGGGCCGCCAATGATATTTCCCTTTCCGCCTCGGATCAAACCTGGGGCGGGGCCCTGGCCGGCAATGTACAGTATGCCGGCGGCGGGGTCGGCGGGGCGGCGGTGGCCGTTAATACGATTGTCGAAAAAGTCACCGCTTTCATATACTCCAGCACCGTTGACGCCGGAGGCAACGTTATGGTTTCCGCCGACAATAAGGCCGGTATCGGCAGTATAACCGTCGGCATTCAAATAACAAAATATGCGGCCATCGGCGGTTCCATCTCCTTCAACACGATGGTGAATGAAACCCTGGCCTATATCGCCGGGGATTCAGAAGTCCACGCCGGGAAAAATATAGTATTTTCCGCGGATGATTTCTCAGTTACGGCCGGATTCGCCGGCGCGGTGCAGGTCGCCCATGGCGGCGGAGCCGGAGGGGCGGCCATCGCAGCCAATACCATTGTTCGCCAGACGCTCGCCTATTCCGAAAACAGCACCCTGGAAGCGGGTATCCTGAGTTTTGATCCGGCCAACGACGTTAACGTAAATGGCGCCAATACGATTCTATACGACCTGCCGCACTATCTCGAAACCGGCGACCTGATTGTTTATAAAAGGAACGGACCGGGAGATATGGGCCTTGAGGACGGCGCAGAATATTCCGTTATCAAGGTGGATCCCTACACGATTCAATTACAGGATCCCGAAACCCAGGCGATCATTGCCTTATCGACGCTCTCCGGAACCGCCACTCACAACCTCCAAAGAGTAGGCAAGCGGCAGGAGGCCGATTTTGCGGATATCACTATCAATGATACAAACAACACCATCCGATTTAACACGGAGCATCAATTTAAAGAAGGCCAAGCCGTTGTATATACCAACGAAGATGATACCATTTCCGGTCTGGAAAATGGAAAGACCTATTATGTCATCAAGACCGGCGATCCCTACGTGCTAAAGCTGGCAGAAACCAAAGGCAGCACCGCTGCTGTTGATATTGCACCTGCCGCCGAGGCAAATCCTTATTTCGAAGTAGCCGAAAACCTGGATTTTGATCCTTCCGCCGTCATCAATGACGCGAACAATACCATCAGCTTCAGCAATCCTCACAATCTTACGACCGGCGATAAGGTGATTTATTCCAATAATAATAGCGACCTAACTATTGAAAACCTCCAAAGCGGCAGGACCTATTACGTCATAAAGGTTGACCCTAACATCATCAAGCTGGCGGAGACGGAAAACTCATCTACGGCAATTGATTTGAAGCCCTTGGCAGGTGATGATACGCATTCTTTATTCGTAATCAGGCAGCTTGACTTTACTCCTTCAACGAACGTTGACTTTGCCCAGGATACGATCAGTTTCAACTGGCCCCATAATCTGAAAGACGGAGGGCTTCTCGTTTACCGAAGTGACGGCGACAAGACGATGGACGGCCTTTTGGACGGCAGAAAATATTATGTCCTGCGTGTTGACAGCAACACTATTAAGCTGGCCCGGAGGCCTCCCGGTCAGATCACCGAACCTGATCCCATTCCAATTGACCTGGCCCAAAGGGATCCGGCAAAGGTTGTTCTGGAGACGGATTATGGTACGATCCGATTCGACGCAAACGATATGTCGGTCCTGGCGGATCTGGCGGTCGGGGGCGCCGGCGCCCAGTATTTTATCCTGGGCGGTTCGATTGCGATCAATACGATGGTGAACCAAACAAAAGTCGACGTTAAGAACTCCACCATACGCTCTTCCAACGATATTGTGCTGGCCGCCGATGACGATTCCTGGTTCTTCGCCGCAGCCGGCGGGGTACAGATATCATGGGGCGGGGCGGCCATCGGCGCTTCAATCTCCGTTAATACAGTCGTCAATAAAACACACAGCTCAGTTAGTGAAGATAGTGTCCTGGACGCCGGTGGTGACGTGATCATAACGGCGGACAACTTTGCCGTGCTCGGCAGTCTGGCGGTGGCCGGCATTGGTGCTCAATATGCGGCGGTTGGCGGCTCGGTCAGTGTCAATACGATTGTGCGGACCACCGAGTCCTTTATCAAGGATTCCAGCGTCCTGGCGTCGGGAGATATTGTCATCTTGGCTGATGATCAATCCTGGCAAATTTCTGCGGCCGGTTCCGTACTGGGGGCTCAGTATGCCGCTGTGGGCGGCTCTATCGGCGTCAACGTCATCGTCAATACCGTCTCAGCATATGCCGACAGCAGCGACATTAACGACCCCAGCATTATAAGCGCCGGTGGAGACGTGGAAGTTACGGCGAACAATTTATCCGTTCTCGGCAATCTGGCGGTCGCGGGATCATTTGCCGTTTATGGCACCTTTTCCCTGTCAATTGACGTCAATACCGCGGTAAACAATACCAATACCTATATCAAAAATACGACCTTAGAGGCAGGGGAGGATATTACCGTCTCCGCCGAAGATCAGGCATGGCTCTTCGCCAATGCCGGCGCCGTCGTGGGGGCTGTCTATGGCGCCGCCGCCGGCGCCCTGGCCGTCAATGTCATTGTAGATACGACATCGGTCTCGGTTGAAAGCAGCAATTTGGATGCCGGAGGCGACATCGATGTCTCCTCCAAGAGCATGACTATTCTCGGTGATCTGGCGGCTGCCGGTGCTATTACCGTATATGGTAACGGAGCAGGGGCTATCGGCGTCAACACCGCCGTAATCACAACCAAGGCAATTATGGAAAAAGTAACGGCCTTTGCCGGCGGTGATATCGAGCTGTCCGCTCGAGACGATTCCTGGATTGTTGTCGGCGCCGGCTCGGTGGTGGGGGCCATTTTCGGCTGCGGCTGTGCGGCCTTTGCCGTGAATGTCTCTGTGAATTCTGTCTTGGCCCATGTTGAAGACAGCACCCTGGATGCCGGCGGCGACATAATAATCGACGCCTATGATGGTTCCTTCGTCCTCAATGTTTGCGTGGGCGGCTCGGCGGCTGTGTTCGGCAACGGCAATGGATCGGTGGCGGTCAACGTCGGCGTTAGTTCCAACAATATCACCATCAAAGATTCCGATTTGTACTCCTGGGGCGAAATCGATATTGCCGCCGAGGATAGTTCCTACTTCCTGGCGATCGGCGGTTCCGGGACGCTGGCCTTCTTCGGTTCCGGCGGCGCCACCTTCGCGGTCAACGTACTGGTGGATGAAACCCACACCTACTCCGAAGACTGCACCATGGAAGCGGGCAGGTGGCAGTTCGATCCCACGTCGCCGACGGTAATCGATGACGGGGCTGATACCATTACCTTCAGTCATCCCCATCGCCTGCAAGACGGCGACCAGGTTGTTTACAACCGAAGGGGCCAAGCCGAGATAGGCCTGAACCCCGGGACCGAGTATGGCATCACCGCGGTAAATGAATATACGATCCAGTTGATGGACCAGGACAATAATGTCGTTCCCGTCAACTTAGCGACGGCTACTGCCGATCATACCCTGCAAAGAGTCAACCGGCAGGTGGATTTCACCGAGACCAATATTGATTACGGCAACGATACTATCAGCTTAATGACGCCGCACAATTTCGAGGATGGAGAGGCCGTCGTTTATAGAAACAACAATGAATCCATAGGGGGATTGAACAACGGCCAAACATATTATGTGATAACTATTCCAGGTAATGATTACACTGTCAAATTGGCAGAAACCGAGACCGACGCCGAAGAAGGAAAAGCCATCAACATCATGGCCCTGGCCGATATGGAGGATCCCTGCTTCAGGATGATGGACATCCTTTCCTTTGATACCGACGTCATCAACGACGCGACCGACGTTATTACTTTTGGTTCGCCGCATCACCTGACCAATGGTGATGAGGTGGTCTATTTCAATGACGGCGAAAACTCCGTTGCCGGTTTGATACCCGGCAGAACCTATTCAGTAATCGTCGTCAATGGCACCGCCGTCAAATTGGCCGTGAAGGCGTCAGACGGCGCCACCCTGCTGCCGATAAACCTGAAATCCTTGACTGCTGACAACGATCATTCTCTCGCCCGCGTGAGGGAGCTTGCGTTCGATCCGGCCCCAGGTTCAGGACGGGTTGACGAAACCGCCGAAACGATTACATTTACTGATTCCCACCATCTGAAAGACGGCGACATGATTGTCTATTCCAGTAACGGCAACCGGATTCTGAGGGGTTTACGGGATGGACAGGTGTGTCAGGTTGAAGTTGTTTCCGACCATACTATCAAACTGCAAAACGTCGATCTGCAATATGCCAATACGCCCACCGGCGGACAGGATATGTTCCTGGAACCGGCCGTCGGCGATGTCAGGCTCAGCTCGGAAAACTCATCCACCGTTGGGGTTGTGGCCGCCGCTATGGGTGGGGCCGTCTTCGGAACAGGCGGCGGCGCCTTTGGCGTTATTGTGGTGGTTAAGAATACCGAAACATCCCTGCGGGATACTGAAGTGTATGCGGCTAAGGATATCAACTTTTCCGCCGCCGACACATCCATAGAGTGGATTGCCGCCGGTTCCGTACCTCTGGCCCTGGGACTGTCCATTGGTATCTCCATTGGCGTCACTGTCGATGTCAATTCCGTTGAGGTATATGTCGATACGGTCGATGGTGACAGCATTTTGGACGCCGGACGCGATATAAATATATCGGCGGATAATTATTCCCAGATCCACACCGTTCCTATTGTCGGCCAGGTTGGGGCGGCATCGGTTAGCGGAGCGGTGGGATGGAATTGGATCGAAACCACGACTAACGCCTATATGGATCACGTCTCAGCCTACGCCGGTCGCGACATCGTGGTGGCCGCCGAAGATAGTTCCTATTCTTATACCTTTGCCGGCGCTTTTAAATTGGCTGCCATGGGGCAAGGCCTTGCCGCCGCGGTAAATGTCATTAGGAGTAATATATTATCTTGTGCAACATACAGCACCCTGGATGCCGGACGTAATGTAAATTTCTTGGCGGAAAATGCATCTATCATTGATAATCTTTCCCTGGCCGGATCAGCCGCTTTAGTGATGTCACAGGGCGGTTCGTTTGCTATCAATCTGATCTGGTCGGATACCAAATCCTATATCACCAATTCCACGGTTCATGCAGGCAACAACATCATAATCAAGGCCGATGACACCTCAACCGTCAGTGTGGTTTGCGGCTCGGCGCAAATAGGATTATCCATGGGCGGTGCCGGAGGAGCTCTAACCGTAAATCGGATTGAAAGTAACTCCCACGCCTATGTGGATACCGCCTTTTCCTTGACCGCCGATAACAACATCGACATCAATTCGAGTAATAATTCGGCCATCAATAATGTGACCGCCGGGATTCAGGGGGGACTGATGCTCGGCATCGGCGGCTCGGTGGGCGTCAATATCATACTGAACTCCACCAAGTCCTACCTCAAAAACTCAGTTGTAGATGCTGGTAATGACATCCTTATTCATGCCGAAGACTCTTCCTTCATCCAGGTGGTGGGCGGTTCCGTACAGGCGGGCCTGGGGGCGGCGGCAGGCATGGCCTTTGTCTGGAATGATATCTTTCATGAGGTTGCCGCTTACATTGATTATAGTTCCGTTATTGCCGGCGGCGACATCGAAATTACCTCGAACGATTCGGCGGAAATATTAAGTGTCGCCGCCTGTGTTAGTCCTGCACTGGTCATAGGTATTGCCGTCGGATCTTCCAAAAACAGGGTCGATAATACCATCTACGCCGGCATCAGTAATTGCCCCACGTTTGATTCCGGCGCCGCCCTTACTCTTAGCGCCGATTCCTACCCGATTATCCGCTCCATCGCCGTGGGGGCCAGCAGCGGTCTCGTCCTGTCGGGCGGCGCCTCGGTGAGTGTTAATGATATCTCTAATTCCATCATCTCTGAAATCGACAACTCCAACGTAACCGCCCAGGACACTATTCAGGTGACGGCTCAGGAAAAGGCCCCTGCCGATCCCCTGAAATCCTTGCGCGAGGTGCTTAATGCCGATGACTTTAACACCATTGAAGACTACACCAATGAAATAAAGTCGGATGAACATGATGCCTCATTTGATTGGAATTCCAATATCTTTTCCGTGGCCTGTATCGGCAGCCTGGGCGGGGCGCTTAATGGAGGCGCTTCGGTTTCTACGAACGATATCAATAACGATATTATTGCCGGGATCAAGGCTTCAAAGGTAACTTCCCAAGCCGGTGGTATTAAGGTCTGGGCGGATTCGGATGCCAAGATATCTTCTCTGGGGATAGGGGTTGGCGCTTTGAACCTGCTCTCGTTGACCGCTACCGTCGCCGTGAACAGGATCAACAATACCATTGAAGCCTATGTCGGCATGGCGGAACAGAACCAGATACCTGGAAGCTCCACCCCAACCATAAGCGCCGCCGGAAATATTGAGGTGGCGGCCACAGACAACAGTGCAATCTCGGCAATTACTATTAATGTCGCCGGTTCCATAGTAGGATCATTAGGAGGTGCGGTTTCAGAAAATCGGATAACCAACGACGTCCTGGCACATATCGATACCCAAACGGTGGTGCAAAATGCCGACCTGCTGGCCGTTACCGCCCTGAGCACCCGGAATATGGATGCCTTGACTATAAACGTCGGAACGGGACTTCTGGCGCCGGGTGCTTCCCTGACGTTCTGCACGGTGGACGGAAGGACCATAGCCGCTATCGATGACGATGCAAAAGTGGGCGTGGACATCGATCCCCATGTGGAGGAAAAAGTAAACCAGGTTGCTATTACGACTCAATCCGATATTGATGTTATGTCAAAGGCCTATGCCGTCTCTGCCGGGATATTATCCGGTGCAGGCAGTCGGGCCCATGCTGCCATTGATCCTGAGATAAAAGCCTATATCGGCAAGGCGGATGTCGAAACCGCCGGCACTATAACAATCACCTCTCTCTCGGCGGCCAGTGCCGAGGCGGATGCCATCGGGGTATCGGCCGGCGGGGTGAGCGTGGGGGTCTCTTTGGCCGATGCCGTCATTACGCCGGATATTGAGACCTATATTGGCGGCGGTTCCGTCACCGCCGGCCAGGATCAGGGCATTACCCTCAGGTCCTATCATAATTACGATCTCAACGGCACGCCCCTCGACAAGAGAGCCGACGCCTACGCCACCGCCCCGGGCGGGGCCTTGATCGGCGGTAACGGCGCCGATGCCGAGGCGATTCAATCGCCCAAGCTCCAGACCTATGTGGGCTCAGACGCCGCCCTGACCGCCGGGGCTGACATTACCTTAGAGTCGCGGGCCTATAATGAGGCAAACGCCAAATCGGAAGGCATCACCGGCGGCGGCATAGCTGTGGGGGCGAGCCTGGCCTCTGCCGCCGGCGGCGGTGAGGTCAAGGCCTACATGGACGGCTCGATCATTAATGCCGACGACCTGATTATTACCTCGCAGGCGGCCAATGACGTCGCGGCCCATACGGTCGCTGTTGCCGGCGGGCATCGTCAGCG
>LJUC01000216.1 GCA_001303695.1 Phycisphaerae bacterium SM23_30
CATACCACACCACCCCCGCACCGCCGGCCTCAGGTACCGCAGGCGTCTCGCCTGCCTCTGCTGCCACCGTCGTCTTACCGCCCTCAGGTACCGCAGGCGTCCCGCCTGCTTCTGTTGCCACCACCGCCCTCTCACCGCCCTCTAGTACCGCTGGCGTCCCGCCGGCATTGATTTCCCCTCCCCAACCCATAAAATCCACCCCCGCATCCGACATCCCCAAACCCGCACAAACCACTACCCCCAATAAACTTAAAACCAGCCGCCGACCATTCATAACGCCTCTCCCTTACAATTAAATTAGTAAAGAAATTCAATAACAAAAATTTCTTTACTAAATCAACGCAAAGCTATTAATACCAATTAGTTATCACTGTTTATCGCTTGCGTAACTATTAATAATGCATCCCCAAAACTACTCCAAGCCAATTTTATCAAACCTTACTCAGAACCTCGAACCTGCCTGTTTCGCCATGTTGATTAAACCCTGATAGCTGCATATATTTTATATCACAAATAATTCTCCTCCGTAAACCCCCATCCCCCAATCCCTCGCCTATTTTACAACGTTAAGGAAAATTTGATCTTTTTTATTTGACAAGAATTAAAAATTTGATATTATATATGGTTTTAGTAATTTTATATATTTAAAGAACCCTACTAGGGGATCTAAAGCGAAGATGGTTGACTTACCGGCCCTTATCTTCCAGCTTGATTTGAGAGGGGGGCGGATTTTTTTACCAGAAGCTACAGCCTTTCCAAATATAATCTGTTTATCCCAAATTCGCCAACCTTTGAGGCATTTTGGCCCAAGTCAGACCTGCTTAGACTTATTTAAAACGGACCCCCCCTATAAACAGCTCTGGGAACTCAAGTCACTAAAGGAGATAGTTGGTGAACTTATTTTCTAAGACTGGAAGGACGTCTCATGGGGCCAATTATAAAACATTTTTTAAAATTTGGTTTTTACTGAAAAAAATATAAAATATAAGATTTAGCGCGAATATTTTTCTTCGCGGCAGAAAAAATGGAAAATAAAATCCCGGTTACTGTCCTTTGTTATGAAGGACGGGCAGACGTATTACTTGCTGTAAGTCAATATAATAAAGCGTTAAAATACACTTTAATATCCCTTCTTGTGGTTATTCTACCCGGTATAAAAAGGTTTTGGGGGGAAGAATTCACTACTTAATCGGATAAAACAAGACTGTTGCTATAATATAGAGATATGAGAAAATATTAGGAAATATAAAAGATTAAAGTGAAAGGCAGTTTATCTTGTGCTAATAACCGAACTTTAGCAAAAATTTAGTTGGTAATAAAAGATAACAGACGAGTAGAAAATGGATGCAATTTATTCAGGATCGCATAAAATGAACGGTAATCAGGCCTGTGCCGAGGGGAGTTTGGCGGCCGGTTGTCGGTTTCTGGGGTTTTATCCGATCCAGCCCTGTTTCGAGATCGTGCAGCATTTTGCCGATCGATGTGTCGATGTGGATGGGACGTTTATCCAGATGGAAGATGAGATATCAGCGCTAGCGGCGGTCTTGGGGGCATCCTGGGCAGGCAAGAAAGCAATGACCGTAACGTCGGGACCTGGTTTTTCGCTGATGATGGAGCATGTGGGGCTGGGAGTCATGCTGGAGACGCCGTGCGTGATCATCGAGTCACAGCGTTTCGGTCCCTCAGAGGGTTATCCTACGCAAGCCGGGTCGGGGGATGTGATGCAGTCGCGCTGGGGTTCCCACGGTGATTATGAAATCATTACCCTGTCACCTAATTGCCCGCAAGAGATGTTTGATCTGACGGTGAGGGCGTTCAATCTTTCCGAGAGATACCGCCTTCCGGTGGTGGTACTGGCGGATAAAGCGGTGGGCAGCATGGTAGAGGCGGTGATTATCCCGAAGGCGGAAGATCTTCGGTTGAAAAAGCGCAAGAGATATAGCGGTCCCAAGGGAAAATACCTACCTTATGAGTATGATAAGGACCTGGTGCCCTGGATGGTGAAGGCGGGCCAGGGTTACCGCTTTCATGTGACTGGTTTGACCCATGACGAAAAGGGTTACCCGGTGATGAATGCAAAATGCCAGGAGTGGAATGTTCATCGGATAATTAACAAGGTTCGGTTGTTCTCTGATGATATTATCGACTATGAAGAGGGTTATACCGAGGATGCCGAGGTTTTAGTGGTATGTTATGGTTCGGTATCACGGGCGGCGGTCCGAGCAGTACGGCAGGTGCGGAAAGAAGGGATCAGGGCGGGATTTTTTCGGTTAAAGACTTTATGGCCGTTCCCGGAACAGCGGATACTGGAATTGGCCAGGCAGGTGCGGACCATAATTGTACCGGAGATGAACTACGGACAGGCATTTTTAGAAGTTGACAGATGCAGTCGAGGGAAAGCGGAGACGATATTTGTCCATCAAGATTTCCCGAAAGTTAGAAGTGGTGTAGATATAATCAATGCCATCAGGAAAGCCGATGTGAAAGCATAAAAAAATATGAAAGCTTTAGAGGCAGTAGAAAAGCAAGAAGAAATCCCGCCGACCGAACATCCAATGGATGACGTGCTTCGCATGGACCGGATTCCGCATATTTGGTGTCCCGGTTGTGGTATCGGGCTGGCGGTAACGGCATTTGTCAATGCCCTAGAGAAGATGCAGGTCGATCTGGATAAGGTATGTGTGGTTTCCGGGATAGGCTGTACGGGGAGAGTAGCCGGTTATATCAAAACCGATTCCTTTCATACCACTCACGGTCGTGCCCTTCCCTTTGCCACCGGCCTCAAGCTGGGTAATCCCGATTTGAAGATCGTGGTTTTTTCAGGCGACGGCGATATTGTATCAATCGGGGGCAATCACTTCATCCACGCGGCCCGTAGGAACATTGACATTTTGGTGATATGTGTCAACAACTTTATCTACGCCATGACCGGCGGTCAGGTGGCACCCACGACACCAAGGTCCGCCTACACGACGACTTCTCCGTTTGGGAATTTTGAGACACCCTCAAATATTCCTCAGTTGGCGGAATCGGCGGGGGCGGTTTATGTGGCCCGGTGGACGTCACTGCATATGCGGCGGCTGACGCAGTCAATCATCGAAGGATTTCAAAAGCCTGGTTTTTCCATGGTGGAAGTGATTTCACCCTGTGCGATGTATTACTCTCGCATCAATAAGCTAGGTTTGGGGATCGATATGATGAAGTTTTACCATGATAATTCGGTGATCAAGCACGGTGAGCCAACGGAGAATCTTGACATAGGATTTCAGAGTCAAATCATTGTGGGTAAATTCGTGGATCGAGAACGGCCCACGTTTTCAGAGTTGTATAAAGGCTGGAAAAAAGAAGTCAAAACAGTCAAAAGGGAGTCCTAGATTGAAGGCTGACCCAAAAAATGTATTTACCGGTTCACATTATATCGACGGCGATGTGGCATGCGCCTATGGGGCGGTCGCGGCGGGCTGTAAGTATTTAGCGGGTTATCCGATTACCCCCTCCACCGAAGCCGCCGAGGCCTTTGCGGTGAAAGCTCCTTATGTGGGGGCCCAGTTTATCCAGATGGAAGACGAATTGGGTTCGATCGCCAGCGTCCTGGGAGCAAGCTGGGCGGGCAAGAAGGCAATGACCATAACATCCGGCCCGGGGTTTTCCCTGATGATGGAAACGATCGGACTGGGGGCAGCGACGGAAACGCCGTTTGTGATTATTAATATCCAGCGCGCCGGCCCCTCAACGGGGGTGCCGACCAGCACGGGCCAGGCGGATATGATGCAGGCAAAATGGGGTTCTCATGGAGATTATGAAATCATAGCTTTGGCTCCGGAGTCGCCCCAGGAAAGTTTTGAATTGACCTTCAAGGCGTTCAATCTGGCGGAGCGTTATCGGGTGCCGGTGATGGTTATGTCGGATGAATGTGTCGGTCACATGGCGGAGAAAGTGGTAATTCCCAATGCCCAGGAGTTAGAAGTGGAGCCGAGAAGGTACTTTACCGGTTCCAAAAAGGACTATAAGCCTTTCAAGCGAGACAAAGACCTGGTGCCCTGGATGGCGCGGGCGGGAGCGGGATACAAGTTGTATCTAACGGGACTGACTCATGGAGAAGACGGCCGGCCGATATTTGATGTCAAGACATTTGAGATGAAGAGCAAGTCGCTGAGAGGATCGACCAACCGATATCTGGTGGACAAGATCAGGCATAACCGCGACAAAATAATCAAGTTTGAAGAGCATCAGACGGACGATGCCGAAGTGGTGGTGGTGTCGTACGGAATTTCGGCGCGGGTAGCAATCAAGGCGGTAAAAGAGGCGCGGGAAAGCGGGATCAAGGTGGGGACACTGCGTTTAGTAACGGTTTGGCCTTTTCCGGAAAAGAGGATTGAAGAACTGGCCCATCAGGTTAAAGGTTTCGTAGTTCCGGAGATCAACTACGGACAGGTGGTTTACGAGGTGGATCGTTGCAGTCAGGGCCGGGCCAATGTAATTCTGGTGCCTCATGGAGGCGCGGCGGTGCATGATTCCGATGATATTCTAGGGGCGATCAAGCAAGCTGCGACCGACCATAATCCCTATGACAGGATTTTGGAATATACAACTGCTTTGGAACGGGAGGTTTTCGGCGAGAATATGGTTTCAAAAATTTAAACGTAAACAGCAGAACGTGTGAGCCGGACAGAACTAAAATGGATAAAATAATCGAAGCTTTTCATGATGGAATCAATAAATCCGGGCGCGACCGAGAAAAGATGTGCATGGTCACGGATATTGCCTACGATCCGGAGGTGGTGGATTATCTGGGGGTGGACTTATTTCATACGAACCGAGGGCGGGCCATCGCGTTTGCCACCGGCATGAAGCTGAGTAATCCTAACTTGATTTTGGCGGTATTCATCGGAGATATGGCGACCCTGGGAGGGAATCATTTTGTGCATGCCGCCCGGCGGAACATGGATTTATTTGTGGTGTGTGTGAACGATTTTAGGTATCGAAAAGTTGCCGCCCAAGAAACGCCGGGAGATTTCAGCCGCCTGGAATTTTCATCTTACTGCTCGATTGAACAACCTTTGAACCTCCCCCACCTGGCGCGATCGAACGGCGCCGTTTACGTGGCCCGGTGGACGGCATTGCATCATGAAGACCTGATTAACTCGATGGCGGAAGCTTTGCCGCAGGCCGGCTTTAAATTGATCGAAGTCATTTCGCCCAAACCGGAACTTTTGGAATTTTTTTACTTAAACTCAGAAATCAAGCACGGGGAAGATACCGCCAAGGTGGGTATCGAAGAGGACAAGAAAATTGTAGTGGGCAAGTTTGTGGAGCGGGAAAGAGAAACATTTATCGACGCGTATAATAAACAACATTACAAAGTGCTGGGCGACAAATTCATAAAGATAGCAGCAGAGTGATTAGATGCATTGGATTGGTTATTACCAATCAAAATCCCGAAAATAGAGGACACAATAATGATCGAGGTTCGATTTGCAGGTTTTGGCGGTCAGGGGATAATCAGATCAGGTCTTATACTGGGGCGGGCGGTTTCCATATTTGACGAGAAATTCGCTACCATGAACCAGAATTTCGGCCCCGAAGCCCGGGGGGGGGCGTGCAGTTCACAAATTGTATTGTCCGATACCAAGATTTTGTATCCTTATGTCACCCGGACGGATTACCTGGTGGCGATGTCTCAGGATGCCTACAGCACTTTTGAACATGAGCTCAAGGACGAGGGAACCTTGATTATCGATGTGGATCTGGTCAGGGCTAACTCAAATAAAAAAACATATGATATTCCCAGCACCCGGATGGCCGAGGAACTGGGAAACAAGATCATTGCCAACGTGGTGATGCTGGGATTTTTTACAGCCATATCAAAGGTGGTCAGCAAAGAGGCCATGGAAAAATCGATACGGGAATCGGTGCCAGGCCGATTTATTGATCTTAATTTGCGGGCTTTTAATAAAGGTTATGATTGGGGTGATAAGAAGTTATCCGAAGATAATTAAAGCATGACTCCGGGAAAAAAATGAAGATTCACGAGTATCAAGCCAAGGCACTGTTTAGAAAACATGGCATCGCCGTGCCCCAGGGAAAGATGGCTGCGACGAAAGAGCAGGCCCGGGCCGCGGCCGAAGAAATCGGCAAAAAAGTTATGATCAAAGCTCAAGTGCATGCCGGGGGTCGCGGCAAGGCCGGAGGAATTAAATCGGCAGAAACGCCCGACGAGGCGCAATTGAGGGCCACCGAAATTATCGGGATGAATTTGGTGAGTCATCAGACGGGGCCGCAAGGCAAGCTGGTCCGAAAGGTGTTGGTCGAAGAGGCCATAGAAGTTGATAAAGAACTGTATTTGGGAATGGTGGTGGACCGGGACCATTCGCGCGTGGCAATCATCGCTGCGCAAGAGGGAGGGATGGAGATCGAAGTAGTGGCGGCTCAGTCGCCGGAAAAAATTATCAAGATCGGCATCGATCCCAAAGTGGGTTTGCTGACATTTCAGGCCCGACAGCTGGCTTTTAAATTGAATCTGCCTATGGGGCTGGTACGAGAGGGGGTCAGGCTGATAACAAATATGTATAAACTTTTTACAGACATCGATGCCTCGCTGGTGGAGATCAATCCACTGGTGATCACCAGAGATGAGCGGTTGCTGGCGGCGGACGTCAAGATCAACTTCGACGACAACGCTCTGGGACGGCGTCCGGAACTGGCTGAACTGCGTGATATCGACGAGGAGGAAGCCACGGAAGTGGAAGCCTCCAGGTATGATTTGAATTATGTCAAGCTGGATGGGGATGTGGGGTGCATGGTCAATGGGGCGGGATTAGCGATGGCGACGATGGATATTATCAAGCTGCATGGATCGATGCCGGCGAATTTTCTGGATGTGGGAGGGGCGGCATCGGCAGAGCGGGTGGAGCAGGCGTTTCGGATATTGCTTTTCGATGAAAAGGTAAAGGCGGTTTTAATCAATATATTTGGAGGAATTGTGCGGTGCGACAGGGTGGCGACGGGGGTGGTGG
>LJUC01000025.1 GCA_001303695.1 Phycisphaerae bacterium SM23_30
AAACGCCCCATTATCCTCAGCACTTTTTCATCGGATATGCCCCGGCCCCGCAGTTGTTGCTGCACCATCAACTGCCGCTGCCGAATCTCGTTCTGCGATTCACTCCAACTCATCTACGGCCACCACAACCCTCCGGTCGCTGATCAGTATCTTCTTTTTTGTATAGATCTCGCCTCTATCCCCAGAGATTATAGAGAACAACGGCAGGGATTGCAACGATGTATTGGAGACCCACATGCAATAGATCGGGTTAGGAAAAAAACGCAAAACATGGCGTTTCGCGGCGGCAGATGAAAAGAGAGGACCGGGGGAGGTCACCTTTTTATGTCGAGGCTGACAGATTTGTTGTCGCGCAGGGAGCGAATAAATTCTGAGATGCTTTTCTGCTGGAACTGCCGGTACTTTTCCAACACGCCGGCTTTTCGCAATTCTTCTTCCCGCACAAAAATCATCGTCTCAAAGCCGGTGCCCGGCACTTTGACAATGATCACACAGGCCAGAGGATTGGCACCCTGGGCGGTCTCTCGGCGCTGTTCGGCGACCTGCTGCAGCAGAGCTTTGCCCGCTAAAATATAAACGCTGTCATGGCGAACCTCATAAGCCAGGCCCGTCGAACCGGACAGGTGCTCCAGAGCATCATTAATAGTGGCGCTGCGCATGTTCAGAGTGAAATTGTTGCGCTGGTTCTCATCGAGCAAACCGAAACAGCCCGGCTCAAAACGAATGTCAATGGCCCCCAGATAAGCCATCTGCTGCAAGATAGCCTGAACGGGCTGATTCTTAAAGGAAATATTAATGCGGCGCTCCAGCTTCTTGAGATTCAATTGTCGCGCCGGCAGGACGATTATCTCGAAGAATTCGGCGCGGCCGCTTTGCATGTCGGCGCGTACGTACCAGGTGCCGGGTTCATCAAGGTTGTATTCTTGCGGCAATACCCTGCGACTATAAAGATCAAGCACCTTGCTCGCCGGTTGGGGAAAGGAGGACAGGATTTTATCGACGGTGTCCTGGTCGGCGTTGTCGCGATGACGGTCCAACTCGATGAGCTTGAAATCTATACGCGTGAGTTGGTATATCTGCCGGAGAAGATTTTTCTCGCTGTGGTTTAAATTGGTGTTCTGCAGGCGGACAATGGCGTCAAGCTCGTTAATATTAAGGCGGCGCGGCTGACGCATGAGTTCGTTGGTGCCGAGGATATAGATGCGATCGACGCCGGGCTGAAAAGTCAGCGCCAGAGGCTTTAGCAGTTCCCGCAGGGCGTCACGCCACGACATCCCCTGAAGCTGCACGGAGGCCAGCATGGTTAATTGACCATAGGGCAATTGCGCCAGCGCGGTTTGATCCACCTCAATGGGAATGCCCAGGGTTTTACTCAAATTTTCCACGACGTCTTCCAGACTGATGTCGCGAAAGTTGATCTTGGCGGGATCATCGAGGGCCTTTTCTATCAGTACGGCGGTAAGCTGCTGGGCCCGGCATAGGGACCTGCCTGTCGCCGGCACAAAAACCACCACTATTAGTAACAATTGCATACGCCAGGAGATTTTCATATCAGGGACTCCCGTCCATAAATATATCAAAAATACCGAAAATCTGGGTTGTACGCCGCTGCTCGGACCTGTCCGGCTGGGCCGGCGACGACCAGACGACTCCGACGTCGGATTCTTCCGTCGAGAGAATGCCTTCTGCCAGGGCAGGTTCCGGCGGGATAATATCGCCGATATTCTTGATCATCGTCTGGGCGAACATGGTTTGAGGTTGGGCCAGTTTTACTACCGCCACGAATTCGCCGACCGGCTGAGGAGGCCGACGATCCGGCAACAGAAATATCGGCAGGGCCGCTATGATAATCGCGGCCGCCGCGGCTATCGGCATCAGAAACCGCCTCAGCGATAGGGTCGATAACCAAGACGCTTCAACGCCGGCAACCGCCTCCCTGACCTGCCGAGAGAACCGTGCGAAATCTACCTTTTCCAAACCGTCGGGTAACTGCCCCAGCGCCCCATCGAGCCGCTGATATTGCTCAAGAATGCCGCGTAGAACAGGATCATCCTCCAATACCTGATCCAATTGCGTCCGCTCCTCATCGGTAAGATCAGGATCGTTATATCGGCTGATAAGTTTTTCAAGTTCTTCAGAGTTCATCATTAAAAACCCGGGTAAATGAATGATATCTACGATAACTCATTTACTCATCTAAAGCATTTTCTGTAACCGTTTTCGCAGTTGTCTTCGGGCCTCGAAGACGCTCCATTTTACCGTCTGCAAGCTGCAGTTCATTATATCGGCTATTTCTTTTTGGGGCAGCTTTTCCACCGAAAAAAGTATCAACGGCGTCCTGAGGTTCTCGGGCAGCTCGTCGATGGCCTGCTGTAACGCCTCGGCCAATTCGCCGGCGGCCAACTGCTCCGTAACCGTCGGATCTTTGCTGGCCAACGGCAGCGGAGCATCGTCTTGTTTATCCGGACCCAAAGGTCGCGTCAAAGAAAGCTTTGGGTCTCGCCGCCGGCTGCGACGGGCGTTCAGTGCCTGGTTGGCCATGATCTTCATTAACCAGGGGCCGAAGCGGGCCGGTTCTTTCAGTTGCCCCAGTGCCTGGTAGGCCCGTAAAAATCCTTCCTGTGCTGCTTCCATGGCATCATCTATATTGCCCAGCATCCGTGCCGCTACCGCCACGGCCTGCCGCTGATACCGCCCGACTAACACGTCAAAGGCCTTTCGGTCACCCGATAAGACCGCCTTTACCTGTTTTTCGTCGTCACCATTCACGCTGGAGGTCTATCCTCGGATGACACTCTATTAGACAAAGTTGAGAGGACAAAGTTGGGGGTAATCTTGTTTATACAAAAAAACAATCGTTTTCCGCCGGTTAATATGGGCGGCCCAAAAACCGCCTGACTGAAACGCGTAAAATACGCCCTTTCCCTATGTTAGCATATCCGGTCTTATCAAGATGTAAATGATTATTATACATAATCTTATAAAAAACCAGGCGGAGACGTACTCTCCATATAACCCAAAGTTTTGTGTGTAAACCCGGTTATTATGACCACTCCCAAATTTCGCGGATGATTTCTTTATGAATTCATTAACTACTTATTTAACTTATTTAGAGATTTAGGTCCTATAAAAGCAAATTAGCAGAATATTTCCGGGGCAAGAAATCCGAATCATGGGTTGGCGATGCCCTTATGTGGATCATCTGAACTGGGGGCTTCCGGAAGGTAGGCCCATTTTTTACTGGTGTATATCTGCCAGAGACGATGGAAAGCACTGCCGGCCGCATAGATCATAAACCCAATGGCGAGGGTCAATTGTGGTTGCCAAAAAAGAAGAAGAGCCAAAACAAGAACGCGTATCATGTGACTAAAGGGACGTCGTCCCGTGATATACTGGTTAACCAGGTGTGGATAAGGTATGCGGCTAACCATCAAGAGAGCGACGCCGGCCGTAATAATGGGCAACAAAATAAAGATAATCCGGGAACCGACGCTAATTACGGTAGGGGCATCCTGCTGAAATTCTCGCCCCAGGTCGTCGTATAGTAAAACCAACGAGGCGATGATGCCGGCCGCGGCGGGTGAGGGTAAGCCGCTAAAGCCCATATGAAAGGCCTCTTCGGGCCGATTCTCAATATTAAAACGGGCTAACCTCAAAGCAGCACAGCAGATATACAAAGCGGCAACCAGCCAGAGCAATTTGCCGGGTATGCTGGAAAAGACGGGACTGGCGGGACTGAAGGTATCCGGAAGGTTGCTTTCAACTACTTGAAGCATAAGAAAGGCCGGCGCCACTCCAAAGCTGACGATGTCGGCCAGAGAATCAAGATGACCGCCGAAACTGCTGGCCCCGCCCGTCTTACGGGCCAAAAAACCGTCCACCCCGTCGAAAATCATCGCTAGAAAGATCATCCAGGCGGCAGCTGCAAAAAATCCTAATTCCGGCCTTTCCAGCCAGAGACTATCGGGTTTATTCATTCCTCGGGCCGTAAAATGAATTGCCGCAAAACCACAGATGGCGTTAAGCAGGGTAAATAGTGTCGGCAATACCGCAATACTGCGGATCTTTCTGGATGCTGGACTTTTTCGGCGTCTGGATCTCATATTTTAACTGGACTTTTCCAAGAATGCCTAACCTCGATTTTGCATTACTTTAGTTTTAACTTCTGGGTTTGTGGTAAGGGGTCCGTTTTGCGATTTGGTCGAGCCGTAATGCACCAAAATGGTGGTGCCGGCACGAACCTTATCACCTTTTTTAACCATAATCTGGGCCCGACCATCCTCAGGCAAAAACAACTCCGTGCGGGATCCAAATTTTATCATACCAAAACGTTCTCCGGCCGAGAGCATATCACCAGGTTTACATCTACAGACTATTCGACGGGCAATTACGCCGGTTATCTGTTTAACCATGACCATTCCGGCGGGATGATCCGGACAATGCAGCCCCACACAGTTTGCTTTGTTTTTCTCGGAGGCGAGGCGGGTCCTTAAAGCATTATAACATTTACCGGGGTGAGCCCGGATGTATTCCACAACCCCGTCACAGGGAGTTCGATTGATATGGACATCCAAAACACTCAGGAAGATGCCGATCCGTCGGGCTGAACCTTTGATAAACTCCGGCTCCTCCACCTCACAAATATCCGTGATAATCCCGTCAGCCGGGGCCAGCAAAACGTCCTGATCGTTAAGTACCTGCCTTGGAGGATCGCGAAAAAAGGCTAATACCCCCAAACCCAGAATGGCGGCGGCGATCTGGCACCAGGGCCGCCCCGCCGACCACGCGAACCAGCTCACTATTCCCGCCGCCAATAGCAGTGTCGGAAATAAAATAAGTTCTCGCAGGCCATAACCGGTTAAGGGGATCTTCATATTGACTTTTTCCCCAGGATTTTTTTGCATTATTACTTTAATGGACCTATTATCGCGCTTTAACCGAGGTTAATCAAGGACCAAGTTGGTTTTACGACACCGATTTGCCGATGAAGAAGAATTTAATAACGGCCGATAACATTATGTGGTGCCGTAATAAGTATTTACATTATTTTATCAGATTATGAAAGGTTTAACTTATGTTTGGTATGATAGCTGATGTTCTGGGGCGGGAAGTGCTCGATAGTCGCGGCAATCCCACGATTGAGGTCGATGTGGTGTTGGAAGACGGATCGTTCGGCCGGGCGGTTGTGCCCTCGGGCGCCAGCACAGGCGTGCACGAGGCGGTGGAACTGCGGGACGGCGATCCCAAACGATACCTGGGCAAAGGGGTGCGAAAGGCCGTTAACAACGTCAACAAGAAAATTGCACCCCAGGTGATCGGCTTGGATGCCCGGGAACAGGAGACTCTGGATCAGGCGATGATTAAACTGGATGGTACGCCCAATAAGTCCAAATTAGGGGCCAATGCCATCCTGGGCGTTTCCCTGGCGGCCGCCAAAGCGGCGGCGGATCATTGTAACTTGCCTTTATACCGTTATTTAGGCGGCAACAACGCTAATATTCTGCCGGTACCGATGATGAATATTCTCAACGGCGGCAAACATGCTGACAATAACGTCGATTTCCAAGAATTCATGGTCATGCCGCTCGGCGCCAAGAACTTTGCCGAGGCCCTGCGGATGGGCGCCGAAACCTTCCACGCCCTGAAAAAGGTGCTTACGAAGAAAGGATATAACACCGCTGTGGGCGATGAGGGCGGTTTTGCGCCCAATCTTAAGACCAATGAGGAGGCCCTGGAGTTGATTCTGCAGGCTATCAAGGCGGCAGGCTATAAATCGGGCAAAGATATAGTTATTGCCCTGGACCCGGCCACTTCAGAGATGTACGACAATGCCAAAAAAGGATACGTTTTTTTCAAGTCGGCCCCAAAAAAGGTGGTTACTAACACCCAAATGGTGAACTATTGGGCTGATTGGTGTAAAAAATATCCTATTGTCAGTATTGAGGATGGTCTGGCTGAAGACGACTGGGCCGGCTGGAAAAGACTAAACGCCACCCTGGGCGATAAGGTACAACTGGTGGGAGACGACCTTTTCGTAACCAACACCAGCCGGCTGGCGCGGGGGATCAAGGAAGGCTCGGCTAACTCCATTCTGATCAAGGTTAACCAGATCGGCACGCTCACCGAGACCTTTGCCGCCATCCGGATGGCCCAGCGGAGCGGCTGGACGGCGGTGATCAGCCATCGCAGCGGCGAGACGGAAGATACCACCATCGCCGATATTGCGGTGGCCAGCGGGGCCGGCCAGATAAAGACGGGTTCTTTGTGCCGAACCGATCGCATCTGTAAATACAATCAATTACTGCGTATCGAGGAAGACCTGGGCCGCTCGGCCGTCTTTGGCTCGTCGATTTGGAAAAAGAAAAGCTGAATATCAGGTTATAAAGAGTATTATACCATACGCATCTAACATATGCGCCCATCGGGGCCATAAACTACTGTCGATTAATGTTTTACGTGTTGATATAGCGCAGATAATTATTACTCATGACAAAAAAGGCCCATAAAACCCAACGCAACCGGTGGGATGATCTGGTGCGGTTTTTGTGCTTTCTGGTGCTCGGTACCGTGGGAATGGGAGTTATGGGCCTGGCTCTGTTAGCCGAGCCCATAGATGGTTACTACGCCGATCGGGCCTTCATCCAGGCCCAACAGCAGCAAATCGCCCAGCTCCAGCGGCTCTACCGCCAGCAGGAAGAATTGTTAGCCAACGCCGAAAATCCCTCAGTGATCGAACGGTCGGCGGTCAGCAATTTCAAGTATGTGCCCCTGTCGGATAATGGCGGCTCTTCAACAACCTTACCGAAAGAATGGCCCAACCTGAAAGAGGCGTTATCCAAGATAAATGATCTCCCTCCGGCTGAATCCAAGATTCCCTGGCGGGCACTCACCGAAAGGCTCGCCGGCCAGCCCGAGCGCCAACTGCTGCTGATGGCATTAGGGGCAGCCCTGGTGATTGTGGTGTTGGCCTGCTTCTACCGCCTCCGCTAAAACACAACTCAAATCCTCCTGAGCATTATTATACTACTTTGGAGTAGAACCCCATTTCTCGTGTTTGAGATAGCGATAATTGATGAAATTGAGGTCGTTGTATCCCAGCCCATAGGCGTAGGCGGTGTCGAGGTAGGGCGCCGAAATTTTTTCTGAAGCGCCGCTGGGCATGGTCATAGTTTGACGAGCCCGCTGGACGAGATGCAGCGCGACCCGGTCCAGAGCCACCGGATCGGTGCTGAACATCAGGGAGCCGGGTTCGATGACGTATCGCTGTTTTACTTCCGGACCGCCGTAATACAGAACGCGTAGGGCATTGGCGATGTGGAGGCGGATCTTATTTCGGATATGGGGCAGGCGGTAAATGTCACAGATGAAAGGATCACCGCGGTTGATATACAACCGGGCCGGTCTTTTCAGCAGGGGATAAGAGAGGTTGGTTAAGCAGCAGCGGAGACCGAAAATATTGTCGTCCATGATGGAGGGAATATTGATAATAGCGGTGACCTCGTCCAACCAGGCGGACAGATGATCGGTGTCAGTTGCGAAATCGACCGCCTCTTCCTGCCAGCCATAACGCCAAAGCCGCGTGCCTTGGGCCTGTTCGGGCAGTTCGTCCAGACCCACAATGAGGAAATTTTCCGGTTTGAAACCCGCCCGATAGAATCCCTCCAAAAGGACCGCCGCCAGGGCCTGATTGGTACCCAACGCTGCCCCGCCCGGCCGGGTGAATTTCAGGGCCACTATGTCATCATCATTTATAAAGCAGCGCCAAGCCTCATTAGGATCGGCCAGACCGGTAAGATTTTTGATGCCGGTTTGTACCATGGCCTGCAGACTGGCCCGATGTACCTTGGCGCCGCGAACGGCGAATTCCCCATAGACGTCCCAGACCTCGGATTTCTGCAGTTCGAGCGGATCGTCAATGGCAGTAAGGGGATAAGACGACCGGTCCTGGGCATAGGCAGCAGGTCCTATAAACACCATCGATAACATCAACGACGATCCCAACAGCATCCGGAACGCCGTTCCGATGGCAGGGGCGCAAGATTTTACGTCCCTATATAACCGCTGCTCATAGTGCTTGTTTGAATCTTCGATATTTAATCCAAGATGCCTCATCCTTGTTTTTTATCGGCAGTATCAAGCAAGCATATGAAGCCGGGTCTGATTCGGGGAGGTCATATCCGACAAATATTGATTGACAAAACAACGGCCCTAACGTATGTACCAGTACAAAGGGCAATTTTGCAAAACTCTTGTTAAATCAGAATGAAGGAGACCTGAATGACCGACAGCATAGAGAGCCGGCTGCAAGAGGCCCGGAGGCAATTGGCCCAGCACGGCCAACAAGACCTGCTGCGTTTTGCCGAACAGTTGAGCGCCGCCCAGTTAGAAGAATTATTAGCCGATATCAACCGTCTCGATCTGCCTCTCATAGACGAACTTATTGAGGGTTTTTTAAAGGCGCAGCCGTCGGCGCAGCTGCCCGATAAGATCCTGCCCCCGCCCGTCTATCCCATCGAGCCGTCGGCCGAGTTGGCCCCCAAATATCAACAGGCCCTCGAAGAGGGCCAGAAATTGATCGCCGAGGGTAAAGTAGCGGCTTTCGCGGTGGCCGGCGGCATGGGAACCCGGTTAAATTTCGATGGTCCCAAAGGTCTTCTGCCGGCTACCCCGGTCAGGAAAAAGGTGCTGTTTGAGGTTTTTGCCGATTCGATCCGAGCGGCTCAAAAGCGCTATGGCGGCGTTATAGCCTGGTACATCATGACCAGTCCAGCCAATCATGAAACGACCAAACAAGCATTTGAGGAAAAAAATTATTTCGGTCTCGAGGCGGATAATGTAGTGTTCTTTCAACAGGGCATGATACCGTGTTTCGATCAGGAGGGTAAGATATTGCTTGCCGAACCACACCGTATAGCCCTGTCGCCCGACGGTCACGGGGGATCGCTGCGGGCCCTGCACCGCAGCTTTGCTCTGGAGGATATGGCCCGGCGGCGCATCGAATACATCAGTTATTTTCAGGTGGACAATCCGCTGGTGAAGGTGATAGATCCGCTGTTTATCGGACTGCACGCTCTGGATCAGGCCCAAATGTCAAGTAAAGCCGTAATGAAAGAGGATCCGGAGGAGAAGGTGGGCGTCCTGGTGCTGGGGGACGGCAAGGTTAGAGTGATTGAGTATAGTGATTTGCCCAGGTCGTTAGCCCAGCAAAGAAACGACGAGGGACGACTGACTTATGAATTAGGCAGTGTCGCCATCCACATTATCAACCGCAGTTTCGTGGAAAAAATAAACGCCCATGGTTTTTCCCTGCCCTGGCACCGGGCCCAAAAGCGGGTGCCCTACGTGGATACCCACGGTCAAGTGGTTGATCCCCAGGAACCTAACGCCGTTAAGCTGGAGACGTTCGTGTTCGACGCCCTGCCTTTGGCTGATGTATCGATCATCCTGGCGATCGAGCGGGCGGAAGAATTTGCTCCGATAAAAAACGCCGCCGGCGCCGACAGCCCGGAGAGCTCCCGGAGATTGCAAATCGAAAGGGCCGCGCGGTGGCTGGAAAAGGCCGGCGCCGACGTGCCGCGCCGCCCCGACCGAACTATTGATGCCGCCCTCGAAATATCACCGTTGTTTGCCTTGGACGTAGAGGAATTGGCCCAAAAGGGCCCCCTTCTGCCCCCTATCGAACCGGGAGGGTCCATCTATATCGAATAGAAAAACCTTGACTTCGGCCCTGCCATCTATTATCATTATTCTATTGTATTTGCATTCCATCTACAAAGGAGATTAGCCGATTCCAATAAATGACGGGATGGACCGGATATACCACCCGAACGACAGGGCACGACCTTGTTTTGGGATAAGGCGACCGATAACCGAGGCGCAACCATGAAAAAAATTAGCAGTTTGTTAATTGTGTTATTAATAACCACCGGGGCCTATGCGGGCGATCAGGTTTATTTTGCCGATCCGAATCTCGAAAGGGCCGTGGAACTTACCCTGGCGGTGGAAGATCCCACCGTCGAACAAATGCTTGATCTGACCCATCTGGACCCCAGCGATTTTCCCGAGGTGGGAGGCATCGGAGACCTGACAGGTCTCGAATACGCCCTTAACCTGCAAGAGTTATGGCTCTGGGGCGATCGGGTTTGCGACCTGTCGCCCTTGGCGGGCCTGACCAAACTAACCAAGCTGCAGCTGTTTTTTAATAAAATCAGCGACATCTCCGACCTATCAGGATTGACCGATCTCACCGAATTATATCTAAACGACAATCAAATAGACAGCATCACTCCCTTAAAAAACCTGACCCAACTTACCACATTGTATTTAAATAACAATGAAATCTCCGAGCCCAATGCCCTGGCCGAATTGACTAATCTGACGGAACTGAATCTGGGCGGTAATAAGATCCATGATCCCAACGCTCTAGCCGGGCTGACGAACCTGACAAATTTAAATCTGAGCAACAACCTTATCAGTAATATCGAAGTTCTTAAAGGATTAAAAAACCTTACGCAATTGTATCTGAACTATAACCAGATCAGCAACCTGGAGGCGCTGTCGGAACCGAACAAATTGACCATACTGGCGTTAAACTACAATCAAATCCACGACCTCGATACTGTGGCAAAACTCACCAGGTTGAAACAGTTGCAACTGAACGGCAATCAGATCCGGGATATTTCCCCTCTGGCCGACCTGGTCCATCTGCAGGGATTATTTCTTCTGAACAATCCTTTGAACGCCCCGGCCTATTGTGATTACATTCCTTTAATCCGCGATCATAATCCCGACATCTTCTTAAGAGCCGATCCTCAGCCGCTCATCTACGACGGCACCTGCGATATGCTTGATCTGGCGGTCTTTAAGGATCACTGGCTCCGCACCGACTGCGGCGCGGAAAACAACTGGTGCGCCGGCGCCGACTTCGACCATTCCGGCGTCGTGGACCTCCGCGACTTCGCCCAAATCTCCTACTGCTGGCTCAAGAAATAGTGAGTCGAGCTTTAAGCTGCGACGGTATTTATAATCTACTCTATTCGATGCGGATGGGAATAGATCGTGGCTTCGGTTTGCCGCACGAAGCCGCAGAGGGTGATGCGGCAGCGGCGGGCCACCTCAATTGCCAGGGTCGAAGGGGCCGAGACGGCCGCGATCAGTTCGACACCGGTCCGGGCCGCCTTGGCGACCAACTCGAAACTGATCCGACCGGATAGTACCGCTATCGTTGCCGCGGGATTTATGCCGTCAAGCAAACATCTGCCGATAGCTTTATCAAAAGCGTTGTGTCGGCCCACGTCTTCGCCGGCGGCGATCAATTGTTCATCGCGCACTATTCCCGCCGCGTGGGTTCCCCCGGTCCGCTGAAAAATCTCCTGTTCGGTTCGCAGCCGTTCGGTTAATTGAACCAGTTGTTTGCCGGTGAGCCGGACATTATCGGCCACTTTGGGCAGGGAATTGATCAGTTTTTCCATATCTTCGCTGCCGCACATGCCGCAGGAGCTGACAATCAGCAAACGGCGCTCACCGCCGGGGGCTTCTTTTTGGGGGGCCAATTGCATCCGGATAACGTTCGAATCATCGGGGCATTTCGTCAACAAGTTGATATCATCTCGGCTTTCGATTAATCCTTCCGAAAAGGCAAACCCCACCGCCAGCGCCACGGTGTCGCAGGGCGTACACATGATGGTGTAAGTACCGACGTTTTTAATCTCTATCGTCAACGGCGCCTCGCGAACCACTTGCCGCTCTTGAGCAGCAAGCCGGGACGAATCCACGGAAACTGTTCGAACCTCGACTTCATCAATTACGTCATTTATCTTTTGTTTTTTCATATTTACCAGCAATTGCGGTGTAATCCTTCGCGCTCACTCCGCTTATAAGCAATATAATGGGTTATCTACCCACGGTTTTACGCCGGGGGCTAATTATATCAAGGCCTTAGTTTTCCTGGAGAATGCCGAGGTTGCCGCCGAAGACGCCGCCGCGGCCCCGGCGACCGATGATTTCTTCATCGGGCCAGTGGGCTTGTTTGAGGCCGTCGTAGAGTTTTTGGGCGGCGTCGTCCAATCCTTCCGTAGCGGTTAAAAAGATGACCAAGTTGTCGGTGTCGCCTAAGCATTCTTTGGCGTTTTCCAGTCGTTCGATACAGTCGGCGACATTTTTGGGGTCGAAGTTGATGCCTAAAAGTACGCCTTTTTCATTGATTCGATCAAACATGTCTTCGTGGATGGTATAGGTGCCGGTTATGATAAACGGGCGGGTGGCGGCGGTAAGCATGCTATCTATGACAGCTTCAGTAGGATCAATCAGGTGAAGGGTGATGTTATTATCCTCAAGGGTCTTGAAGGCTTGGCGGCCTTCGATAGAGATTTGCCCTTCGGTAAACTCATCGGCCTTGAAATCGATGCGACCGAAGCCGAGTAAATCTGAGGCCATGACCAATAATTTAACATCGCCTTCAAATAGTTTGAGATTTGGCCCGTCCAGGCCGCGAGCGACCGGCCTTTGAGTGCGGGCAGGGGCAGGGGCTCTGAGCGGTGGGCGGGCGGCAGGCGGCGGGGTGCGCGAAGCGCTTATCCTTTCCCAGGCCTTTTCCAGCAGCAAACTTTGCAAATCGTCTTTGTCACGGGCTTCTATTTGGACATAACTCCAAACGCTGCCCGCCAGTTCGGGGTTGAAATTAGTAATTGCGGGAGGTGCTTGACTTTTCGCCTGGTAGATTTCCTTCCGGTTGGGGATTATCAGCTCGACCTCGGTTTCATTGGCGAGGTTTATGGCCGCCTGAATAACAAATTCCCCCGTCATTCTTAGTGCTTCCGGCTGTATTTTCCAGGCGTCGTCTTCCGGCCGGTGATAATCAAGATGCCCCACCCCTTCACGGGTCTGCAGCGCCAAGGCTTCGATGCCCTGACGGATGAACGCCGCATGATCACTGCTCATGCGTTCGGTAACGCCGGGTCTCACAAGCGTCATAATATCCGCATCCTGGTCTCTTTTGATTACTTCCCAGATTGACGGATAATCCAATGCTCCCGGCGCCACCAAAATATCACCCAAACCCACCATATCCATGTTCAAATAAGTCACTACCTTAGCAACTGAAACATCGCCGTAGGGATTATTAACAAAATATGTAGAACCAACCAGACCCATCTCTTCTCCGCACCAGCAGCAGAAAAGAACGGTCCGTTTAGGCTGGAATCCTCCTTCACGAAGAACCCGCGCCACTTCCATGGTCACCGCTGAGCCTGAAGCGTCATCATCGGCCCCATTATAAACAATGCCGTCTCGCATACCCAGATGATCTAAATGGCCGCCCACAACTACTATTTCCTCCTTCAGCCTGGGATCGGTTCCTTCGATCTGGGCGATGACGTTTGGCGCTGTGTTATTTTCGTTTTCCTGGTTGTATTCCACGATCTGATCATAGCCTTTGAGAAACGCCATTTTGCCGGTTTTCATCGAGCAGGAATTACCTTTTTTGACGGCCCTTCTATAAGCGCCTATTCGCCGGGTGAGCCCGTCATTGGTTTCCTGGTCATTCGCCCGCATAATATATTGAAACGCTGCATCCTGTATGGTGAAGGTCAAGAAATTTCGATCTAAATTTAACGCACCTTGACTTGTCCCGGGCGAACGTCGGCCTCTGGCGGCGCCTGCGCTGCTTTGACCACCGGCATCATAAAGTAAAATAGCGGCAGCTTTTTTATCATAAGCTGTTCTAATTTTGAATTGATCGGTCGATTCGGCGGTAAAATCTGCGGGCAGGTCCGGCTGCCGTGATTCTCCCGGGGCAAAGCGCCCTCCTCCCGGCGGCGGGGCGTCGTGGGGATTGCCTTTTAATACCAGAACCACCTTGCCGGCAACATCCACTTTGGCATATTCATCGAGCCCTTTATCCGCCGCGGAAATTCCATGTCCCACAAACACTATCTCGGCATTCACCGAGGTGGCCGCCGTGGAAGTGGTTCCCAGGGTAAAATCGCCGTCGGGCAGGTAAAATTGCCGCCCGCTAATGTTCATCTCCGGCACACCGACGTTCCAGGTAAAACCACGCAGAGGAACCTCCTGAAAGTAGGTGCCGTTTTCTCCCGCCGGCTGCAGGCCCCACTCTTTATATTTTCCCGCCACCCACTCGGCAGCCCGGCGATAACCTTCGGTGCCGCTTCTGCGCCCTTCCAATTCGTCGCGGGAGAGCCATTCAACGTAGCTTTTAATCCGCTCGCCGTCGATCCGAAAACGCTCGCCGCGACGCTGAGCAACCGCTATCGGCATCAACGTCAACAATACCAAAAACGATAAGATGATTTGCCTGGCCCGTCGGTTCATGGGAAACCTCCTTTACCTAAATAGAATATAACTGTTTGTCAGGAATCTATTTTATAAAAATCACAAAACCGAAGCTAGAATTAAATTCGCGTTTATTCTGATCCCATATGTGCCGGAAAAGAATGCGAAATTATGACACGGATGGACCCAGCGCGGCCTGGGGCCGCAACCAAAGAAGGAATTATCCGCGGATTTCGCGGATTACACGGATTTTTAAATGATGAATGAAGAATTTTTTAATAACGAAACAAGAAGAAATGTAAGGCATAAATTGCCTGAGTTATAATAAATAGCCGAAAGTTTGGCGGTTTTTCGATGAACGTTTATGCTCTTGAAATTAAAGGGCTTAGAGAAACAGCAGTATGAAAAACACGCATAAAAAACGAGAAGTTGATGGATTGTATTATGGAATTTTTTATTAGGCATAGATAAACCCAGCGCGGCCAAGGGACGCAACCAAAGAAGGAATTATCCGCGGATTTCACGGATTTTTTAATGACGAATGACGAGTTTGATTATGAATATCCGACTTTGCGCCGGATCTTTTTATATGCCAGGGGATTAAGGTTTGATCTTGGAGAAGCGGCGGCGGAGGGAGGAGGCGATGATAACCAATAAATACACCGCCCCGGAGAGCATAATAATAGTCGGTCCGGCGCGGAGGCCCGGTCCGTAACTCAAGGCCAAACCGGAGGAGGTAAACAGCACCGTCAACAGGGCGGCCAGGATCATCATCTGCCAGAGCCGGCGGGCGAATTGACCCGCCACGGCCACCGGCAGGGTCAATAAGGCTATCACCAGAATTACGCCGACCACTCTTACTAAAAGAACAACCGTCAGCGCGGTCAGAATTAAAAGCAGCATATAATAGAATTCCACGCGAATACCGCGGGTCCGGGCGAATTCCTCATCAAAACAGACGGCTAAAAACTGCTTGTAGAAAAGTAATCCCAGTAAAACTACTACCGCATCTAAAACCGCAATTATCCATAAATCCGCCTTGGTCACCATTAAAATACTGCCGAAAAGATAGCTTATCAGGTCTTCAGCGTAACCGGGTGTTTGGGAGATAAAAAGAATGCCCGCCGCCATGCCGATGGCCCACATGGCGCCGATGACGGTATCCTCACGTTGTTTTGCTTTCATACTCACCCACCCGATAATCACCGCCGCCAGCAGCGCCACCGCCACCGCGCCGTAAATGGGATCTAGCCATTCCCAGCCATGGGCGCGTCTCAAGTAAAGAGCGGCACCAATACCTCCTAGCACGCAATGGGCGATGCTGCCGGCCATAAAAATGATCCGCCGCACCACCACGTAGGTCCCGACGACACCACCGGCCACACTTACCAGCAATCCGGCCCATACCGCATTCTGGAGAAACTCATATTTCGACAAGGCCTGAAAGAATTCTGCCAGACCTGAGGTGAACGCCAGTGAAGTATGCCAGTAGATGTTCATCAGCGGCCTCCTCCCTGGTGGGAATGATCGTGACGGACCATCTGCACCTCGCTGCCATAGACTTCCTTAATAAACTCCCCCGTTATCTCATGAGTGGGATGGGTTCGTACGGTTCGATTCACACACACCACCGTCCGCACGTACTGCGTGACAAAACCGATATCATGCGTAACAATAATCACGGTAATGTCGCGGCTGAGCTTATCAAGATATTCGTGTAGTTCGGTCTCGGCGGCGACGTCCAGATTAGAAGTCGGCTCGTCTAAAAGTAAAAGTTTGGGCTCACTGGCCAGGGCGCGGGCGATTAACACTCTTTGCCGCTGCCCTCCGGAAAGGGTGGAAAAGCTGCGGCTGCGTAAATGTTCCAGCCCCATCCAGCTCAAGGCCTCTTTAGCACCGGCCCGATCCCGACGCCGAAAAGGTCCTATATGCCGGGATTTACCCAGCCGTCCCATCATAACTACGTCCAACACACTGGCAGGAAACTGCGGGTCCACGTGACTGTGTTGCGGCACGTAACCCACCTGCCGACATACCCTCTCGGGCCGCTCACCCAGTACCAGGACAGATCCTTGCTTCGGTTCCAAAAGACCCAGGATGAGTTTAAGCAGGGTGGTCTTGCCACCTCCATTGGGCCCGACCACACAGACGAAATCATGAGGCTTGATCTGCAGAGATACATTGTCAAGCACTATTTGGCTGTCGTAAGCAAAATATATGTTTTCAATACTGACAACCGGGTTTTCCGTTAATGCTTCTTTCTTTACCATTCGTTCACGCCCGATTATGCTTCTGGAGAATGACATATTATTTAAATGACATATTACTTATCCGTTAAGCCTTTTCGTATCTCCCCGGCCATCTTCCGAAGATTATTTAGATAGTCGCGGGCCAGAGGATCCATCGGCACCACCACTCCGCCGATCTCCTTGGCAATCGCCTTGGCAGAATGGGATGAAAACTGCTCCTGAACAAATATAACTTTGACGTGGGCCGTTTGGGCCTTTTCGATCAATTCTGCTACCTGTTTGGCGCTGGGTTCCTTTCCCCCCGCTTCCACCGCCACCTGCTCTAGGCCGTATCTTTGGCCAAAATAACCAAAGGCCGCATGATAAACGAAAAATTCCCTGCCCTTCAGCGGCGCTAATACTTCTTCTATTTCTCGATGCACAGCATCCAAATCAGCTTCAAAAGAACTTAAATTGCCCTCGTAGTCGGTTCGGTGTTCCGGATCTATCCCTATCAGGGCCTCAGCCATAATCTGCGCTTGTTGTTTGACCAGCAAGGGATCCAGCCAGATATGGGGATCCGGTTCGCCGGCTTCATGTTCATGCGGGTGTTCCTCTTCGTGTTCATGAGGCGCCGCCAGGGGGCGCCGCTGAATACCCTCATGGGTATTGACGATTTCCAGATTTTCAAACGTGGATGTGATTTTTTTCAAAAGAGTCTGTTCAAAGGGCACCCCAATACTGAAATACAATTGGGCTTCTCCCAGCTTAGTCATCTGTTGCGGTGTCGGCTCATAGGTGTGGGGCGAACTGCCCGAGGGCACCAGTACTTCAAAATCGACGTTTTCACCCCCAATACGCTCAACGAAGTATGCCTGAGGTTCGATACTGACCACCACCTGCACCTTAGCCGATGTTTCAGGGGCGGCTTCATCTTTCGACTCACAGCCACCTATCCATAGACCTGCCGTAACGCCTATAAAAATAATAAAATGCAGCAACCTCATCATCAACATTCCTTAATCTATCTCTATGAACCTCAACTGCAATTCGGACATAATCCTTCTATGCGAACCTGTTGCCGCTGAATGATAAATCCGTCCGGTATATCTTTCACTAATGGTAAAAAGACATCTTTCAGACAAAGAGTTCTGTCGCAATTGGTGCAGGTAAAATGCGGATGGCATTGCAGGGGACGACAATTGTGAGCCAGTTCATAGTGCCAGGCCCTCTCTCGCACAAAGCATCGATGCACCAGTCCCGCCTGGATAAAGCTCTCCAGAGTTCGATAAACCGTAGTCCGATTCAAATCCCGGTCTAATTGAGCCTGAATTTCTTCTTGGTTTAAGGGCATTTTCGCTTGCTGGAGCACCTCCAAGATCTCCACCCGACCGCCTGTGCGGCGCAGCCCGGCCGAGACTAATATCTCTTTTGCAGCTCTGTTTAGCGCTTTTTTCACGTAAAACCCTGTAATATAAATACTTACAATCTTAACCGGCGGACCGTCCAAACCGCCTGACCTTATATAAATTATAACCTTCTTAGTCGCAAAATGCAAATATGTTGCAAAAAGAATTGCCGAATAAAATTTGCCTTCTTTTAGTCAATCTGATTCTAAAATGCTAAAAGCGGCAAACTCTGGAAAACATCTTTGGTTCTATTTTCTCCGACAGCGGCCGTTTTCACAACGGTAACATACTTCGTTTACCATCAACTCGTCGTTAAAAAATTCCTGGATATTCCTCAGGGTAGTATCAGCGATATTTCGCATCGCATCGTAAGTGAAAAAACCCTGGTGGGACGTAATGAGCACATTGGGAAACGTTAAAAGGCGCGCCAGAACATCATCGCTAATCATGGAATTTGAAAAATTTTCAAAAAAATATTCGCTTTCTTCTTCATAAACATCCAGCCCTGCATAACCGATCTTGCCGCTTTTAAGCCCTTTAATCAAGGCCTGGGTCTTAATCAATTTGCCTCGACCCGTGTTGATGATCATCACCCCATTTTTCATCTGAGAGATAGTCTGTTCATTGATAAGATATTCTGTTTCGGGAGTCAAAGGGCAATGAAGGGATATAATATCCGCGCGGCGATACAACTCCGGCAGTTGTACATAATTAATCCCCGCCTCAGCGGCATATACCATATCGGGATAAGGGTCATAGGCACAAATTTTCATGCCCAATCCTCTCAGGATGGAAATCAGACAACGCCCGATTTTACCTGTCCCGATAATACCCGCCGTCTTACCGTGCATATCGAAACCTAATAATCCATCAATCGCAAAATTACCGTCCCGCGTGCGAAAATAAGACCGGTGGATTTTTCTATTAAGGCTCATGATCAAAGCCAGGGTATGTTCCGCAACTGCATAAGGTGAATAGGCCGGCACACGTACCACATGAATATGACCATAGGCCGCCTTTAAGTCCACATTATTATAACCGGCACAACGCATTGCGATCAGCTTGATTCCATTATTTTTGAGAATATCAATGACCGCTTGATCTAAAACATCATTTACAAAGGCACATACCACCTTATATCCCGACGTCAGACCGGCCGTTTCCCGATTTAAATGAGGTTTAAAATATTTTATATTATATTTATACCGTTTATTGGCCTCATCAAAAGATTGGCAATCATAGGTCTTGGCATCGAAAAAAGCTATTTTAGGCGTACTCATCCTTAAGCTCACTCCTTTCTAATCCAATCATACTATCACAAATTCGAACCTATTCATAAAAAAAATGCCCAAGCAATTATACCTGGGCATACCCATTGGGGAAATATTTTTATAAGCTCTCTATTTAACTATCTTTCCAGTTGATTTTGGCCAATTGGGCGTCAATGTGGTCGATGTATGAATTCACCAGTCCGGTATCCGGATCGGCGAAGCTGTTCGGACGGAGGACCTGTTTGATTCTACCTGCGCCGTTATTAGCGGAAATATAGCCCAAGATAGTGTCGCTGATAAACAGCTTGGTAATATTACCCTCCGTACAGGTGATGAAGGCGTCATTTTTCAGATCGCCGCGGGCGGTTATCGTGTTTATTTTGCGTCCCGCCTCAAGGCGGCCGAATATATCGCCGAAAACTTCGACTTTATTGATGGCTATCCCGGCGGAAACGTTGCCGCTCAGATCGCCACTTCCCGTCGAACCCACCGTCATTCTCTTGATCGTGCCGTCCACGTCGATGTCTGCGACATTCAGGCTGCCGCCGACGGTCAAATTGCCGATACTCCCTTTACCGGTGCCGAGGATGGTAATAGCCGATGAGGTTATATTAGCACCGGCATTGATGGTCTTGATGGATTTGACGGCGCTGAGACCGGCCGAGAGATTCTCACCGACGTTAACCGATTTTATCAGCCCCTTGACGCCGGTGGCATCAATCTGTCCGGCCAGATCACCCTGGACCATTACGGTCTTGATGATACCCGATACCGCCAAATTCAGATCCGCATCCCCGGCCACCGACAACGCCTTGAGGCTCGCTTTGTCACTGTCAAGGGTGAAACTGCTGTTAAGCAAGTCGTTATTTACGCTGACCGATTTCATCTTGGCGGTGTTTATATTCAAATTATCCACAGCGCCGCCTATGGACAGCGTGCCAACCTGAGATTTGGCGCCGGAGGTGGTAATAGTTGTATCGTTGACCGAGCCGGTGACCGCCATATTCTTAATCAGTCCGGAGTTAATGGTCGTATCGTCGCTGATGTTGCCGGTGACGTTTAAGGTTCTTATGGCCGAACCTTTGTATTCCGCATCAGTGAAAATCTGCGCCCCGGTGATATTACCATTGACGGATATCGTCTTAAAGGCGTCGGCGCCGACCGTGCCGCTCAGGCCGCCCGTGGTGAACGAAACAACCACCCCGTCCGCAGAGAACCCGCCCAGTTCGCCGGTCAGAGTAACCGCCTTAACTGCTGCGGCGACCGTCAGGCTGTCCACGGAACCGCCTACCTGAACCGTGCCGAATCCGACGCCGGCTATGCTTATATCGCCCACGTCCACAAGGTTGTCACCATCCGCACTGGTAACCGTGATAGTCAGGGTGCTGCTCTTGGTGCCGCCGTTGATGGATATGTCAGCGATGTCGGATCCGTGGGCGGTGCTGCCGTCGAAGGTGACCACCGCACTGAGATCACAACCGTTATTCAGCTCGATTTTAATGCTGTCGCCGTCGGAGTCAGTGAATTCATAGGAACCGCCCGCCTCGATCGTGGTGCTGAATGCCTGAGACGCCTGGCCGGTCAGGTTGAATTGCATGCTGGGGGTATCAAAATCATCGCTGCTGATGGTTAAAGTATCCGTGAAACTGCTGCCGGCGGCAGTCGGATCGAATATCACACTTGCCGACGCCCACTCACCCGGCTCAATCTCCAAATTACTCAAGCTAACGCCGGATATACTAAAATCGGTGCCGTCCTCCAGGCTGATAGATGATATGGTCAGGGTGCTGGTGCCCAGGTTCCAGATGTCGATGGGATATTCAGCCTGCTGATTACCCGGACCGTCGGCGACCTGGTTGCCGAAGCCGATGATATAATTCAAGGGATTAGCTACTTCTTCGTCATCGGGATCAAGGTCCACCACCAGGTCCGGCTGCACGCCGGCACCGGTCAGCGGCAGCACGACGCTGGTCTCGTCGGGGTCGTTACTGGTCAGGGTCATACTGGCATTATGTAGTCCATCGGTCGTGGGATTGAAATAAACCTGGATGAGTTTCTGACCGCCGGCGGCAATCGTATAGTTATCAGAGGACTTGTCGGGAAGATTAGTGAATACATTCGTAAAGGCGTCGGCATCGTCGCCGGTGATCGCAACCGCCGAGACCGTCAGGGATGCCGAACCAAAATTGACAATGCGCAAGGACATATTGCTTTGCCCATCCACAAGTACATCACCGAACGCCAGACTATCCAGGCTGCCGGTATTTTGCTCATTAACCAGGGCAATATCAGGTTTGTCGGCGCTCACCACACCGGTGCCGCTGAGGGCAAGCTCATACGGATTGTTGTCGGGATCATTGCTGACAATTTGCAGGGTGGTGTCCAGATAAAGCTGCAGCTGGGCCGGGGTAAAGGTGACCGTAAATTCCTGGCTGCCGCCCTGAACGATATCAGCGTAAGACGGATCTACGCTGAAAACGTCGCTGCCGTCTCCTACGATCGTCATGTCGCCGGCGCCGATCTGCAGGGTCGAGCCGCCGGTATTAAGTATCTCAAAAGTATAGGACAAACTGCTGCCTACAGGTACGGCGCCAAAGGAAAGATCATCATCATTGTCGTTGGCCACCTGCTCGATCACCCTGATCTCCGGCGGCGTGCCGTCAAACTTATAGGCGGTGCTGAACCGAGGATATTCGTTATATCCTGATAAAGAACCGTAGGTATTTTGATGAGCCTGTGCATAAGAAGTATCGACAAGCGGACATCTCAGATTCAACTGATAGTTACCTACGGTGCCCCAACCATTGACGTCGATGTAGTACCTGTGCCCGGCTTCCAGGCCGCTGCCTACGCTATTGAGCGTCAACGATTCGCTGTCCCCGGCGCCGGCGGCATCGGTGGCCTTTAATACATTAGCTTCTTCGTTAAGCAGCCTCAGCGAGACATTTAAGCCGACGGCAGCATCATCCGGCGTCACGGTGACAAAAACAGTGCCGTCGGTATCAGCCGGTGCGACAAAGCTGTAATAATCACGATCGCTAGCATTATGCAGGGATAGATCGCTCAAACCGGCCCGACTGCTGTCATTCAGGGTGACGGCATAAGCGGTGGTTCGCTGCTGATTGGGCTCGGCGAAATCACCAATATCTTCGTCGCTGTAAGCCAGTTCGAGGCTGTAACGACCGGTAGTGTCATTGACGCTGTTAACCGCCAGAATCAGTTGCTGTCCACTATAATCCTCAATATTCGCTTTGAGCACTTCGTTGCCGTTAATGCCGGCCCGATTCACACTGCGAATCAAACTTTCGGTATCCCCGTCCAGAACATAGAGAGCCAACCCGGCGTCCAGGCCCGCCGAGCCATACAAATAAGCTTCCACCGACATAGTTCCTTCCGGCACCATGTCGGTGATGTCGTAGTAATCTGTATCGTCATTATGAATGGTGGGACCGGCAAGCACATTACCGGTCAAGACGTAAGCGTCGTCAATGCTGTTGTTCGTCTCGTAGCTATCCGGCTGTTGGGCCCGGGTGAAGCTTAGATCGAACTGATACGCTCCCGTGCTGCCGGCCCAGGCGCTGACCTTGGCGTAGTAATTAACGCCAACGGTGCCGGTGATGGTCAGCGTTTCTCCGGCATCGGCGCCGCCTTCATCGGAACTGCCCAAGAGCGTACCTTCGG
>LJUC01000026.1 GCA_001303695.1 Phycisphaerae bacterium SM23_30
CCACGTGAAATTTCCAAACGTAGATGCCGTCGTCCTCTGTGATACCTTTCAACTGCGCCCCGCCGGTAGCCATCATGATGTTAGGCGCCCCCGATGGCGGCAGTTGCTTGCCGTCGAGGTCCGCATTGTTCAGAAAGTTAACATCGTCGATAACAAAGCCTTGCTCGGTCGCGGGCTCGCCTTGGAGCATTTTCTCTCGCTGGGCCACATAGGCGTGTTTCTGGATGACGTGGTCGCCGGTGCTGGTCGGTACATAATAGCCGTCGGGCCAGACAGCCGGTCGTGGATAGTCGGGAAACAGCGGTCGAACAAACTGATAGCGATAGTAAGATCCCAGCGGGTCGGGACTGGTGCTAATGGCATAGCACATTGCGTATGAACCACCCTCATTCCGCGGTACCTGCCTCTGGCCTTGTCCCCTCCTTTGGGCTTGCCCCTGCACCTGGATTTGTCCTCTTCTTTGGGCTCGTGCCTCAGCGGCGGCGGCTTTCTCTTTAGGAGTTGGCTGGGGCGGTTGGAAGAGAGGTTCGGCGGCGCCGGGTTGACCTTCCACACTGGGTTGACTAACTTGCGCCGGCCCCCCCGATTTGCCTGGCGCCGGTTCGTTTTCCCGGGGTGCAAGACGTCTGAAGATCGGCATGACGATGAGCCACCGGTCGGCGAGCTGGTCATAGCGCACGACGGCGTCGCCGTTGTTGATCTGGGCGGCTTCTCCAGCAAAACCTCTAAACACGTTATTGGTCGGGACAGGGCCGTATAGCACTTTTCCGGTCGTATCAAATCGCGAACCCTTTTTTGTGAAAATCGCCATGCGGGAGTTCACGATCTGGACAATATGATCCGGACCAACCGCCAGGGAATTGTCGGATGGATTGCGAAATGTAGCCGTGCCCTGCGGGCCCTCGAAACCTTCGCCCAATCCCTCGAAGCTTGCCACGATCTCCGGCGGGGGCTTGGTTCCATGCTCCGTCTGTTCCACGGATGCCGACGCGAGCGGAGGCGAAACGTCACGCGCCGCGGCGTTTTGTAACGTAAAGGCGCCGCTACGCGGGGCGACCTCAACATTATCCTGGCCGATACCGAGTCCTGATCCGCCCCATATCGCTTCGTTCCCATTGAGGGCGATTAGCGAGGCAAGCGGCGGGGACACGTCATAGGCAACAGCCTGACGAACGGTGACGGCGCCGCTGATACTTTGGGCAATTCCATCATTATTGATCGCCCAATACCGCCCGATATGAACCGGCACCAGGACAAACGCCGAAAAGAAAATAATAAAAACTGCAAAACGGAAAAAATTTCGGACGTATCTCATGAGTTACTCCTCCATAATTTATTTTCAGGTTTTAATCCTAAAAACCTAATTGGATAACTATGGGGCTATTTTCTCAACGTTTCATGTTCGCCGGCGAACAGTTGAGGAATCAGTTCATGGAGATAGCTGCGCCAATTGCGCCAAGTATGACCGCCTTCGGTAATCTGAGCAATATGCTTAACCTTTTTTTGCTGCAATAAAGCCAGGAATTTCTGGTTGGCGTCCAGGAGAAAATCATCCCGGCCGATTCCGATCCAGAGCAGTTTCAGTTTTTCATTGGCCTGGTCCAAAGCCGCCAGTTGCACTTCCGGTAATTCCGATCTCAACGCCGCGCTGAATAAACCTATCCATCCAAACTTGTCCAGGTGCTTAAAGCCGATTTCCTGAGTTTGACCCCCTCCCATGGAAAGACCCGCCAAAGCCCGGTTCTCAGGACCGGATGCAACGCGGTAATGTCTCTCCACCAGCGGAATAATATCGTTGAGCAGGTCTTGTTCAAAGCCCGCGTAACGTGATCCAGATTGGTTTGGTGTTCGGGGCGTTTGACCGTTGGGCATCACGATAATCATGGGCTTGGCCTTGCCCTGGGCCAGCAGATTATCCATGATAAAATGGGCTCGCCCTTCATTAGTCCAACCCCTCTCATCGTCGCCAGCCCCATGCAGAAGATAAAACACCGGATATTTTACATTCGTATTTTTTTCATAATCCGGGGGAGTATATACATATACTCCGCGATTTATCCCCAGAGCCTGAGAATGATAACGGTGCGTATGCACCACCCCATGGGGAACATTTTGCTCTTCATAAAACCTGGGCGTGTCGCCGGCCACCTCCAACAGGCTGGTATTGGAACTCAGCCCGATCTTGAGACAGGGATTAACCGGATCGGCAATTTGCAATCCATCTACTCGAAAGCTGTACGAATATATATCCGTTTGAGCCGGGCCCAGGGTTATACTCCAAACGCCGGCGTCATCCTTTTTCATGGTTTGTTGGCCTGGCGCGAATTCGACACTGACGTTTACCTGCCGGGCCTGAGGGGCGCGCAACCGAAAAGTAACTCGGCGATCAGGATGAATCTCAGGTGAAACCAACCGTCTGGCCCGTTGCTGGGCCTGGCTGGTCGAAACGACTGCCAATATGAATAAAACCGAAAAGAATAAATGGAAATTCAATTTAACTTTCATTATGGCTGGCCTCCTGTAACAAAAACCACTAAAAAATATTTTTCTAAACTAGTCTCACCGGGTTTTATTTATTATTTAGCTCCTGTTGCGAAAGAGGGTAGAGACGCAAAATCTTGCGTCTCTACGATCCAAAAAATTTTCTCGCAACTGTCACCATTTAGTGATAGTTAATTTAGCGTCGGCAAGGTCGGCCTGGTCGCGGCTGACGTCGTTGGCGGCGGAAACTTGAATAAGCAGACGTTTGACTCCGGTGACCTTAACCTGGAGAGGCTTGGGGGCGTCGGACTTTTTCATGAGGCCGCTGCGCCACAGTTCCTTGCCGTCGCCGGCGATGATAAATTCGACGCCGGTGGATTCGGCAGGGATGCTGTCATCCAGACCCGCCAGGGCGGTAAAGGTATCGTAAATTCCCATCAAGTCATATTCGAATTGAGAATTAGCGGCAATACTAATGCCGTGTTCGTAGATTTTTCCGGCGAGGGAGATTCGACCGGGAGTCTGGCCTCTGCCCCTGCCGAAGCCTCTACCCATGCCCATACCTCTTCGGCCGCCGCCGCTCCCGACGCCGGAGCGTATAGGCTGCAGGTCGGACAGGTAGGTTTCAGCGGGCAGCATCGACTTAATGTTTACTTCAAGCTCGGCACGCGTGGGGCTGACGGCGCCGTCTTGCCAGACGGTTTCGACCGCAACGGAATAGGTTCGCACCGGCTCCAGGCCGCGCAACGGGAAGGAATTTTGGGGGGCATAACCGACGAGGCTGCCGTCGAGATAGACCTGATAGCCGACGTTAAGATAATACTGGGCGCCCCAGGTTAAGTTGACGCCATCATAACCGACGCGTTCGGCACGCACGCGTGAGAGCGCCTGAACCGGATAATGATAGAAATCCGCCGGCTCAAAGGAAACCTCCCAGGTGATTTCGGTAGTTTGCGGAGAGTCAATTTGGACGGCGGACCAACCCTGATGGTTGGTGGTTTTCACACCCACGCCGCCGGCAGCGCTTTTGGCGGCGGCCCGGGCGACGGCAAAATTTTTGCCGGGCGGAAAGGCAAAGCGAAGTTCGTAGGGATCGTTTTTCATAACTTTACTTTTACCGTTGAGAGTATTATTTGGGGCATCGGTATTCAAGTCCAAAAGATCGACCCAGCCCTGGGTGATATGGCGGCTGGTGGAAACCAGTTGAATATTGTCATTGGCCGGCAACAGGGTCAGGACGCGGCAAGCGGTGGAGGCAACATCAACCGCCATCCCCGCTTTCCAGGCGCCGAGGTATTCTTTGTTCCAGAAATCATAGACATGAACGGCGGCGTTGTCGGGCAGGCCCAGGTCTTTCCAACCGAGGTAAACCTGGTCTGGCTTGGTCGAATCGTAGTTGAAGACACCGACGACGTCGTAATTACGGTTAAGATGGTTAACCTTGAGGTCCCAGATATTTTTATTTTGTCGCGAGGGGTAAAGGTCCAGAGGTCTGATGTCCACCGCCGGGTAAACGCTTCGGGCGATCCGAACACGCTCCTCGGACCAATCCATCACCCGGTCGCTGGTTAAGAGGGCCTGGCCGGTGAGCCCCTGCAGGGTGGCCCAGACGCGGGCCTGGTCGATCGTCATGGGGGAGCGGAGGATCATGACGTCCGGGTCACAGTACCAAACGATGTTGTGCAAGAAGTAATAGCGGTTAGTGCAAGACAGGGCGGTAAAAAAGGAATCCCAACTGAGTACCACGTCGCCGCCGGTGCGGGAGCCGTTCATATAGCCTACACCTTCAAGTGGTATGCCCCAGCAGCCGAGAAGGTAGCTTTTCGGGCCGATGGCCGCGCGAATGGGCGCCAGGGTGTTACGATACAGATCCGCCACATCATCGGTTTCTTTAGCGTTTTTCATGAAGGATTTGGCCCGGCGGAATTCGCTGACGACCGTTGGCTGGCCGTCGATTTTGAAATATTCATACCCCCACTCGGTCAGGGTGGAAAAGAGGTCATTTAAATAATTCATGGTTTCCGGCGTGGTGGGATCCACGAGCCATTTGCCTTCCCAGCTGCTGGAGGCGGAAGTGCCATCCGGTTTGAGCATGAAGACGCCGGGATTACCTTTAACAACCTCTTCATTACTTTGCCCGTGGGGGGCCAGCCAGATGCCGGGCTTGAGGCCGAGAGATTTTATATAGGAGGCCAGGTCCGCCATACCCCGGGGAAAGAGCGGCCGGATACCGGTCCAGTCGCGTGAGCCGCGGGGTTCGGCCTGCCAGCCGTCATCGACCTGAACGTATTGCGCACCATAATCCTTGAGATTATCGGCGATCCACTGGGCGTTTCGACGCACTTCCTCGTCGTTGACGTGCTGGTAATAGAAATACCACGAACACCAGCCCGAAGGCGGCAGGGGGAATATGGTTTTGTCGATGGGCCGGTAATACCTGATCCCCAGCGTGTCGCGATAATAATTTTCCCGGATTATCCCGTTGTTGAGTTTGACAGCGTCCTTGACCGGGTCGAAAATACCTTGGGCCAGGGGGGTCTGCACGTTACCGAGGGTCATAACAAATAAGTTCGGATTCGGACCATCCTGAATACGGCAAGGTATCGGGTGGGGCCAATTCTGCCGGACCGGGTCGGCAGTCCGGGGGATTTGAGCTGCAGCAACGCCTGTCAGAAGCACTACGAAAACTAATAATAACAATTTATTCATGAGCAAACCTCCTAAAAAAGATATTCCTTAAATCAATTCAACAATCACGAAACACAAGCTGATGATCATATTAATACGAAAGACGTTAGATGTCAAACCTTACATGGTGGTATGACATTTCGATGAAACGCCGGGTTGATTTTAATTTCGAGCAATATATACTATTTTCGTGTGATGGATGAGTAATACTGATCCCCAGGCTAAGGAAAGGTAAAATCATGCCACACGAAAAGAATATGCTCCTATCCCGTCGCGAAGCATTGAAACGTTTCGGTACGGCGGGCGCCGGTATCATACTGGCAAGTAGTAACATTACATTCGGCCGATCGGAAAACATTACGATTGCCGGTAAGCCGGTAGAGATAGTGGTTTCCACCCTGAGCCCTCTTACGGTCCGCATTATGGTGTTGCCTATTGAAAACGGACGCCCGGTCGAGCTTCCGGTGGACGGGGCGGTCGTAGATAAAGCTGAAGGAAAACCGCTGGCGCGACACCGGGAAAGGGAGCACTTCCAGTCCGTGCGTACCGGTAATCTAGTAGTTCGTTTCATCTCTGAGCCGCCGACGCTTCACGTTGAGACGACCACAGGCAAACCGGTACAGCGGCTGAAATTTGACTCGGAGGCGAACGGGATGTCATTTCTTTTGAGCCAGGGTCCGCTGCTGGGGCTGGGGCAAGGCGGGCCGCAGTTTGATCGTAAGGGCACTACGGACCGGATGAGCAGCGGTCAGGCCGGATATCGGCTCAGCACTCACGGCGGTCGCATCCCTATCCAGTGGCTCGTAGGAACCGATGGCTGGGGTATGTTCATACATCATCCGCTGGGCACGTTCGACTTTACGGGCGCGGAGGGGAAATTCGCGCCCTCGCGCAACGGCCTTCCCATTGACGTGTTCGTGATCTCCTCATCCGATCCGAAGGAGATCATGGCAGAGTATGCGCGGATTACCGGTCGCGCGGAATTACCGGCTCTCTGGACGCTGGGCTATATGCAATCCCACCGGACGCTGGCAGGTCCGGAGGAGGTCCTGGGCGTCGCCAACACCATGCGTCAGAAGAAACTCCCCTGCGATACCCTGATCTACCTGGGAACCGAATTCACGCCGTCCGGGTGGAACACGCGCAACGGAGAATTTACCTGGCACAGCGGTAACTTTCCCGATCCCAAAGGCATGATCGAAACGCTGCACGGGCAATACTATAAGGTCGTGTTACATGTCGTTATCGAAGGCCGACGCCTGACGGGCACCGTGCATGAACCGGGCGATCCGAAGAATGCCTTGCCCAGCGGCCGGACGGAGGATGGTCGTTGGCCCAGCGAGCGCAGTGTGCCGGGCTATTGGCCGTATCATAAACCTCTGTTCGATATCGGCGTTGACGGCTGGTGGCCGGATCAGGGCGACGGTCTTGATGCCGCGTCCCGCCTGAATCGAAATCGGATGTACTGGGAAGGATCTCAGCTCTACCGACCGAATGAGCGGCCCTTTGCCCTGCACCGTAACGGCTATGCCGGTATGCAGCGTTATGCGGCGTTCCTCTGGTCCGGCGACGTCCAGTCGCGCTGGGAAACGCTGCGCACGCACGTACCGGTGGCGGTCAACACCGGCCTATCGGGCATCCCGTACTGGGGCACCGATATCGGCGGATTCATACCGACGGCCGAATACACAGGTGAGCTTCATGTACGCTGGTTCCAGTTTGGGGCATTTTGTACATGTTTTCGGGCGCACGGCCGACACTGGCACCTGCGCCTGCCGTGGGGGTGGAATGGTGGGGATGGCGGTCCGCCGGAAACCACGACATATAATCCCGATCCCCGGGAATTGAAAAATCCTCAGGTTGAGCCGATACTCAAGAAGTATCTCGAACTTCGATATCGCCTGCTGCCCTATATCTACACGGCCGTGCGCGAGTGCTGCGATACGGGCCTGCCCATCATGCGGGCGCTTTGGCTGCATTATCCGGATGATCCGGAGGCGGTTAAGCGCGGCGACCAATACCTTTGGGGAAGAGACCTGCTGGTCTCACCGGTCGTTGAAAAAGGCGCTTCGAGCCGTCGTTTGTACCTGCCGCGGGGGGAGTGGTTCGACTTCTGGACCGAAGAGCGCATAAAGGGGGGCCGGGAAATCGTGCGAAAGGTTGATCTCGAAACGATGCCGCTGTACGTTTGTGCGGGGGCCATCCTGCCTCGGGGGCCTGTTAAACAATATGCAGATGAGGTGGTCGATGCCCCCCTGACTCTGGTTATTTATCCCGGCACCGATGGCTCATCAAGTATCTATGAGGATGATGGAAAAACCTTTGACTACCGTAAAGGTGATTGGAGCCGGATGGAGATGGATTGGCAAAATGCCGAGCGTTGCCTGAGACTTCGCCTGGCAAGCGGTTCGCGTATGCGGCCTCCAACTAAGCGAACGATTGAAGTTCGGGTTGCCGGTGAGCAAAAAACACATACTATTGTATTCGAAGGAAATCCGTTGGAAGTACGCGTATGATGCGCCTGCTTATTGTTGTAAAAGGCATGAAATACCAATAATTTGACCCTGGCCCTTACCTTGAATATTAGTTCGGGATCGGCATACTTTCCATGGATGACGACAAGGTAACTTTTCGTTACCAGAAATGCAGCGCCACGTTATGGAAAAGGATGATCCTTTCTGCCCAGGAATTTATTCGCCGGTTCCTTCAGCATAATTCATTTTATTTCACCGTGAATGTTGCCGTCGTGGTCTTGGTTGGATCACTCTCCGAAGTCGCTTTCAACGTCACCGTTGCGGATGAGGCGCTGCCGGATTCCCGGGTCACATACACCGGAACCGTTTTGGCATCACCGAATTTCACGGCCGCCAACTCGTTCTGCAATTGCACCGACCAACCCGGCGAATCAACAGAGATCGACAAACGATAGATGTCCCAGTTCAGGTAAGCATTGGCATCCTGCGGATGCAGCGAAGCATCCGCCGCCCCGGCCGTACCCGTGTTTTTTAGAGTAAAGGTGTACATGGCAAAGGCCCCTTTAACTTCAATCGTCGCCGGCGAAACAAGCGCCACCCCGCGCGTTTGCGGCTCCATGCCGTCCAGCGAGCGTACTCCGAGGGTATATGACAGAATCCCCTGGGCGTCCTTTTGCAGATCGATCACGTAAAAGTGCAACCGGTTGTGTTCGTCCACCCACTCACACTTGCTGTACGAGTTAGTGCCGGCATGAAATAACGCATCATTGAGCTGCCGGTAATCGGCGATGGTCCGCATCACCGGTTTGCCGGTTTTAGGCTGAAGGTAATCGATCACATTAATATCTTCAGGGTGGGCGTCAATCACCCAGTTGAAGCAGTTAAAGCCGTTGGGGCCACCCGTCCGCCCCTCGCGGTCTTTGTTCTTGGCGATCAGGACGCCGTTGTCCGGGCAAAACGAGTCATAGCCAATCCGCTGGACAACCTCCAGCGAGTAAAAATTGTAGGTGGGATTACCGGGCGAGAGTGGATTGGTGGCCGGATCGTCCGGCGGGGTGCGGTCCTGGGGCGCCTCGCCGTCGAGCCTGACGATAACGCCGGCCAGCGAGTCCGGTCCGGGCTCGACGGTGCGGGCGGTGACGTTGGCGACCGCCAGGCCGGATTCTGCCAGGCCGTTGCGGTTGAGGTACAGAACCTGATCTTCGCTGACAAACTCGAAATTTAATTTCTGGCGGAGCATCAGACCGGCGGGCATCGCCGCCCCCGCGACCGCCGGTACTTTCCAGCGGCTGTGCGGCCCACCGGGACCATTGAAACAACCACGGTCCATCATGTCCCAGGGACCCGAGCCTACTCTTCGGTAAGGCTGAACATAAGGATTATTGTTATTGTCGCCGGTCCTGAAGGCGTAGTGGCCTAGCTCATGCGTAATCGTGCCGGAGTTCTCCCCCTGACGCATCGAGGCAAGACCCCACTGCTGGGCACCGGCTTTCCAGGAGGTCCACTCCACGTATCGCGTCGGCACCCAGCGGGGCTTGTCCGGGTTGGGATTGCCCCATTCGGGGGGGATGTCGTCCTTGTTCTGGAATTTCATCTCCCCGAACTCCTGCCAGACGCCCGTTTCGTCGTAACCGGCGTACATGCGCAACACGGCGTCGTAATTTCTGCGGATGTCCCCGGCATCTTCACGCCAGAGGGCATCGCAATCCCGCTCCATGCGACCGGCGGCGGGCTCTGCGGTGGGGGTGGAGTTGCGTTGACCATATTCGTTCAATCCGTATTCCCACAGGTTCTTCGGCATGCGGTAAGGGCCGAAGGCGTCGATCTTGGCGATACCGATCTTACCGCGCGACTGCTCCATCCAGTAGCCGTTGATCGTCTGACCGTGATTGACCTCGCTGGGCGAATTATAAAAATCGGCGTAAAACTGCGGCACCTTTTCCCGCGGGACCGGGTTGATCTGCGGGTTGCCAAACGGATCCAAGTGCTTGTGCAGGGTGATTACGAAGGGCTGATCCGGAAAATCTATCGCCACCAGCGCAATCTTCAGCTGCCGGGGCGGCACCAGCGTGGGATCGGCCCAATTCTCGCCGGGAATAGGGTTGTAATCGTCCCAAGTCATATCATCCTGATCCTGAACTATCTGGGGATCGATCGGAGGCGGTAAGGGGGTTCGGACCGGAACCCGGTTGGTGGGTTGAGCACAATTTATGCCGATAAGTGAAACGGCGGCTAATATGAATATTGTAAGCGAAAACCGTAAGGACAATTGAATTTTCATATCAAATCTCCATTTGCTTGACTTTTTTTATCTGGGAGTTCACCTTTTTTTAATTTTATTCCAATCGGGCGGTTCAACTCCTAAAAGGTGCCGGACAAAGAAATCGCGTCTGCGACGTTCACCATAAGAGCCGCCGGCGCCGTGACCACCGCCAGGCACCACGAGCAAATCAAAATCTTTATTGGCTTTGATTAAGGCATCGACGACCTGCATGGTCGAAGAGGGATCAACATTAGTATCCATTTCGCCGACAATCAGTAAGAGTTTACCCTGGAGGCGATAGGCGTTATCCACATTGGAGCTGGCGGCGTAGTGAGGGCCGATGGGGTAGCTCATCCATAATTCATTCCACCAGATTTTGTCCATCCGGTTGTCGTGGCAGCCGCAATTGGAAACGGCGACCTGGTAGAATTCCGGATGGAACAGCAGGGCGCCGGTGGAATTTTGGCCGCCGGCGGAGCCGCCGTAGATGCCAACCCGAGAGATGTCCATATAGGGATATTTCTGGGCGGCGGCGGTGATCCACAAGATGCGATCAGGAAATCCGGCGTCGCCGAGATTTTTCCAGCAAACATCATGAAAGGCCTTGGAGCGGTTGGAAGTGCCCATCCCATCACACTGGATTACAATGAATCCCAGTTCCGCCAACGCTTGCATAGAGTGGTACGAACGGAAGGTCTTAGGTACAAAAGAGCCCTGAGGGCCAGCATAAATGTTTTCGATGACGGGGTATTTTTTCGCTTCGTCATAATTCATGGGCCGACAGATGACGCCCCAGGTGTCGGTTTTGCCGTCGCGTGCTTTGGCGGTAAAGACTTCGGGCATGACCCAGCCGGTATCCTGGAGATCGGAAATATCGGCTTTTTCCAGATCGCATATTAAAGAGCCATCCCAAGCCCGGCGCAGCTCATGCACGGGCGGCATATCGACGCGGGAATAAGTGTCGATGAAATATTTTTGATCGGGTGAATATTGAATAGAATGGTTGCCGTTGCCGGGAGTTAAATCGACAAATCCGCTGCCGTCGAAATTGACACGGCAGTAATGAATCAGATAAGGGTCCTGGTCGGGATTGAGCCCGCTGGCCCTAAACCAAATTTGCCGGTCTTCTTCATCAACGCGATCCACTCCGCGCATTACCCAATTTCCTTTGGTGATCTGGTTTTTAACGCGGCCGGTCCTGCTGTCGTAGAGATAAAGGTGATTCCAACCATCTCGTTCGGAAGCCCAGATGATCTCGTCAGTGTCGTCCAGGAAGTTGATATATTTCTTATGATTGTAATCGAAAAAGGTTTCGGGTTCTTCATTGATCAGGGCCCGCACCCGGCCGGTGTCGGCCATAACTTCGATAACGCGGTAAATCGTGTGGCCGCGATGATTATACTCAAAGGTGAAGCTGCGGCTGTCGGGAAACCAGCGTACGCGGCCGGTTCGATAGGGATTGGGGAATAATTCATCGCTGACCGGTATCTGTTTTTTGGTCTCCACGTCAAAGAGCTTGGGTTTGTTAATGGTTATGACGTCGCCCGGCTTGGCGTAAACCCGGGTGCTGTGTTTGGGCTGCAGTTGGTCGTCGGGTGACGACTCGACATAGTGAACCAGCCTTTCCTGGCCGGGTCGGGTTTTATTGGTGACCAGCTTTTTCGAGTCCGGCGACCAGGTGGCGTTGGCAGAATAAAAATGAGCCTCGGCGCCGTCAAAGGTCAATTGAAACTCCTCATTGTTTTCCGTTGAACGAATATAGAGATTGTAGTTTTTGGTGAAAACCTCCCATTTGCCGTCCGGCGAAAGGTTAGCTTCGGGAGCTTGCTGAACACCGCGGGCTCCCCGTTGGCCGGCGCCTCTCTGACCGGTACCCCTTTGTCCGAAACGTTGGCCCCGCTGTCCGCCGCGTTGGCCGGTTTCGGCGGTTCTTCCTACAGTCCCGATTTTAGTGCATTCGTAGGTTTCAAGGTTGCATTTCCATTTGGTATCTTCCACATTGAACTCGATAGCGGTATCATCATCGACAAATTGAATATTGTCAAAGGGCAACTTATTTGCCGAGTAACTTTCGCCTGCCGCCTGCGAAAGCGCTCGTGCCAGTCGGCGGTGGCTAAACGCCGGTCGGCGGACGCCTCCTTCGGCATCGACCAGGGTAAATTCTTTGGCATCGTCGGCTAGGTCGTTGCGATACCAGAACTTGGCGTCGCCTTCGAGCCAGTTAGGTCTGATCTGCAGCTTGAAGGTTTTACCCTGGGTGAGCGATCGAAGCTGATCGGCGCGCTCATAATCGGCCCGGCTGCCCTGGGCCCGTACCGCTGCCGGTGTCAGCAATAACAATACCAAAACCAAAATAACGTTATTCAACACTTTGACATTTCTCATTTTTTCTCCTTTTTCATGTGGTTCCTGGATACCTTAATAATATAATATCGTCCATCGTACTGAATCGGTAATTATGAATATTAGCCCGATATTTCATATTAAAAATTCAAACCTATGATTTTTCTGATATAATCCTACACGTAAACATCAAAGGATTTATTATACGGGGATATTATGGTAAAAAAACACCACAAATTTGGCTGGTTCCAATGAAATTCTATCTAAAAAATGGCGACCCCTTGATTTCTCATGATCCCAGAGGTCTTTTATAGGTTACCATAATATCCAAATCTGCTTTGAATAACAGCATTTTTTGGGCCTTTTTCCTGGAGGGATTGAATTGTATTGGCATCAATGGTGTCGTTGGAAGTTTGAACGGATCTTGAAAAACCAGATCAATCCAAGCCAAGTAGTTGCAATAAATTTTCAATAATATGGATGATTTGGGCCACTTTTTTTAGCTTTTGACGCGATTTTGACAAAATCGTAAGCTCTTAAATTTCAAGTATATATCATCTCGCAAAAATCAGCACTTAGAAGTACGCCGGATTAAAGTTATGCCGTGGATTTGGCAATTCTTGTTTAAATTTCTTGGCTTCATTTCATCAGGGTGACTCCCCGCAAGTCAACGATTCAAATATTGAAAAAGTTGCATGGTCCCAAAAAGAAATATCATGCTGATATAAAATACCACCTTATTTTCGTTAATGCCTTTATCAATTTTTATAATAATTGCATTTATCAAGCGAATTTGGTAACGTATAAAATTAAGAATCCAGTTAGTAACGATTATTTTGATGCAAGAATTAAGAATAGGAGTTCAACTGATGATTATAAAAGGTTTTAGCATATCATTATATAAAATTGTAAAGAGTATGGTTCTAATTTCCCTGCTTTTTTGTTGTCCACCGTTATTAAAGGCGCAATCTTCTGTAGATGGGGAAGTTGCTAACCCGCGCACCGAATATAAAGCTGATCCTATCGGTATCGACGTGGCTCAGCCGCGTTTAAGTTGGGAGATTCTGTCGTCCGAGCGCGATGTTTGGCAAAGTGCCTATCAAATTTGGGCGGCAGATACGGTTGAGAAATTGAAAACCGGAGATAACTTGCTCTGGGATTCAGGTGAGATACTTTCGGATCAATCTAACCAGATAATTTATGAGGGACCAGCTTTGAATTCCGGGAATCGGGTATATTGGCAGGTACGAATCTGGGATAATCAAAATCACCTTTCACCCTGGAGTGAGACTGCTTATTGGGAAATGGGTTTACTCGATACATCCGACTGGCAGGCATCATGGATCGAGCCGAATATTATCGAAGACATTACTCAGTCGCAACCCTGTCCTTTGCTGCGCAAAGAATTCCACATCACCGGAGAATTAAAATCGGCACGTGCCTATGTAACCTGTCACGGTCTTTACGAGATGTGGTTGAACGGTCGGCGCGTGGGAGATCAGGTTTTTACGCCCGGCTGGACAAGTTATAACAAAGGTTTGCAATATCAAACCTATGATGTTACCGAACTCTTTGAAAAGGGCGAAAATGCCATTGGTGTGATCCTGGGAGATGGCTGGTATCGGGGATTTTTCGGCTGGAGCGACAAGCGCAATAATTATGGTGACAAGCTGGCTCTTTTGCTCCAGATTAAAATTGAATATAAAGACGGCGACGTTGAGGCCATTGGCACCGATGCCACTTGGAAAGCAACCACCGGCCCGATCCTTAAATCGGATATTTATCATGGAGAAACGTATGATGCCCGCCAGGAGATGCCTGGTTGGAATGAGGCGGGATTTAATGATGATGACTGGAAGGATGTAAAAGTAACAGAACATAGTAAAGAAATTCTGTTCGCTCAAATCGGACCCCCGATTCGAAAAATTCAAGAGGTGAAGCCCGTCGAAATTTTTCAGACCCCCCAAGAAGAAACCGTATTTGACTTTGGCCAGAATATGGTGGGCTGGGTTCGGCTGAAAGTTAAAGGCGAGGCTGGCACCGCAGTTACCCTGAGACACGCGGAGGTTTTAGATAGTGCCGGAAATTTTTACAAGGAAAATCTTCGCGCCGCCAAACAAACTACACAGTATATTTTGAAAGGCAGCGGAGAAGAGAGCTTCGAGCCCCATTTTACCTTCCAGGGTTTTCGTTACGTAGCCGTGGAAGGATATCCCGGTGATCCCAATTTGGATGATCTTACCGGGATAGTCATCCACTCCGATATGAAAGTCACCGGCAGTTTCGAATGTTCCAATGCTATGATCAACCAATTACAGCAAAATATTCAATGGGGACAAAAAGGTAACTTTCTGGATGTGCCCACGGATTGCCCTCAACGCGATGAACGGATGGGCTGGACCGGTGACGCCCAGGTTTTTGCCCGCACGGCCTGTTTTAATATGGATGCGGCATCGTTCTATACCAAGTGGCTTAAGGACCTGGCCGCCGATCAAAATGAAAACGGCGTTATTCCTCATGTCGTACCAGATGTATTAACAAATGGCGGTTCGGCCGCCTGGGCCGATGCCGGAGTGATTGTTCCCTGGACGGTATATCTTTGCTATGGTGATAAGCGTATTTTGGCAATGCAATACGAAAGTATGAAAGCCTGGATTGATTATATGCAGAAACAAGCCGGGGAAGAGTTTCTCTGGAATACCGGTTTTCATTACGGAGATTGGCTGGCATTCAACACCACCCGGTCCGATTATCCCGGCGCTACTACCGACAAGGATTTAATCGCGACCGCTTATTTCGCCTATTCGACCAGCTTATTACAAAAGATCGCCCAAATTTTGGGTAAAGAAAACGATGCAGAAAAATTTATGCTTTTACGGGAAAATATTAAAACCGCCTTTCAAAAAGAATTTGTCACGCCCAATGGCCGCTTAGCCTCCAACACTCAAACTGCGTATTCTTTGGCTTTGGCGTATGACCTGTTACCGGATATATTAATTGAAAATGCCGCCCGAAGACTTGCCGATGATGTTAGAGAATTCAGGCACATAACCACCGGTTTCGTGGGCACTCCCTTAATCTGTCAGGTGCTCTGCGATTATGGCTACACGGGTTTGGCTTATATGCTCCTTAATAGAAGAAGATACCCATCTTGGCTTTATCCCATAACCAAAGGGGCCACAACTATCTGGGAACGCTGGGATGGGATAAAACCGGATGATACTTTTCAAGATCCGGGTATGAATTCTTTTAATCATTATGCCTACGGAGCCATAGGCGCCTGGCTCTATCAAGTGGTCGCCGGTATCGATATCGATGAGAGCAATCCAGGCTATAAACATACTCTTCTCCGGCCCCATCCGGGAGGCGGGCTTACCTACGCCCGCGCCTCACATCATTCTATGTATGGTAAAATTGAATCCTCCTGGGAAATAGTGGAAGAAAATTTCCAGCTTATGGTTGAGACACCCCCGAATACCTATGCTACGGCTGTCCTTCCGTATGCCAAATTGGATGAGGTTCGAGAATCGGGAAAATTCCTCGAAAATGCCCCTGGAATCAAGCAATTCTATCAGGAAAGTGATTCCGTAATAGTAAAACTTGGTTCCGGTCGCTACCAATTTGAATACCCCTGGGTAAAATGAAAATCTGGGAATAAATTCATGGATAGTACCTGCCAAACTGAAAAGGCTTACAAACTGGCTCAAGAGCACTACGCTGTATGGGGAGTTGACACAGAAGCCGCCCTTAAAAATATCTACCAAATACCTATATCACTGCCCTGTTGGCAGGGTGATGACGTGGGTGGATTTGAAACTCCCGACGCCAAATTAAACGGCGGAGGTATTCAGGCAACGGGCAATTACCCTGGTAAAGCACGCACGATAGCGGAACTCCGCGCTGATCTGGATAAGGCTTTAAGCCTGATCCCCGGTCAACATAGAGTCAATCTCCATGCCTGTTACCTTGAAAACGATAATAAATTTGTCGATCGAAATGAGATAACCGTCGAGTATTTTCAAAGCTGGATCGATTGGGCCAAAAGCGGAGGTCTGGGACTTGACTTTAATCCCACTTTCTTTTCCCACCCTAAAGCGGATGAAGGATTCACCCTGAGCAGCCTGGATGATAATATTCGTCAGTTCTGGATCGAACATGGTATTGCCTGTCGGAGGATCGCCGCGGAAATGGGAAAACAACTCGGTTCCCCGTGCGTTTGCAACGTTTGGATCCCTGACGGCTACAAGGATACACCGATAGACCGGCGGGGACCAAGACAGCGCTTATCTCAATCGCTGGATACGATTTTCGCGGAAAAATTTTCCCGAGAACATTTGTTGGACTCGGTGGAATCAAAGTTGTTTGGCATCGGCTCCGAAAGTTACGTGGTGGGTTCCCATGATTTTTACCTGGGCTATGCTATTTCTCGCAGGATTTTGCTTTGTCTGGATACCGGACATTACCATCCCACCGAACAGGTAGCCGACAAAATATCTTCCGTTTTGACGTATCTGGATGAGATCCTGCTGCATGTCAGTCGGGCGGTTCGCTGGGATAGCGATCATGTGGTTACGCTGTCAGATGAACTGCTGAGCTTGGCCGAGGAGTTGGTGCGCGGCAATTTTCTGGAGCGCACCCACATTGGCCTGGATTATTTTGACGGAAGTATTAACCGCATCGCCGCCTGGGTCATCGGCGCGCGGAACATGATCAAAGCATTACTGTTAGCGTTTTTACAGCCTCTGGAACAACTTCGCACCTTGGAAAGTGAAGGCGATTTTACCGCCCGCCTGGCCCTGCTGGAAGAATATCGCACTTTACCGGCCGGCGCCGTATGGGATTATTATTGTTTGAAGCACAACGTGCCGATTGGCTCGGCTTGGTTGGATGAAGTACGAGCTTATGAAAAATCTGTTCTCGCACGCCGCATTTATTCTGATGATAGTCAAATAGAAATATAATATTCAAAGGGCGTCCTTATGACTGCAGTTCGATCCTCGGAGGCGGTTAAACGACTGGATCAGCTTTACGAATTCGATCGTCAACCCGTTACCCCCAACAAATTGCTCGGAGGCAGTTACTTTGCCGGCTCCTACGCCGGCGAACACGTCGCTGCTACTGAGTTTGTTATCGGGGCGATGTTCGTCAATTGGGGCGTTACTATAAATGACGTGGTCTTTGGCCTGTCTATTGGTAACTTACTGGCGGTATTAAGCTGGGCCTTGGTTTGTGCCCCCATTGCCACTCAAACCCGTCTGACGTTGTATTGGTACCTGCGTAAAATCGGCGGTCCGGTTTTTACTCTAATCTATAATGTTCTCAACGCCGTGTTGTTTTGTATCCTGGCCGGCGCCATGATAACGGTGGCCGCCTCGGCGATACGAATTCCCTTTGGCATTGAACCGCAAACCCAGTGGTACCCCACGGACTGGCGCTTTGTCTTGGTGGTGCTGGCAGTAGGCGCGGTCGTGGTTTCGCTGGCCATTCTGGGATTTAAAAAGTTGGCTGCTTTCGCCTCGGTTTGTTCACCCTGGATGCTGCTGATGTTTCTCGCCGGCGCCCTGGCGGTGTTGCCGATTCTCGCCGAAAATGCCGGTTTTGATAAACTTGACAGCCTGGATAAATTTTGGCAGATGGGTAAAACACAGGTTTGGATCGGTCAACAGCCTGATGGATCACCGCCGGCGATTTCATTCTGGGAGGTTATGACTTTTGCCTGGATATGCAATCTGGCGATGCACTTGGGTCTAGCGGATATGGCGCTGCTGCGCTACGCCAAAAAAAGCAGTTATGGATATTTTTCCGCCTTTGGCATGTTTCTGGGTCATTATATGGCCTGGATACTGGCCGGCGTCATGGGGGCAGGTGCGGCATTACTTTTACATCAGCCGTTAACCGAACTGGACTCTGGCGCGGTGGCCTACCAAACCTTGGGCGCCACCGGAGCCCTCGCGGTGGTTATCGCCGGTTGGACAACTTCCAATCCCACCTTATACCGGGCAGGATTGGGACTCCAATCGGTTACACCCAATTGGCCCCGCTGGCTGGTAACTCTGGTGGCCGGTTCTATTACCACTATCATCGCCTGTTTTCCCTTTGTTTTTACCAAATTACTAAATTTTGTGGGATGGTATGGTCTGCTGCTGTCCCCTGCCGGAGCGATTGTAATCACGGAACACTGGATCTTCCCCAAATTGAAACTTTCCCCATTCTGGTTCACACAAAAAAAGAAAACTTTGAATTTTCCCGCTTTGACCGCCTGGCTGGCGGGAATCGTGATCGCCCTGGGATTATTCTTTACGGATACTTTACATCTGTTTTTCCTGTTTATCCCGGTTTATATCATCACCAGCCTTTTATATATATTACTGGCCTGGAAAACCGGCGCCAAAGGGCCCGTCATAATCGAGTCAAACACTTCCCCAGTCGCCCAGGATCAATCATCAGTCGCACCTTGCGAACCTCAGGACGTCTATTCTAATAAGAGAACAAGTCTCTGCTGGATTAGTTTTATGATCGCCGCTGCCGCGCTGATCGCCTGTGTGGCTTTACCGGTGAAAGTTTTTGTCGGCGGCATCGAAGGATTACATGAACGGGCCGAAAATATGAAGTCCTGGATATTATGGCCGACCATCATCTACTTTGTCGCCGCAACCGCCTGGCAGGTCATACGCGGTAAAAGCACATAGCTTTTTAACCATAAAAGGCAAAATCAATAGTAAACTACCACCGAGCAAGCTCGGTGGCTTTTAGAAGGAGCGGCTTGCTGGCTACTAAAGCTGCCAGCAAATAGCTATTAGGGGACTAGCCGTCCCCTAAAAACCCCTGCTTAGCAGGATGCCATTCATCCCACAAGCAAGCTTGTGGGCTTTCTGGCATGAATTGTAAATCAATAATTAGTTAATATCCAAAATTTAAAATTGGGATATGTATGGTTTGGATTTATAATGACAAGGAGAACAGAAGTGCATAAGAAACTGACTAATCAATTTAAAATGGCATTTGTATTTATCATTGTCATGGGGATGCCTCTTCAGGCATACGGACAGGGCTTTAATCGAAGAGGAACACGAGGAGGAGCACCGTCAAACCGCCCGACGGCTTCCTGGATTGGCGTACCCGATGAACCTGCTGAAGATTATGGTTTATACTATTTTCGAAAAAAGATAAACCTGCAGGAACAACCGTCTCAATTTATTGTCAATGTATCAGCAGACAATCGTTATAAACTCTACGTAAATGAAGAGTTGGTCTCTGTGGGGCCTGCATTGGGCGATATCCAACACTGGAATTATGAGATAGTTGACCTGGCACCTTATCTCAAATCAGGGGATAATATTATTTCAGCGAAAGTATGGAATGAAGGTAATCTTAAAGCGGTCTCTCAATTTTCATACAGGACAGGATTCTTCCTGCAGGGGGCAAATGAACAGACTCAGATTTTAAGCACAAATGATACCTGGAAATGTATTCGGGACAACAGTTACACCCCGATTCGGCAAAGTGTTCGGGGATATTATGCCGCGGGAGCCGGTGATTCGATTGATATGCAATACCGGGTAAAAGACTGGGAGAAACTATCATTAGACGACAGCAGCTGGAAGCAGGCAAAATCTATTTTTGGAAATACATCGAATCGTCGTGGTGGTCGTGGCGGCGGCGGTGGGGGAAGTAATGCCTGGAACCTGGTTCCGTCTATCCTTTCCCAAATGGAATTAACACCGCAAAGGCTGTTATCAATGAGGAGAGTCGAAGGAGTTTCGGTTCCATCGTCTTTCCCGGCAGAAAAGGCTTCCTTCAGTATTCCTGCAAATACGACGGCAAGTATTTTACTGGATCAGACATTTTATACAAACGCATACCCAACGTTGATATTCAGCGGAGGAGAAAACAGTAATATAACAATAACCTATGCAGAAGGATTGTATAATGAAAATGGCGCAAAAAACAACAGAAATGAAATAGAAGGGAAGACCATTTCCGGAAGGCAGGATATCATTGTTTCTGATGGAACAGACAACCAGAATTTCACTGCTCTTAATTGGAGAACTTATCGCTATGTTGAATTAAAAGTAGAAACAAAAGAAACTCCACTTATTATTGAAGATTTTTACGGAACCTTTACCGGTTATCCATTTAAATTAAATGCAAAACTTAATACTGATAATGCGGAGATTGATAAAATAATGGAAATTGGCTGGCGTACGGCAAGATCGTGTGCAGTTGAGACATATATGGACTGTCCATATTACGAGAGATTGCAATATATTGGAGATGCAAGGATTCAGCTTTTTGTTTCATATTTTAACAGCGGCGACGACCAGCTGGCCAAAAATGCATTAAACCTGATGGGTTATTCAAGGCAAAGGGACGGGTATACTTTGAGCAGGTATCCTGATACCCAGAATCAGGTCATTCCCCCTTATTCATTATGGTATATCAGTATGCTGTATGACTATATGATGTATGGCACAGATGATAGTTTTCTTGAAGATAAATTACTTGGATCAAGACAAATCATGAATTATTTCCTGAGTTATCAGGATGCAGACGGTTCCTTAAAAAATGTTCCGGGCTGGAATTTTACCGATTGGGCATCCGGTTGGGGGAGGGGCACAGGCCCTGCCGGTGAAGATGGCAGTTCGGCATTAATAGACCTACAGCTTTTACTTGCATTGCAGTCAGCTAAAGAACTGGAACAATTTGTCGGGAGTGAATCTTTTGCAGCTTTTTACGGCAACGTTGCCGATAAATTGGCGCAAACAATAAAGAGCAAATATTGGGACGGTTCACGAAATCTTTTTGCAGACACGCCGGAGAAAAACCGATTTTCCCAGCATACAAATTCCATGGCTATCCTGGCAGGCTTGGTTGAAGGACAGCAGGCAGAAGAGATAGGAAACTTAATGTTATCTGACGCCTCGCTTACACAGGCCACCATCTATTTTAAGTATTACCTGCATCTGGCTTTGACAAAAGCAGGATTGGGTGATGGATATCTTGACTGGTTAGATATATGGCGCAGATACATGGAATTCGGACTCACCACCTGGGGAGAGACCTCAGAGGTGGAAACAACTCGCTCTGATTGTCATGCATGGGGATCCAGTCCAAATGTTGAATTTTTCAGGATATTACTTGGTATTGAAAGCGATGCACCCTACTTTGAAAAGGTTAAAATAGAACCCCACCTGGGTTCAATTAAAAAAATCAGCGGAGAAATGCCTCATCCAAAAGGAAAAATTGCCGTTAGTTATCTACAGGAAGGCAGTAATTGGAATGTAGAGATCAGCCTTCCTGACGAAACCACAGGTACTTTTTATTGGCAGGGAGACAGTCACGCTTTACAGGGAGGATTGAATACTTTTAAACTATAATTTGTAAATTAAATGGTATAGGAATTTGTATTTGTGATTATAAGGCAAAGAGAATGCCCTCAATCGGTTTATGTGTTGTACAAACAGATCAGGAGGTATGATCCGGGTGTTGGAGCGAGCGTTTTACCGGTTCGGAAGTATCACAACGGAAGCTGCCGCCGCATTCAGGGCAGACGATGGCAGGGAATCCTTCGGGCTCCACCGGCGGGAAAGCGTCCACCACGATGTCTTCGACCCAGTCTGTATGGTCACAGGAACGGCAGCGATACTTGTACCAATCGCTCGGACCGGTGAAGGATTCGTCGGCTGGTGGTTCCAGCGGGTTCTGGTTCATCGGGCCACTCCTTAAACAACAAGAACTCTTTAATGGTACCGTATTTGGGATGATGTATCAACTCCAACGACATTTCCTGATGACACTTGGGGCAAAGCAGGGGGTCTTTGCCAAAGCTATCGAAGAAACGTTGAGCAAAAGGTTTGGGCGGCAGCACCCGGTAGCCTCTGGGATCATCGGTCATCTGGGCCGGTATAATATCGGCAAGTTGTTCTCTCATTTTTTGATAGCGTACATTGCCGTGCAGACCGTAATAACGAATTCTCTGAAACCCCTTGGGCAGGATATGCTGTACCATTCGTCCGATGAATTGGAGTACGGGGAGGGTTTCATGCTTCATCTGTCCGGTTTTATGTTCACGGTACCAGTAGCTGACCGATTTGCCGTTATATCTTTCGATCCGTCTTACCGAGATAAGCGGCGAGACAACATACTTTGCCAGGCATTGGGCCAACCCCTTACCACCAGGGGGCACTTCGCCTTCCTGGAGAAAAGCGACAAAGCCCATTTTTTCCGGATCGCCGCAGTCGAGCATCTTCTGAATAGTTTCGTTGTAGTGGGGGCGGTCAAAGCATGGTCAAAACTGTTTAAACACCTCCCAGTGATCGTGGAAAATTTGCTTAAAAATGTTTTTGTCGAGGCCTTCCATGGCGGTTCTTTTGGAATAACCATAACCGAATTGGTAGAATAGGTCGAGGAAAGAATTAAAGATGCCTTATGCGGAAAAATTAAAAAGTCCCCGGCGAAGCCGGGATAAGTTCAGTAAATATAGTAAATATTTCAAACTGACCGATTTTAGGCTGCGAGGAGTTTTTCCAAGCGGCGAATAACGGGTTTTTCATGGCTGTGTTTAACGACATCTTTAACCGCCTCCTG
>LJUC01000027.1 GCA_001303695.1 Phycisphaerae bacterium SM23_30
CCAGACGCCGGTTCGCCTCTACCAGCACCTTATAATCCCGGGCGAAATCGGCAAAACTCGCGTTGATATATCGGGCGGCAAAGTGCATCAAAATCGGTATCCGCGGCACGCAATCGACCTTTTCACCTCTGACCATCCCCCTATAGCGTTCATAATTGTTCATCGCTTTTTCCTTACCAAGTCATCACCTGTATTTTAACGCCCGTGTGGCGCCATCAAACGAAGCTTGGGGGTGCTTTTTATCCACGCCGCCGAAATACCATCGACAATTATATCTTCTAAGCCCCGTTAATGCAATTTGAGAGAAATTTTGATTTTGTTTATACTAAAATCAGCCCCTTGGGTGTGTTATATATGATGAAGGAACCTTCTGAAACGGAAACGGCACTAAATGATCGAAGATAAGCTGCTTATCTGGAGATTCAAAGGCGGCCGCCCCGACGCCCTAAGGCGGATCTATGAAAAATATAAGAACGATCTGCTCAAATTGGCCGTCGCCCTGGCAAATGATACCCACACCGCCGAGGATGCGGTGCAGGCGGTTTTCGTGAAACTGGCCCAATCAGCAGCGTATATCCGACTCAACGGCAGCCTTAAAAGTTACCTGACCACCTGCGTCGCCAATGATATGCGAAATCGCATCCGCGATCGGCAGCGGCATGAAATCCTGGGCCTTGATTATTCAGAAACACTGATTTGCCCGGCCCCAAGGCCCGACCAATGGATTGTTTTAAGTGAAGAACTGAGGCAATTGAGTCAAGCCTTGGTCCAAATACCCTACGAACAGCGGGAAGTTGTTATCCTCCACCTGCAGGGCGAAATGTCCTTCCGTCGAATTGCTCAACTACAAGATACTTCGATCAACACCGTCCAGGGCCGTTACCGATATGGAATGACCAAACTGCGAACGCTACTAAACAGCGAGGTGCAAAAATGAAACCGGCAGATAATATGGAAAAATTCATCAAAAAAGCATCCCTTAACACCAATCCCCAAATGGACCAAACGGTTCTCAATGAAATATTAACCGTTCAGAACCAATCAAAAAATACAACATCGGCTGGAACTCAGCCGTCTTTATGGAGAATAATCATGAAAAACAGAATAACCAAATTCACCGCCGCTGCGGCGTTGATAATTGGGGTGATTATGGCCCTTTACTCTTTCAATGGTTCGGTAGGAATTACCACCTCGGCCTTGGCATCAGAATTAGCCCAGGTACAAAAAAACATGCACAAAAAGTCCTGGATACATGGAAAATATGAATATACCCAAGAGGGAGAACTCTGTTCATATGAACACTGGGAATCTTTTGATAGATCATGGTGTGCAAGTAAATATTCGAATGGTCCTATTACCATCATCGACTGGAAGAATAATAAAAATATCACATATTATCCCGACAGCAATACCATTCAAATTTCCCCTTCGAATCCATTGATAATAAATGGTAATAAACCAATCACTGAACCTGCAGATCTTCTGGATGAATTAGAAACGTTAGCGCAGGCCGGCGGCAAAATCACCCGACAAAGGGGAAAGCACAATGGCCAGGACGTTGATATTTATCATATCGAAAGGAGTAATGATTATAACAATACAATCAGAAAAGGCCATTTATACGTTGATATCCAAAGACGATTACCGATAGGGATTGACATAGTCGAGGTTGACTCTGAAGGGCAAATTACCATAACCATTAATGGCAGCTTTGACTTTCCAGAAACCGGACCACAGACTATTTACGATCTGGGGGCGCCGAAATCGGCAAAAATTATTGAACAAAAATTGGAAATAAAATGACATGCATATGCACCGGCGTAAATCATAAAAAATTGACACCGTCAAGCCGGTCCTTTGGGACCGGCTTTTTTTATAGCATTGAAATGTCAAATTACGTATGATACCGGTATATACATTCCCTAGCGTCGGGATAGTTGGTCTATGTAATAGAATTCAATATAAAGGAATTCATAATGATCCAAAGGCGTCATATTGCAGGAATCGGGATGCTTTTTACAAGTATGATCATTCTTTTTTCCGTGATGTTGAGCCTGGAGGCGTCGCCCTGGCAGGATAAGCCCCCGCAACAGAGTGCGCCTTTGCCGAAGGAAGCCTTGAAGCTGAAGGAGATACCTTTTAAAATAGTCTATGAAAGCTTACGCTCAACCGAAGAAGGGGAGAACTGGGAATTGTTTATGATAAAGGCCGACGGTTCCGAGCCGGTCAATCTTACCAATACGTCTGATCTGGATGAGATGTACCCGCACGTCTCGCCGGACGGGAAAAAGGTATGTTTCGTGGTTGATGAGGGCCAGGACAGAGAAAAGCGCCGGCATGTGTATTATATGAATATTGACGGCACCGGGCGGATCAAGGTGGCCGACAACGCCCGCCAGCCCTGCTGGAGCCCTGACAGCAAGACCATCGCCTATCTCAAGGCCGAATATGAGCGTTACACTATCAAGGATTTCGCCACCAAGGGGTTATTCTATTACAACCTCGAAACCGGCAAGCACACCGAACATGTCAATAAGGATTTACATCACCTTTATAACATCTGCTTCTCGTCGGACGGTAAATGGTTTTTAGCGACGGTTCACGGGGGCATGGGTTTTGGTCATGCTATTCTGGCCTTTAAGACCGATGGCAAAGAAGTTTACGATCTGACCAAATTCGGCGTCACCGGCTGCCGGCCGGATTTTAGCAGCGACGGCAAAAAAATCACCTGGGGCATGACAGATTGGGATTTAGGTATCGCCGATATTGATTTTAGCTCCGACGAACCGATAGTCACTAATGTCCGGCGTCTGGTCCACTGTGCCAAAACGCACGAGGTTTATCACACGGACTTTTCCCCGAACGGCAAATTCATCGCCTTTAGCTATGGGCCCAAGGCCGAGGAAATGGTCGGCGGGGCCGCCCCTGGCTGGAATATCTGCATCACCGATCTGGCCGGCAAATGGACACAGATCACTACCGACGGCCATCATAATAAAGAACCCGACTGGGCGCCGATTAAACAATAAAATACCAAAGCAAAAGGCCTCACGCCTTTATAATATATCCGTATCTAGTGTGGAATTTTCTTTGCCCTTTTTATGCCGGTGCCGTTAAAATGCCAAATATTTTATGGAGAAATAATAATGGCCAAAATAAAAGTCACCGTGGAAAGAATAGACGGCCTCTGCGACCTGCCCATGCAGGTGGGCGATTATTTCTTTGTGGAGGACTCCCGGCTTTACGTGCCGGAGGGTAAATATATCTGCATCTGGGCCCTGCAAAGCATGATGCCCATCTTTCCCATTTTGGCCGTCCGCGACAAACTGGATGATAGTCACTGGGCAAAAACCGTCAAAACCTTCTCCTGCCCCGATCCCAAAGGTTTGGTGCAGTACCGACTGGAGCTGATAGAAGAAGCTTAATCGTCATTCTAAACGCAGCGCAGAACCTCATAATTATAATCTGGAGTTATTAAGGTTTGATTCAAATTGACATATCCAAATGCACCGGCTGCAGAAGATGCGAAACGGCCTGCGCCTTTTTTCACACGGGAAGAATCAATGATCATCTCGCCCGGATAAAAGTTACTCATTTCTATGAAACCGGTATCGACGGCCCTGTCGCCTGCGTTCAATGCCGGCAGCGGTTTTGCCTGAATTGCCCCGTCAAGGCCCTGACCATCGGCCCTTTTGGTGCGGTTATTGTATCGCCCACCATTTGCCAGCTCTGCGGCGCGTGTGAAAAGGCCTGCCCTATCGGGGCGATTGAGTTATTCGACGGTTTTGTCTATGTCTGCGATCTCTGCGGCGGTAATCCCAAATGTGTGCAGGCCTGCACCGAAGGGGCTATAACCTACCAACCGGAAACCATTGAACAGGCCTCACTGGAAGACATCAAAAAACAAACCGGCAAAATGAATCCCGGTCAGAAAAGGCATTTTTACCTTAACCAATTAGGCGCCGAACTCAGGAGAAAGTGGAGTAAAAAGCATGCTTGAATACGGCTACGGCTCAAGAATACTCCGCCTGGACCTGACCAGCCGGAGGTATCGCATCGAAAGTCTCGATCCCGCCTGGATTAAAGACGTTATCGGCGGCCGACCCGCCAACACTAAAAGGCTCACTGAAGAAATAAATCCCCATTGCGATCCCCTGGGGCCGGATAATATGCTGATTTTCGGCGTCGGCCCCCTCACCGGTTCTCTGCTGCCGGCCTCGGCCTATTACACCGTCACCGCCAAATCTCCTCTGACCGGCATCCTGGGCGACTCCGCCGCCGGCGGTCAGTTCGCCGCCGAGATGAAGCTGACCGGCTTCGACCAGATTATCATCACCGGCAAAGCCGACAAATTACTCTACCTGATGGTCACGGATACCGGCGTTGATTTTGTCGAATGCTCCCAACTGGCCGGCAAAAATATCGTCCAAACCACAACTGCTATTCGCGCCGAGCAAAATGATTACGCCGTTCAAGTCGCCGCTATCGGTCCGGCCGGGGAAAACCTGGTCCATTTTGCCTGTGTGGTTTCCAGCGGCAACCGCGTCAACGGCCGCACTGGCATGGGGGCGGTGATGGGCTCGAAAAATCTAAAAGCGCTGGCCCTGCGCGGCCGTAAATCACTTTTAGCGGCCGATACCTTGGCTTTTTTAGATGAAGTAAAAAAGATCGAGCAAAAAATACTCCAGCATAATGAATACCAAAAACGCTACCGCATGGGCACCACCATGCTGATGAAAGACCTCAACGGTATCGGCATCCTGCCTACCAAACATTTTCAGCAGGGCGTCTGTGAATATGTAGATGAGATTTCCGGACAAAAACTGGCCGCCACCTATAAGGTCAAGAATAAAGCCTGCTTTAACTGCAACCTGCATTGTTCCCGCTATTACGTGGTCGATAGCCACGAGGCCGAAGGCCCGGAATTTGAAACCCTCTGCAGTTTCACCTCACGACTGGGTAATAATGATCTGGTCTTCGCTTTAGAGATGAACGAGTATCTCAACCAGATGGGCCTGGATTCCATCTCCACCGCCGAAGTGATCGGCTGGATCATCGAGTGCCGGGAAAAAGGTCTCCTTTCGCCTGACGATCTCGACGGCCTGAAAATCGATTGGGGCCAAACCGACAAAATACGCCAGGCCGTGGAGATGATCGCTTTCCGCCGAGGCATCGGCGATCGAATGGCCGACGGCGCTACGAAGCTGTCTCAGGGCTTTAGCAAAGAAGCGCAAAAACTGGTCATGCAGGTCAAAGGGCTGGATATAATCTGCGGCGACCCGCGCGGCATCAAGGCCTACGGCCTGACCTACGCCATCGCCTCCCGCGGCGCCGATCATCTGCGGGCCGAGCCGTACTTTGAATTAACCGAGCGTTTCGATGAAGCCAAAAAGCGCTTCGGCACCGAAAAGGCTGCCGACAGGCTTGCTGAAGAAGGTAAAGCTGCTTTAGTAACCTACTCCGAAAAAATCGCCTTGCTTTGCGACGCCCTGACCATGTGTAAAAATATCGGCCTCTGCATGGACATCCTGAACTTAGAATCAACCGCTGTCCTGTTAAAAGCCGGCACCGGCATTGATTACTCGCCCCAGTATCTTCAGGAAATCATGCATCGGGCGGTTATTCGAGATTTCGAGTTGAATAAAAAATTCGGCCTCCAACACGACCAGGACACCCTGCCCCAACGTTTTCAAAAAGAACCCTTAACCGAAGGTCCCACTAAAGGCTCAACGGTAAATATCAAAAAAATGGTGGACGAATATCACCAGCTGCACCAATGGTAGATTATACTATCCGTTGTCATTCTGAGCACAGCGAAGAATCTCGATCTGTAAAGGATTGGGTGGGCTCTTAGCCTGCCAATTATACAAAAAGCAGAAGGATTACTACTTGGCTTCCAAACGTGAAACCTTCACCACTAATTTCGGTCTGCTCATGACTATGATCGGGGTCGCCGTCGGCCTGGGCAACGTCTGGCGCTTCCCCTACATGGTTAGTAAATTCGGCGGCGCCGCCTTCGTCTTTATTTATCTTTTGGCGGTCTTATTTATAGCCATTCCCGCCCTCATGGCGGAATGGACCCTCGGCCGCTACACCCGGCGCGGCACCCTCGGCGCCTTCGAAAAAGCAGGACTGCCCGGCGGCAAATACGCGGGCTATTTTTTCTTCTGTATTGTCATATTCGCCGCCGGTTATTATTCCGTCGCTGTAGGCTGGGTGGGATATTACGCCTTCGCTGAAATGGTCCGGGCTTTCGGCAGAGAAATACATCCCCAAGCCATTCTATTTCCGAAAACAGGTTTTGTCCCCACTTCTTTTCTATTACAACTTCTCATGACCGCTATCGTCATCTCCTCCTGCGGCCTGGTGTTGGTCAAGGGATTGCGCCAGGGCATCGAAAAAATCAGCAAACTCATCATGCCTATGCTTTTTATTATCCTTATTATCCTGATCATCCGCACCGTCACCCTGGAAAAAGCCGGCGACGGAATCCGGAAATATTTTGGCAATTTTAGTCTTAATTCCTTTAACAGCGTTACCATTGCCGCCGCCTTGGGACAGGCGATTTTTTCCCTCTCGTTGGGCGGAACGTTTATGGTGATTTATGGCTCCTATCTCAATAAAGCCAGCGGTATTCCTAAAAACGCCGTCTTTACCGGCCTGGGTGATGCTATCGCCGCTTTAATGGCGGGTCTGGCGATTCTGCCCGCCGTGGCGGTCTTCAACCTGGAGGTCTTTTCCGGTCCCAATTTGATCTTTGTTACCTTACCCAACGTCTTTGCCGAATTGCCTGTCGGCTGGTTGTTCGGCCTGTTATTTTTCCTGGGCCTTTTTGGCGCCGCTTTTCTTTCCGATGTCGCCGCTTTTGAAGTCCTCACCGCCGGCATAGTCGATAACACCAGAATCAGCCGTAAAAAAGCGGTTTTGTTGCTGTGTGCGATTGTTTTTTTGGTTGCCCTTCCGCCCATGATTAGTGAAAAAATCTTTATCCCGTGGGATCTCACCTTCGGCTCCGGTATGCAGACTCTCGGCGCCCTGCTCGCGGTGATCACTACCGTCTGGTGCATCAAACGATCCGACGCCCTCAAAGAATTCGCCCAGGGCCGAAACAAGCCTTTCCCTCCCCTGCTCTACTGGTGGATGCGCTTAGTCATCCCCGCTGTCATATTGCTGGTCGGCGTCCTCTGGCTCCTGGAAAAAGTCTTCAAAATCATCACCATCGGTTGATCATCCTCTAAAACCCTCCTTGACCCTCCTGCCCAATTCGGTTATCCTTTCACCTGCTTTGTATTAATCAATGGTTAGCTATACTTACCCGCAACCGGGAGAAGAATATGACGATCGCCCGCGAATTGAATCCCAATGCTCGTTTTTTAATGGGTCCCGGCCCCAGTGACGTCCACCCCCGCGTCCTCAAGGCCATGGCCACCCCGATGATCGGCCATCTTGACCCCCAGTTTGTGCAGATCATGGATGAGGTCAAGGAGATGCTGCGGCAGTTGTTTCGCACTCAAAACGAACTGACCTTTGCCGTCTCCGCTACCGGCAGCGCCGGCATGGAAATCTGTTTTGTCAATCTGCTGGAGCCCGGCGACGAAGCGGTGGTCTGCGTCAACGGCGTCTTCGGCAACCGCATGTGCGAAAACGTCGAACGCTGCGGCGCCAAGCTTATCCGCGTTGATGCCCCTTGGGGAAGTCCCATTGACCCCGCCGACGTCGAAAAAGCCCTGGAAAATTGTAAACCCAAACTGGTCGCCATCGTCCACGCCGAAACTTCCACCGGAGTGTTGCAGCCCCTCGAAAAAATCGGTCAACTGGCCCACGACGCCGGCGCATTGTTTCTCGTCGATGCCGTTACCTCCCTGGGCGGCGTCGATGTTCGTATGGACGAATGGGGCATTGACGCCATCTACAGCGGCACCCAAAAATGCATCAGCGCCCCGCCCGGCTTAGCGCCGGTCTCCTTCAATGAAAAAGCCGTTGAAGTCCTGAAAAACCGAAAAACCAAGGTCCAAAGCTGGTACCTCGACTTAAACCTTATTCGTTCCTATTGGCAAGGCGCCAAACGAACTTATCACCATACCGCTCCGGTCTCTATGGTCTATGCCCTGCATGAGGCCTTGAGATTGATTTTCGAAGAGGGCCTCGAAGCCCGCTTTGAACGCCACCGCCGCCTGCACGAAAAACTCCGCGACCACCTGGAGGAATTAGGGTTTGAATTCGTCGTCGCTCCCGAATACCGATTACCCAGCTTAAACTCGGTAAAAATACCTCCCGGCTTGGACGACGCCCGCATCCGCCGCCGATTGCTCGACGAGTACAACATCGAAATCGGCGCCGGCCTCGGTGATTTCGCCGGCAAGGTCTGGCGCATCGGCCTGATGGGCTGTAGTTGCACCGAAAACCACATTAATATGCTCCTCTCGGCCCTTAAAACTATTATGTACGAAAAATAAAATTGACATGTAATCGATATTATATGTCACCCCCGCGCAGGCGGGAATCCAGACAAACAATTTTAAATTAACAAACGCTATTATCGGATCACACATGAATCTCAAACAATTAGCCCTCCAGGCCGAAGCTCGCATCAGGCCCCATATCCGCCAAACCCCCCTGGAGTATTCTCCTTACCTGAGCCGCCTGGGAAATTGCCGCGTTTATCTCAAACTGGAAAATATGCAAATATCCGGCTCCTTTAAATTCCGCGGCGCGAGCAACATTTTTTTATCCCTCACCGATCAGGAAAAACAACGCGGCGTCGCCACCGCCTCCTCCGGTAACCACGGCGCTGCCGTTGCCTATCTACTTAATAAATTCAACTGCACCGGCACCATCTATCTGCCCGATTACGCCTCGCCCGCCAAGGTAGAGGAACTGCGCCTTTACCAGGGTGTCGAACTGCAATTTCATGGTTCCGACTGCATCGACACGGAAAACTACGCCCGCCGCCAGGCCCAAAAGAACAACCAAACATACATCCCCCCCTATAACCACCCCCTCATCGTCGCCGGCCAGGCCACCACCGGCATCGAATTGCAAAAACAACTGCCCAACCCCGACGCCATCCTGGTGCCGGTGGGCGGCGGCGGCCTGATCGGCGGCATCGCCGCGTTCTTAAAATCAGAAGACCAAAACATCGAAATCATCGGCTGCCAACCGGAAAATTCCGCCGTTATGTACGAATCCATAAAAGCCGGCCGTATCCTCGATCTGCCTTCCAAGCCTACCATCTCCGACGGCTCGGCCGGCGGCATCGAGCCGGATTCCATCACCTTTGATATATGTAAAAAATATGTCGATAACTTCATCCTCGTCTCCGAACAACAGATCATCGATGCCCTTAAGCTCGTCCTGGAAAAACACTATATGCTTGTGGAAGGTTCCGGCGCCCTGGCGGTCGCCTCTTTCGTCAAAGAAAAAAATCGCTTCGAAAATAAAAACGTCGTCCTTGTCGTAACCGGCAAAAAAATCGCCCTCGATACCTTAAAAAAAATCCTGTGCGAACGGCTCTAGGATAACAACTGGCTGCCTCAACAGGTGCCATGCTTGTGCTTGCACAAGCATGTCTTCTAACAACAGGACCAAAAACCATGGAAAAAATATTTACCCTGGATCAAATCAAACAGGTATTACCCCAGATTGATCCGATTGAGGCTATCGAGCAGGGATTCGTCGCTTATTCTCAAGGCCGGGTCGTTGTCCCCCCGGTCGGTGAAATGATCTTTGATCATCCCCCCGGCGACGTACACATCAAATACGGCTTCATAAAAAACGACGACTATTACGTCATCAAAATCGCTTCCGGTTTTTATGAAAACGTCAAACTCAAGCTGCCTTCCAATAACGGCATGATGCTGTTGTTTGATCGGAAAACCGGCCAGTTGACCGCCGTCCTGCTGGACGAAGGTTACCTCACCGACGTCCGCACCGCCGCCGCCGGGGCCGTCGCCGCCAAATACCTCGCCCCTAAAAAGGTACAGCGCATCGGCATCTTCGGGGCCGGCATCCAGGGCCGCCTGCAACTGCAGTATTTGATACCTGAAATCGATTGCCATGATGTTATCGTCTGGTCCCGCAGTCAAAAAACCTTGGATAACTACAAAAAAACTACCGAACACTTTGGTTTGAATATCCAAACCACCCTCGACGCTCGCGCGGTGGCCGCCAGTTGCAATCTTATCGTCACCGCCACTCCCGCTCAACGCCCCTTAATCTCGGCCGACCATATCCAAAAAGGCACTCACATCACCGCCATAGGCTCCGACACGCCTGAAAAAATCGAACTGGACCCCGCCCTTTTACAAAAAGCCGACCTGGTCGTGGCCGACAGCATCGAACAAAGTCTCTTGCGCGGCGAAATTTACCAGGCTATCAAAGCCGGCTGTTTGCATAGAGATAATTTACTGGAATTGGGAAATGTCATTGCCGATAAGCAGTTACAAAGAAAATCCGATGATCAAATAACCATAGCTGACCTGACCGGCGTGGCCGTGCAGGATATTCAAATCTCCAAGGCCGTTTATAAGGCTTTAACTGCGTAAAGGATAGTGCTTGCCCCATCGGTAAGTTAAACTGGAGACGCCATGAAAATTGAAACCTTTGATCTTGAAAGAATCCAATCTTTATGGGAAAATACCGTCAAATACAACCTCACCGAAAGCGGCCTGCACCCTTACACTGTTAAAGAGCTGCTCGACGCGCAGGAGATCGACCGCCTGCTGGATCTCCGCCTCGGCTACGGCCAAACCAACGGTTCTGATGAATTGAGAACCGCCGTCAGCCGCCTCTATCCCGGTGCTGATCTCGATAATGTACTGGTGACCAATGGTTCCTCGGAGGCCAATCTAATTGTCACCTGGAGCCACCTGGAGCCGGATGACGAACTCGTTCTAATGCTGCCCAACTACATGCAGATCTGGGGAATCGCCCGCTCTTTCGGCGTCACGGTTAAGCCTTTTCACTTGAAGGAAGAACTCCGCTGGAGCCCCGACCTTAACGAGTTAAAAGATCAAATCACCCCCCGCACCAAAATGATCGCTCTTTGCAATCCCAACAATCCCACCGGCGCCGTCTTAAATGAATCCGACATGAACGAAATAGTCAACCTGGCCCGACAGACTGACGCCTGGATCTTTTCCGACGAAATTTACCGCGGCGCCGAACTGGACGGCAGAGAAACCCCCAGCTTCTGGGGATTTTATGACAAGGTAATCGTCAACGGCGGCCTGGCTAAAGCCTACGGCCTGCCCGGCATAAGGATCGGCTGGTTGGTCGGCCCCAAAAACGAAATCGAAAAAAGCTGGTCCTATCGTGATTATACCTCCATCTGCTGCGGTATCCTCAGCCAGCGTTTGGCTACCCTGGTTTTACAACCGGAAATGAGAAAAAAAGTACTAAGCCGCGGCCGAAAAATGATAAACGAAAATCTCGCCGAGTTGAAAAAATGGGTCGAAAAACATGCCGATCTCTTTCATTTTATCCCTCCCCGGGCCGGCGCTATCGTTTTTATGCGCTACCGCCTGAACATTAATTCCCGGGATCTATCCAACATGCTGCGCGAACAAAAAAGCGTCTTTGTCTTGGACGGCGACTGTTTCGGCATGGACCATTACCTCCGCATCGGCATCGGTTCCGAAAAAGATTATTTCCTGACCGGACTCAACCTCATTGAAGAAATGTTAATGGAAATCGGCGCCGGCCGTACCGAAAAATCCAGGTATTAAAAAAGGCAAAATATCACCCTGCACTTAATTGCCGGGGCGCGCCTTTGAGAGGATCAATTTTTTATGGCAGTGACGGAGCCTCCAAAAAAAGAAAAGATCGGCCTGATCCGCCAGCTGGGTTTGTTCGACTCCACCATGATGCTGATGGGCATCATCATCGGCTCCGGTATTTATATGACCACCGGCGACATGGCTCAATATCTCCCCTCTGCCGGCTTACTCCTCCTGGCCTGGGTCGTGGGCGGCTTACTCTCTCTTTTCGGCGCCCTTTCCTTCGCCGAACTCGGCGCCGCTATGCCCCATGCCGGCGGACAATATGTCTATCTCAAGGTAGCTTACAGCCCTATCTGGGGCTATCTCTTTGGCTGGATGCTCTTCTTCGTGGCTATGGGCGGCTCCATCGCCACCCTCGGCGCCGCCTTTGCCCGCTATGTCGGTTATTTCCTCCCCACCCTGGGCACCGATAATTACCTCTATCAAACCGAACTAAATCTCTTCAGCCTCACTCATACTTATACTCTTTCCATGGGTCACTTCGTCGCCGTCGCGGCTATCCTTGTCCTATCCTTTTTTAACTACATCGGGGTTGTCTTCGGTAAATGGATCCAGAATATCATCACCATTGTCAAAATCGGCACCTTGATTATTTTTATCGTTCTGGGTCTTACGATCGGTAAAACAACATCTATTGATTTTTCCCTTAATCCTACCGGCTTAAGCCTCGGAAAATTAATCAGCAGCTTTGGCGTCGCCCTGATCGCGGTCTTCTGGGCCTACGACGGCTGGCACAATCTCAATTACATTACCGGTGAGATCAAAAAACCCCACCGCAATCTACCCCTGGCTCTGGTTTTGGGAACGTTCTTGATTATCGTCTTTTATTTCCTCATGAATTACGTTTATCTCTTAGCCCTGCCCGCCGCCGAAATGGCCGGCGTCGAACGCATCGCCCAAAAGACAGGCGCCCTTCTCTTTGGCGAAAAAGCCGCCGGTTGCATATCAGCCGCTGTGCTTATCTCTGTCTTTGGTGCCCTTAACGGCGCTATCTTTGTCGCCCCCCGCGTCTATTATGCCATGGCTAAAGACGGCCTGTTCTTTCAGAAAGTCGCCCAAGTCCATCCTCGTTTTCGCACGCCCGCCTTTGCTATCGTTATCCAGGCCGTCTGGGCCTCCTTGCTGGCCCTTTCCGGCACCTTCGAACAGCTTTATACTTACGTGATCTTCGCCACCATACTATTTTGCATCGCCACCGTCGTGGCCGTCTTTACCATGAGAAAAACGCATCCCCATATGCCCCGGCCCTACAAAACCTGGGGCTATCCCGTCCTGCCGGCCATTTTCATCATTGCTTCCACCATCATCTGCATCAACACCATTATTGAAAAACCGGTGGAAGCCCTCGTCGGCTTATTCCTCATCGCCCTGGGTATCCCCGTTTATTACTACTGGAAGGCAAAAAACCGTCAAAATTGACTTATAATTAACCCCGCCATTTAACGCGGGGATAAAAACAAATAAATCTTTTTTAATAACCGCTGCCACGGTTTACCAAAAAGGAGCATAACATGAAAAAAACAAAAATCCTCTCAAAATGCCTGTCGTTATGTATTATTTTTATAATTGTATCGGCCGGCCCCGTCGTCTTCGCGCAAACCTACGACCTTGACCGCCTCGTCGCCGAACTCGAACCGGAAATAGAAAAAATAATGCTGGAAGGTAAAATCCCCTCCGCCGCCGTCGCCCTGGTCGCCGGCGATCAAATCATCTTTTCCGATGCTTACGGCTGCTCCAACCTCTGGGCCCGCCCCCCCGCCACTTGCAGCACTGTTTATCTTATCGGTTCAACCTTTAAAAGTATGTCCACCTACGCCCTTTTACAGCAGATGGAACAGGGCAAATTCCAACTCGACGATCCGGTCCATAAATATCTCGACGATATTAAAATCCAGGGCCAAGACCCGGATAATCCCGTCACCTTCCGCCATCTCTTGTCCCACACCTCCGGCCTGCCCGCCGCCTTTGGCGGCCATCCCGTCTGGGGCGATACCGTACCTCCCCCCCTGACGGCATATCTGCGTAAAAATCTAAAAGTGCAAAATCCCCCTCTGACCCGGGTGGTTTATTCCAATCTGGCCTATACCTTGGTTGCCCATCTGGTGGAAAAATTCTCCGGCGTACCCTACAAAGAATACATGCAAAAGAATATCTTCGATCCCCTGGAAATGACCGATATGGCCTTCGCCCCCCGCCCCGACATGGTCGAACGTCTCGCTATCCCTTATATCGTCAATCGCCAGACCCAACACCATCAACCCGCCGTGCAAACCAAAGCCGATGTCTGGCCCGCCGGCATCGTCTATGGCACCATCAAAACTCAGGCCCACTGGTTAATCGTTAACCTCAACAACGGCTTTTTCAAAGGCCGTCGCCTTCTCAAAGAAGAAACCGTCCAGCAGATGATGACCCGCCAATACGATCAGTTCGCCGGCCCTCTCAGCGCCGGCTGGCTCAACGAAACAACCGGCTACGGCCTGACCTGGTGGATCTCGAAACGCAACGAACAAACCATCTTCGCCCATAGCGGCAGCGTCTCCGGATATACCGCCTTCCTGGCCGGCAACCGCGAGCAGAAAACCGGCTTTGCCGTCCTCACCAATGGCAACCGCGCCCACGCCCACCTTTTCAAACTCGCTGTCAAGGCCCTCGACCTCATGCAAAAATACCAAAAGCAACCCGACCCCCAAAATCATACTAAAACACCCGCCCCCAGTCCCGGCGCAGACCCCCTAAAAACAGCAATAAAAAAATGAAATATGCCGCAATACAATTTATTCCCAAACTCGTCATCCGAATGTCACCGTTGATTTGTCATTCGAACTTCGTCATTCGCTATTTAAAAAGCCCCTCCGGAAAGAATTTTTAGGAGTGTGTTATAAATTGAAAAATAAAATATCGAAATATTGTATTCGCCTGGATGAAAATTATTTGAAACAGGAGACTACTTCCCCATGTTAAGAAACGAAGGCGCCCGTTTGACTCGTGTTGTCGTCTGCACGCCCCGGACGGAATACTTCAACGTCACCGATCTTAAAGCCCAGGGCATGAATGAAATCGCCGACCCCCCCAAAACCCGACAACAACATGACCGCTTAAAATCCATCATGAAAGATTTCGGCTGCGAAGTGCTCGATGCCCCGGAATGCCCCGGCCATCCCAACTCCGTCTTCACGCGCGACCCCGCCCTGGTCACTCCCCGAGGATTTATCCAGTTGCGCATGGGCCTGAAAGCCCGCCGCGGCGAAGAGATCTGGATGACCCAGTTTCTCAAATCTCTCGACGAACCCTGTGTCGGAGAGATCACCACCCCCGCCGTCGCCGAAGGCGGCGACTTGATCTTAGCCGGCGCGGTGGCCTTCATCGGCGTCTCCGACCGCACCAATCCCCAAGGCGCCGAGCAACTCTCTGCCTTCTTAAGCGATATGGATTACGAAGTCCGAACCCTAAAACTGCACCCCGGCTATCTGCACATCGGCGGCGCCATGTCCGCCCTCGGAAACCGCCGCCTCCTCTGTTGTAAAGACGTATTCCCAAAGGATTTCTTCAAAGGATTTGATACCATCGAAGTTGACCACCAAAACTTCCGACCTTCGGTGGGAAATGTGATATGCTTGGCGGAAAATGAGGTCATCGCCAACGCCGAAGAGAACATGGCCGTTATCCAAATACTCGAAAAAGAAGGCGTTAAAGTGCACGGCATCGATTTATCGGAATTCCGAAAAGGAGGCGGCGGCCCCACCTGCCTTATCCTGCCCCTGGAACGGAAATAAGATTCGATTATAATATACCCCCATAGCCCCGCATGTAAAATGCGGGGGGTAACGTACCAAAAAACGCGAACGCCTGCGGGTGGCAGCCTCAAGCGCAGCTTGCCGATGGCATAACCTGACCAACGAAATAAACTTATGCTTAAAACTCAAAAGTAAAACTGCAGAGTGGCCTCTTAGCCCGCCCAAGACCCGGACTATTTTATTACCATCCCTTTTTCAATGGAGGTGAACGATGAAACGCTTGCTACTGGTTACATTATTAATTCTATCTGTTGGCTCTGGTCTCCTAGCCCAAAAAACGCCCCCCAAATTCGCCCAAATGAAAAAATACCCCGGCTACTTCAACTTCTACTGGGACGAAACCGAGGGCAAAATCTTCCTCGAAATCGACAAATTCGATACCGAATTTCTCTATGTCGTCTCTCTGCCCGCCGGCCTCGGCTCCAACGATGTCGGCCTCGACCGCGGCAGTATGGGACCCGCCAAAATCGTAAAATTCCTCCGCCTCGGGCCCAAGGTCCTCTTGTTGCAGCCGAACTATTCTTTTCGCGCCGCAACTGACAATCCCTTCGAACGAAAAGACGTCGAAGACGCCTTTGCTCAGTCTGTTATCTGGGGCTTCAAAGTGGATTCCTCCACGGAAAATAGCGTATTCGTTGACGCCTCTTCCTTTTTCCTCCGCGATGTCAAAAATGTCGTCGGCACTCTCAAACGCTCCGATCAGGGCGATTACCGACTGGATGATTCCCGTTCCGCTTTCTATCTCGCCAACACCAAAAACTTCCCTTACAACACCGAAATAGAAGTCCTGTTGACCTTCACCGCCTCAAATCCCGGCAACTTCGTCCGCTCCGTCGCCCCCTCTGCCGAGGCCCTGACTCTCCGCCTGCATCATTCATTAGTCAAACTCCCCAACGTCAACTACAAACCCCGCGCCTTTGATCCCCGCTCTGCTATCAGCTACACTACCTACATGGATTTTGCCGCCCCTATCGACAAACCCCTGGTCAAAAAGTTTATTAACCGTCATCGCCTTCAGAAAAAAAATCCCCATGCCAAAATCAGCGAACCCGTCGAGCCCATCGTCTATTATATTGACCGCGGCGCCCCTGAACCCATCCGCACCGCCCTGATCGAAGGCGGCCGCTGGTGGAACGAAGCCTTCGAGGCCATCGGCTACCGTAACGCCTTTCAGGTCGAACTCCTCCCGCTTGATGCCGATCCTCTTGATATTCGATATAACGTCGTCAACTGGGTCCACCGCTCCACCCGTGGCTGGTCCTCCGGCGGCTCCATCACCGACCCCCGCACCGGTGAAATCATCAAAGGCACCGTCACCCTCGGCTCCCAACGTGTCCGCCAGGACTTCCTTATCGCCAAAGGTTTGGTCGGCACATATCAAAAAGACCGCAAAAACACCTCCGAAGCCCTGGAAATGGCCCTTCTCAGAATCCGCCAGCTCTCCGCCCATGAAATCGGCCACACCCTCGGCTATGGCCACAACTACGCCTCCAGCGTTGACAACCGCTCCTCGGTCATGGATTATCCCCACCCTCTAATTAAAATCAAAGACGATGGCACTCTCGACCTCTCTGATGCCTATACCCACGGCATCGGCGAATGGGACAAGGTCACCGTCGCCTACAGCTATCAGGACTTCCCCGAAAATGTCGATGAAGAAATGGAACTCAAAAAAATCCTCGAAGACGCCTTTGCCCGCGGCCTGCATTACGTCGCCGATCAAAATTCCACCTCCGCCGGCAGCGCCCATCCCTTGGGTCACCAGTGGGACAACGGCACACACCCCGTCGATGAACTCCTGCATATGATGAAGGTCCGCGCTATTGCCCTTGGTAATTTCTCTGAAAATAAAATCCCCTTTGGCGAACCCCTGGCTACCCTCGAAGATGTTCTTGTGCCTGTTTATCTCTCCCATCGCTACCAGATCACTGCTGCCGCCAAGGTCCTCGGCGGCGTATATTTCAACTATCAACTCCGCGGCGGACCCCAGGACCACCAGAAAATCGTACCCCCCGACGAACAACGCCGCGCCCTCCAAACCCTCCTCAAAACCATCCAGCCGGAAAACCTCGCCCTCGATGAAAAAATCCTCAATCTCATCCCCCCGCGACCCCCGGGGTATGGCCAAACCCGCGAACTCTTCCCCGACTACACCGGCGACACCTTCGATCCCCTGGCCGCCGCCGAAAACGTCGCCAACCTGACCCTCGAATTAATCCTCAATGCCCAACGCGCCGCCCGCCTTATCGAGTATCATGCCCGCAATCCCCAATTCCCCGGCCTCGGCGAAGTCCTCGACACCTTGATCGACGCCACCTTCAAAGCCCCCGACCTCTCCGGCCTCCAGGCGGAAATCCAACGCGTCGTCAACAACCTCACGCTGCAGCATTTAATGCGCCTGGCCGCCGACCAAAACGCCCCCGCCCAGGTACGGGCCGTCGCCTTTCGGAAATTGTTCCTCCTAAGATTATGGCTGGGAACCACCGACGCCCGAAGAAATCTGGATGAGGACAAAGAGGCATACCTCTATTACCTCCGCGCCGCCATCGAACGCTTCCAGGAAAATCCCGACAGCTTCCAGTTTTCCCCACCCCCCTCAGCGCCCCCGGGCGCCCCCATCGGCGCCGGAAAAATTATTGATTTACCGGAAACTTTGCCTATTATAAAATAACGCCCGCTGGCTTTGCGCGTTTACGCAGAGGTAAATATTAAAATCCTCCTTAACCCCGCGATTTAACGCAGGGTGGATAAACCTTAACTTTTTAACCGCTTAAAACGCTTAATTTAAAAGATGCCAAAGGCCCCAACAGGAGAGTGTCATGGATAAATTTTGGATTATTACATGTTTTACCGCCGTCGTATTAGTCTCCTCCTGCGCCCAACCCTCCCCAACCTCTAACCTCGTACAACCCCAAAAGTGGTGGTCGGTTCATCCCCGCCCCGTCTATGCCGCCCTCGAACACGTCGGCACCTTCCAGAACTGGTTCGAGGTCTATAAAATAACCGAAGGAACCTACGCCCTCTATGAACCCTATCAATTCGAAGAAGCAATATGCTATCTCGTTGAAGGTCAAAACCGTGCCGCCCTGATCGACACCGGCACCGGCATCGGCGACCTTAAAAAACTCGTCCAAAAACTCACCGACCTGCCCGTCTTCGTCATCCTCACCCACGAACACTACGACCACGTCGCCGACGCCTACCAGTTCGATGAAATCATCATGTACGATAACGACCTCGCCGTCGAAACCCTTAAAAAGGGACGCTCCAATGCCTCTCTGCAGCGCTACATCGCCAAAGACTATCTCTGGAATAAACCCCTCCCTCAGGGCTTCGATCCGGACGCCTGGACCATCCCCCCTATGGAGCCTACCGATCTAGTGCGGGAAAATGACATCATCGATCTGGGCGGCCGAAGACTCGAAGTCATCTACACCCCCGGCCACTCTCCCGGGCAGATGTGCCTGCTCGATCGCCAAAACCGTCTCCTCTTCACGGGCGATCACTTCTTTCCGGGTCCCCTTTACGCCCACGCCTCCGATGTTAATATCGACGATTATATCGCCTCCAATAAAAAGCTCTGTCAGCGAATTAATGAATTCGACTACCTCTGTTCCGGACATAACGACCCCTACGTCAAGAGCGAGGTTCTCCTGCGGGTCTCCGAGGCCTTTGATACCATCTTCGCCGGCGGCGGCCAATTCGCCCAGGACAGCACCGGCCTGCGCCGCTATAAATTCGACGGCTTCGACATCCTCATCCGCGCCGATATGATAAGATAATATCCTTATTCCCCGCCCCTCGATGGATTATTATATATACTGTCGTAATATATTAGCCTCCGGTTCTGACCGGCGATTGAACTTTGAAGGAGATGATAATTGAAATCCCTGTCGCGGATTACACACAAACTCGTAGGCCAGCCCATGTTTAAGTTAATGGCTCGGGCCCGCACTATGGATCATGCCGGCAGAAAAATCATTCATTATGAAATCGGCGATCCCAATTTTAATTCCCCCCAGGCCGCCAAAGACGCCCTCAAAGAGGCCCTGGATCAAAATTTAACCCATTACACCGAATCGCCCGGCCTGCTCTCCTTCCGCCAGGCCATCCGGCATTACATCGAGACCCATTATGGCTTTAAACCCGATTTGGAACAGGTCATGGCCTGCCCCACCAACGCCCTCATTGATTTTGTCTGCCGCTGCCTCGTCAACCCCGGCGAAGAAATCATCTTGCCCGATCCCGGCTTCCCCTCTTACTATTCCGCCATAAATTATAATGGCTTTATTCCCGTGGGCGTTAAGTTGCAGGAAACCAACGAATTTCGTCTCCACCCCAAAGACGTGGAAAAGAAAATTACCGATAAAACCCGCTTAATCATTATCAACTCCTCCCAGAATCCCACCGGCGCGGTCATGACCGCCTCCGAAACGGAACAAATCTATCAAATCGCCGAAAATTATGACCTTTATCTCTTATCCGACGAAGTGTACTCCCGCATCATATACGATGTAACCTTTCATTCTCCCAGCCTCTTTGACAGGTGCCGAAAAAGAACCATCCTTATCAAAAGCCTCTCCAAGGTGTACGCCATGACCGGCTGGAGACTCGGTTATGCCGTCGCCCCGCCTGATTTAATCGAAAAATTATATCTGCTTTTACAAACTATCCTCTCCTGCCTGCCCGCCTTCACCCAGATCGGCGGTTCTGCCGCCTTGAACTCATCACCCGAATACTTCCAAAACAATATGAAAATACTCCGCCAAAGAAGAGACACCCTCATCCCCGCCCTCAACGCCTTAAAGGGCATGTCCTGCATCATGCCCCAGGGTGCTTTCTACGCCTTCCCCAATATCCGCGCCACCGGGTTGTCTTCAACCGAATACTGCCAAAGACTTCTCGAAGAGCAAGGCGTCTGCGCCCTCCCCGGAAATTGTTTCGGCTCCCAAGGCGAAGGCTATATCCGTTTAAGTTACGGCTCCGTCACCCTCGACCAAATCCATCAATCCCTCCAAAAAATGGCCCGCTTCCACGATAGCCTTAAAATCCCCTCTACCCCCTCCAAACTTCCCGGCGTCTGAAAACACCCCCCGCGGCCGCCCTGCCTTTGCCCCGCACAGGCATGTCACATTATCTATAATCCCAATAATAAATTCCCATTTGCCGGAACGCCATGCCCCCGCCTGCGGGGCGCCTTTTCAATTCTTTAATATCTTTACCAACTCTTCCCGCGTCACCGCCCTTGCCAACTGCCCGTTCGCCGCCCGTGCCGAGCCGCCCCCTTTACCGCCCGCCCTCCCCTGAATTTGCTTTAATAGATCGCCCGCATCCAGTGTATTCGAATTAATCGCAATTTGTGTCTCACTTACTACTATCCCCACTCCCTCTACTTCGCCGGCTATCAGCGCCGCCAATTTCGCCGCCAGTTTACCTGGCACCTCCGCTACCTGTATGCCCACCTTTGACGATCCCAATTCTATAACTTCCGCTGACTTGGCCATATCCGCCAGCCCCTGCGACCACAACCGGTTGACCTCCCGATTGAGCTTGCCCACCTGCTCCAAATTCCTCTGAACAATCTCAGGCAGCTCCCCCGTCGCACACCGCAGCGTCTTTCTCAGCTCTTTTAAGATCATGGTCTCTTGCTGGGAAAATTCCAACCCTTTCCTTCCCGCCAGAAAATAAACTCTGGTCCCTTCTTTCTTACTCTCCATATCAATCAGCCGTATAAGCCCCACCTGACCCGTCGATCCCAGATGCGCCCCGCAGCAGGCCGATTTATCAATGTCGGCTATCTTCACCACCCGTATCAAATCCCCTTCAATCTCCTTCAGCTCGCTCCTGGCCCGCACCTCCGGCTCATTAAACACCGTCTCCACCGGTAAATTCCGCCCCACCGCCTCATTGGATTGCCGCTCCAGCTTCTGTAACGTCTCCCCATCGATTTTCTTATCAAAATCAACCGTACACCGCTCCGGCCCGATATGCACCCCCGTCGTCTTCAACCCGTACTGATTCTCCGCAATTCCCGATATAATATGCTGCGCCGTATGCTGACTCGCCGTATAAAGCCGGCGCTCCTTATCCACCCGCGCTGTATATTTCCCTTCCTCCAACGGCCTGTCCAGCGTATGAACCACCTGCCCCCCTACCGCCTCCACCCCTAAAACCTCCGCCTCCCCTATCAACCCCCTATCCGCCGGCTGACCCCCTTCTTCCGGATGAAATACTATCGGCTCAATGACCACCTTATTAGCGCCGACTGCCTTTACCTCAACCTCCGCCTCAAAAACATCCGCCTTCGTCCAGTATAATCTTTCCATGCCGCCATTATAACCATCACCCCTTCCTTACTCAAGTGCCTATAAAATTGATTCTTGATCCATCCGCTGAATCTGATTGTCACATCTCTTATCTTAACCTGCATTTTGCCGGATACCCTCCCCACCCAAATCAAAAAATAAAAAGCCCCACTCCCTGTCATCTGCCCATCACCCTGAACCGCCCTTCAGACCCTTCCACTCATAGACGCCCATATCCACAAATGGGGCCGTCCCGTTGCCGGCATCATCCACCTGCGGATTATCTGATATGCGGCTATTTCCTTCCAGGTCTTCAGGGTCATCAACAGCGGTATTATCGCCGGCATCGCAACAGGGCGAATCATCCTGAAGATGATAATTCTCAATGACGCTGGTGACGTCCGGGCCCCACTTGTAGATAATAGTGTTTCGCATTACTTTGGGTGAAACAGGAGGCATAAAAGTTACAAACTGAGTATGGGCATCAATTTCCTTCACCGTTTTTACCTCCCGGCAAACTCCATCGTTGCTTATTTCAATGATTTCGCCCACCTGATAGGCTTGGTCGTTGTTAACCTTAATAAGAACATAATTAGGCTCGCCGCCGTGGAGGGAATCGGCCTTAGTGTAAACATATTCTTGCCCATGATTCACAAACTTCGGATTGGTATCAACGTTATGGCTGCCGACGCCGCCGCATGGAATACTACCGAAGCCGGGATCGTCGTCCTCAATGCAACTATAAGTTACCTCTGCCGTCCTGCCGTAAATCTGCTTGTCTTCCTTTTTTCCACTCCCGCTATCATCGTTCCCCCAGAGAATACAGTTTTTCAAAGTAGGATTGCTTCTCCTATCGTTGTAGATCCCGCCGCCGTAACCGATTCTCCGAATTACTGCATTGCCGGCGATATTGCCGGCGATAGTGCAATTGATCAGC
>LJUC01000217.1 GCA_001303695.1 Phycisphaerae bacterium SM23_30
TATAATTGCCAGTTGACGGTATCGGATCCTTGTGCGGTGAACAGTCCGCAGGTTATGGAGATAAGTTTAGAGGTAATCGGTCCTATTATAGATATTTCAGCGACGCGTTTAGAGTTTTTCGCTTATGTGGGCGGTCCTGAGCCGGAGGATGAGAGTTTTACGATCGGCAACACGGGGGGAGGGATACTCAACTGGGTGATGGAGCCCAACGATCTCTGGCAGGAGGCGAGTCCGACGAGCGGCAGTCTGGCAAGGGGTGAGCCTTATGATAATATCACGGTAGGGGTAAATGTTGCCGGACTTGAGCCGGGAGTATATCAAGATAATTTATTAATATGCGATCCTTGGGCGATTAACACTCCACAAGCGGTGGAGGTGATTTTGCGATTAGCGCCCGACAACGACAATTTTTGGGTGCCGTATAGATATGCCACAATTCAGGCGGCGATTGACGCGGCGGCAAACGGCGATTGCGTCATGATAGCGGATGGGACATATAGCGGAGAAGGTAATCGGGATATTGACATTAAAGGCAAGGCGATAACGATTCGAAGTGAGAACGGGCCGGAGAATTGTATAATTGATTGTGACGGGGATTGGGATGATTATCATCGAGGATTTTATATTCATTCCGGAGAAGACGAAGATACCATTATCGAAGGTGTCGCCATAAATGGAGGGTGGATCGAACGGGGGGGAGGCGTTTATTGCATTGACAGCAGTCCTTCGATTCTCAACTGTAAATTTGGGTGGAATGCGGCTTTTAAGGAGGGCGGGGCGATATTCAACCAGAATAGCGACATGAAGCTAACAAACTGTATATTTAATTATAATGTAGTTATAGCTTTTCAAAGCGGACTGGAGTCTTTATATGGAGGGGGGGCTATATGCAATATAGCAAGCGGACCTACTATTACCCATTGCAGTTTTATAGATAACGGCACTTATGGTGAGAGCGTTTACATGGTGAAGGCGGCCGTTTACGGCGGGGGGATGAGAAATTGTAATAGTAATCCAATATTACATAATTGTATTTTCTGGAAAAATGAAACCGAGCCGGGTCATGGGGGCGGGATGTACAACGAAGAAAGTAATGCCACTTTAATTAACTGCACGTTTAGCAGGAATAGAGCAAAAGACGGATCCAGATTCTATTTCATTAGTGACGGCAACGGGATATATAACCTCAACAGCCAGATAACAATAACCAATAGTATTTTATGGGGAGATTATGAGGAAGAGATTATTGAGGTGAATTCAACCACGACGGCGAATTATTGTAATATCGAAGGGGGTTGGCCGGGGGAGGGCAATATAGATGCCGATCCATATTTTATTAATGCAGATCCTAAATCTCCGATAGCGGATACTTTACCATTTCCGGGCGAGGAAGTGTTGGATTTACATGTGCGCTCGGAGGCGGGGAGATGGAAAGCAGAGGATGAGAGTTGGGTATTTGATCCGTGCACAAGTCCTTGTATTGACGCAGGGGATCCGAATATGGACTGGACAGCGGAGTTGTGGCCTCATGGGGGGAGGATTAATATGGGGGCTTATGGGGGGACGGCGGAGGCGAGTATGTCGCTAAATGAGGTGGGAAATATTTGCGATTTGAATCATGACGGGGCGGTGGATTTGAAAGATTGGGATTTGTTCAGTGACAAATGGAAATGGGAGCAGGTGCTGCTGAAAGCGGATCTGGATAGGAATGGGGTGGTAGAGGTGAGGGATGCGTATATATTTGTTTGTAACTGGCTGTGGGGGAAGTAGTTTTTAATTTTTAATCAATTTTGAATAATGAAATTCAGTGTCAGAGCACCTATCCGGCGGCGCCAGAAAGGCACCACCCGTCGTAGTATTATAATGACGAATGAGGAGAAGAAGTTAGAAGCTGGAAGTTGGAAGTTAGAAGGAGGATGGTTTGTTTTGGGGGCAAAGGGCGGTTCAGGGTAATCGGTTGATTGGTTCCCCGCCCTGTGCGGGGATGACAGGGTTTGAGGCTGCCAGGCGTTGAATTTTTAATGAATGATGGATATTAAATTATAGATCCCAGAATGGCGCGTGTGCTTAAGCATACCCTACCGGGCTCATTATATTTCAAGGCATTACGGGCGGATTTTTGGGGCGGGCCACGGGGATTTAGGTTTTAGGGTTGCGCCTCGATAACATCCACCATTTCAGGATGGTAGCGGGGGATTATATGTTGAAAGAAGACATCGAGCAGATCCGCGTCGAAACAGGCGTTCATGTCACTTTGGAAGATTTCGATGATTTGAGGCAGGCTCAGCCCCTGTCGATAAGGGCGGTGGGTTCTCAAGGCATCAAAGACATCGACGATCTGAACCATGCGGCTGGCCAAGTTCAGTTGCCAGTCTTGGGGGACTTTGGGATAACCGCCGCCATTGGCGCACACGTGGTGTTCGAAGGCCACGATGGGGGCCAGTTCCGGCATCCCCGGGGTGCTGAGCAGCATGCGTGCCCCTTCCACGGGATGCATTTGTATCTGTTGCAGTTCCTCGTTCGTCAATCTCCCTTTTTTATTCAGTAATTCCCTGGGGATATGCTGTTTGCCGATGTCATGCAGCAGGGCGGCTATGCACATTTCGTGGACGCCGGTGTCGTCGAAGCCCAATGACTCGCTCAACGTGGTGCTCAGGATCGCCACGTTGATCACATGGACAAAAGAGTATTCATCATGCCTCTTGAGGGTAACCAGAGGAAGCATGATGTCGCTATGGTCCGAGACCGCCCGGATAATGTTGGTCACAATATCGGTGAGCATTTCGACATTGAGGCCTTCGCCGACGTCAATATCCCGCCATAAACTGTTAACATCAACGGTCATTTCTCTACCATCCAGGACCTGATGCGGGCTTTGGGGGGGCGTTGAGTCTGCGGCATCAATCTGCCTGATAAAGCTGAAGATGACATGCGGCGTAGCCTGCAAGCGTTTTGATCCTTCGATCTTACAGTCGGCCAGTTCGTCGAGCAGCAGCCGGATTTCCTCTATTTCGAGACCTTGATGGAATGTGATGCGGTCCACGCCGCTGCGATAGAGCAGACCGAACAGACCGTTGACGAGGTTGACACTGGAAGGCAAGGTCCGGTCGTCGAAAATTACACGGTCGTCCAACACAAAAACGTCCAATTTCCGCTGGTGTTGTAGAATCTGCTGCACCATCTCGCACACGCGCTCCTGGCAGGTTTGGACATGTTTGCCCGGGGGATACATCATGCGCACGGACAGAGCGTGTTGGAGCTCCAGCATCGCGTTATCGACGGCTTCGATCACTTTTGAACCTCCGTTGCAGACTCCGGCCCATCATCAGGAAAATGCAGGCCAGTCTAGCGGGCGAGAATCTCCAGCTTTTTAAGGCTTTGCCAACCTCAACGGCATCTGCCTGAGGTTGGAGGATGTCGGCGATCAGCCTGGCCCGTCTAGCTTTAAGCGGACTTGTGCTTAAGAAACGCAGCACCCGGCACAACCGTTTAATACCTGCCTCACCCCGATCGGTTAAAACCTCCGCCGCTCGACGGCAGTGATACAGAGGGGGCAACCGACGCGACAGTTTGCCTTCGATGTACGCCTGCAACAGTTCCAGGGACTGCATAGTATCCCATTGGGCCAATCGCTGGATCGCCGCGAACCCGATCCGGCAATCCGCATCATGCAGCGCCAGTCGCAGATACCGTTCAACCGATTCAGGACGATCGTCGATCTCCCATAGAGTATTGAGTGCCTCACGCCGGACCTTAAACTGGGCATGATCGAGCAGCTTCTCAAGGAAGGTGACTGTTTCCCGGTTTTTTAACCGTCGTATTATGGGGAAGATCGGCTCCAGGGCGGGCCAGCCTTGCCGGGCCCGGAAATCCAACACAACACACAGGGCGGGTCCGCCAACTTTGCCGAGCAGATCGAGGGCTTCGGGCGCCAATTGCCCTTTGCCGTAAGCGGAATTGATGATCGCATCGATCCGCCGGGGTTTCTTTAGATTATCGAGGTATCCTTGAGCAGCAAGTCGAGTATCGTCGCTGTTGGTCTTAAGCAGGCGGTGCCTTTGGGCGGCGGCGGCGGCCTGGCGTACCGTTTTAATGTTTCCGAGTTCGAGCAGCAGATCGGTTGCCGTATCCACATAGGCAAACAGGCTGGAGTGGTACTGGTCCTCGTCTTGTTTGCCTAACAGCTGTGCAGCGATCCTGGCGGCGTGGCTGCGGACCTTATCGCGATTGAACGGATCCTCGTAACGCGCGGCGGAGTTCAGAAAGGCCAGGGCGGGTTTGGCCTCAGAGCAAGCGTCGAGTTGGGGCTTGTAATCCTCAGGATTGAAATCGGTCTGGCTGCGATGTTGGAACAGCTCGAAAAGCGCGCCGCGCAAGTCTTGCGTATCTGCTTTGAGCATTTCAGGATAAATGCCCCACCTTTGAAGAATATCGTGCAATTTCGATGCATCCCGGGGTTGCCTGCGGCATATATCTATGAGCTTTTTGACCAGCCTCAACATCTCCTCCGGTGATCGGTGGCCTTTAAGAGCCACGCCGCTTAGCGCAGCGGTCAGATCTTCGACAGGCAGTTCGGCAGCCAGCTCGGTTAGCAGGCTCAGCGTGTTGTCCTGTTGGCGAGAAGTGATCCGCAGCAGATCCTGCCGCAGGTTGTCGTTCAGGCCGGCGACGAAGGTGGCCATCCGCGTGCGGATCATATCATGCTGTTCGGCGGGCCGGCTGTGCATGCTCTGAACCACCTGGTGCATTTGTTCACGCAACACCTGTACGCCCACTCCCTCGTAACGGTAGATTTGGCTGGCAATTTCATTGGCCAAGTGTTGGAGGGCACCATAGGTGGGGATGGCGGCGGTATCTGTCAGCAGGCGTGCCATTTGGGCCCAAATATCCTCAGAAGATAGCTTATTGTCCCGGCCCTCGTCGGTCCCAGCGGCAAAATTTAGCGTGCGATAGTCAATGGAATAAAGGCGAATCTTGTCGATCGAGTACGCGGCAAAGGCTTCGAGGAGCTTTTCTCCACCAAGTTTTTGCTTGCGGGCCTGAGCCAGAGTTTGCAGGAACATTTCGAGTTGGTCAACGGTCAACCCCGGATGTAATTCAACCGCCGCTATATCCAGATCGTGCAACAACAAAGCCAGGTCGCGCAGCTCATTTGATGACTCAGAGATCTTCTCGAAATCGCAGATAAGGTGATCTTGGGTTACAGTAATGACAAGCTTTTTTCGGCCGGCAAGGGCGTCGCCGAACGATTGAGCGGCCTGCTCGACGGCCTCCCAGACCATGGGATGACCGGGGGCATACATAGACATATTCTGAAAGGCTCTGAAAAGCGCCTTAAGGCCCCTCACGAGCGGGCTGAAAGGACGACCGCACGTATTGGAGTCGGGGCTATCCACGATACGATCCCGATCAGATGACATTTTCCACACATCGGTTTGCTTGATCTTACGGCCAAGGCCCGTTAATGACCATCATGCGCACCGCAGAGTATAACCTCTTGTTTGACAAGTCCTTACAATTCGACGCGGGTCCACAGCCCGTCTTGTCGAGTTAGTAAGTATTTTGCTTTATCTTGTACGCCGTGTGAGTGACCAGGGTAACATAGATCCCCAAGCACCCGTGAATCCTATAATTATTATATTTATCGGCTAATCCGGGTCGGGATTGCAGTGTGAGTTGCAATTTTTGGGGTAAATTCGGCTGTTTTTCGGCATTTGACGCAATTTTGCCAAAATCGTAAGTTCTTTGTTTCCAAAGACATATCATTTTGCCAAAACAAGCAGATAAAAGCATGTCAGGTTGAAGTGGTAGCGTGGATTTGTAATAAATCAAGGAAGAATGTCGCTTAGAAGTGCGAAAGTTCACTCCTTTATGGTTCAGTCTTTAGCCACTCAGGGGCAAAGTAGAATCGTCGTTTTTTAGCGTTAAATCATCAACATTTCCAGAAAAAAAGAAATAAACAAATTGACTCTGTACAGAAACCCGATATTATAGATGAGAATATTTGATATAAAGATTGGTTCGCTGAACGTGTAAATTAGGTTTGAGACAGTTTCATTTCTGCCCCCCACCGAAATTTTTCATTCAACTTTCCATTTTTATGAGGCTGAATTGTCGGCCGCTTTCCTAGTGACCTGGAAAGTTGAATATGGGTCACATACCCGCAAATAACAGGAGAATATGTTATGGGTAAGAAATTGTATGTCGGAAACTTAAGTTACGAAACGTCTCAATCAGACCTGGAAACGATGTTTGGCGCCCACGGCACGGTCGAAAGCGCTCAGATCATCAACGATCGCGCCACCGGGCGAAGCAAAGGATTTGGGTTCATCGAGATGAGCAACGAAGGTGAAGCACAGGCGGCGGTAACGGCCCTGGACGGTCAGGACTGCGGCGGTCGGGCCCTGAAGGTGAACGAGGCCAAGCCGCGTGTATCCCATGGCGGGGGCGGTTACGGCGGCGGCCGAAACCGCTATTAATCACTTAGACGCCCAAGAAGGAAACCGCAGAAACACAAAACTGCGGTTTTTTTTTATTGTGTTGTTGCGCGTCACGACAGGGAATATTCGTCTGTCAGAATTCAAAGAATGCGCCGTTCGGAGAAGACGGCGTTTTCTTGCTTGAGTGGATTTTTGTCATCGCATGGGATCTGATAATGTATTAAATCTGATCCATTTTTTAATTCCTTGATGAGCCTGGCAGTGGGGTTTATTTTGAGCGGACTCTGATTGCCAAGAGCGGGTAACGAAAAACAACGAAAGCCGACTAGAAAAAAACCTCTTGTTGCCGATTTCGCCGCGCCTTATCGATACTTTTCTTTATTCAAACCATAACGCTTCATTTTCACATAGAGAGCCATATCAAGCTCAACTCCTCTGCACACTGGGTAAGTTGCGAGCCCTATTCGGAATTCACATCGCTCGGATTGCTTTCGCATATGATCTGGAAGTGGATGCGTGTTT